>NZ_JBGDOX010000003.1:0-231802 GCF_046558195.1 Salmonella sp. 5800 | reverse complement strand
CTGAGTCTTCCGCCCCCCCCGGGCTGGGGGGTGGCGCCCCCCCCCACCCCGCCCCCGGCGGGGGGGGGCGGCGCGCGCCCCCCCCCCCCCCCCCCCCCCCCCACGGCGCTAACATCATGAAAGAGGGCATGATGGCGGCGGGCATTGTCAAAGCAAAAGACTGGCTTGACGGCGTGAACGGTAAAAAAGCCCTGGATGCACTGGAGCGGTACAAGGGTGCACGAAATGCCGGGAAAACGCCCATTCTTGAAGGAGGAATGGATTACGAAAAATTGGGCATGAGTAATCAGGATGCTGAATGGCTGGCTTCCCGGCGTTTTTCCATTGAAGACATTGCCCGTATGTTTAATGTTTCTCCGATCTTTCTTCAGGAATACAGCAACAGTACCTACAGCAACTTCAGCGAAGCGAGCCGCGCATTTCTCACTATGACCATGCGTCCCTGGCTGGCGAATTTCGAACAACAAATCAAATCCGCTTTGCTGGTGGCCCGTCCTGCATCCGGTACCCGTTACCAGGTTGAGTTCGATTCTGCTGACCTTCTCCGCGCTACACCAACCGAACGCTACGCCACTTACGAACGCGGTATTAAAAACGGGATTATGAATCCGAATGAAGCCCGCGAACGTGAGGGGATGCCACCGCGTGAAGGTGGGGACGAATTCAGCCAGGCATGGAAGCAGCAGATCGAAGTAAATAACAATAAAAGTAAGGAGGGTAGCGAATGAGAGCCGGAGGATTAAAACATCGTATAACGCTGCAGCGCTATGAACAAAGTCAGGGGCCATTGGGAGAACCGATAAAACGCTGGGTGGACTACGCCACGATCTGGGCTGAGGTAAAAGGTATCTCTGGCCGGGAGCTTCTGGCTACCGGTTCGTGGTCCTCTGAGGCCACAGTCAGAATATGGATACGCTATCGCAGTGATGTTAAGCAGGGACACAGGGTGAAATATCTGTCACCCGCAGTCAGTGGTGATATTTACGGTATAGAGGCGGCCCTCCCGGATAACGACCGCACCAGTCTTGAGCTCCTTTGTAAAGGAGGCGTGGCCAATGGCTGAATTAATAACTCTGGAAGAAGTAAAACTGCATTGCCGCATCGACGGGGATGATGAGAACGCCCTGATAAACGGGTATATCGTCGCCGCGCTGGAGATTTGCCAGAAACATATCGGCAGGCGTTTTGATGACGGACTCGAGTTTAATCCTGCGCTGAAGGTCGGGTGTCTGCTACTGGTCGGTCACTGGTATGAGCACCGGGAAATAGCGGCGGAAAAAACGTCCGAGCTTCCCTTTAGCACTTCGTCATTGTGGAACTACTACCGGGAACCTGGAGTGTATTAAATGCCATGGCAACCTTTACGACGCTGTACAGAGCCCGGATGTAATAAACGGGTAAAGTCCGGCAAATGTGATGAACACAAACGGAATGCACAACGGCAGAGTGATAGCCGACGAGGCACACGCACAGAACGCGGTTACTCCAACCGATGGGGAGAATACCGGCTCCTCTTTCTGAAGACTAATCCGCTGTGCGCCCACTGCCATAGTGCTGGCGTCTATAAGCAGGCAACTATCGTTGATCACATCATACCTATTGAGGGCGAAGGTGATGTGTTGTTCTGGCCATCCAGTAACCACCAGCCGTTATGTGCTGCCTGTCATGGTCGCAAGACAGCCACAACGGACCCGCTAACTAAGCAGCAGCGTAAAGCCGGAATGTTCCGGGAACAGGAAGAAGCAGCGCAGCGCCGCAACGACTGGGTCTATGAGGTTGCTCATGAGTGAACAGGAATACATGAGTCAGCGTGAACGGGGTGGGGGAGGTTTCAAAGACAACCCCCTCCCGGCGAGGAACCACCCGCTCCCTCAAATTTTTATGCACAGTGATTTTTTTGAAAATAAAACGAAAAGGAAAATAGTGATTTATGCCAAGACCACCGAAACCGCCCGCTTACCTTGATGAAATCGCGGCGCAGCAGTGGAAAGCAAAGGCGAAGCAACTGGCGGAACGTGGTGATCTGACGCCTGCCGACTGGAACAACCTTGAGCTTTATTGCGTCAACTATTCGATGTACCGCAAAGCCGTGGAAGACCTTGCCACACGGGGATTCAGCATTGTGAACAGCCAGGGCGGTGAGAGCCGGAACCCGGCACTGAGCGCAAAGGCTGATGCCGAAAAAATTCTCATAAAAATGTCGTCGTTGCTGGGCTTTGATCCGGTGAGCCGTCGCCGTAACCCGCCTGAAACTGAAGAGGAAGACGAACTTGACCGTATGGAATGATTACGCCAGCGCTATTAAATCTGGCGAAATTCCGGCCTGTAAGCGGGTAAAACAGGCCGTCGAAAGGTACTTTTCAGACCTGAATGATCTCCGTTATGAGTTTGATACGGCGACAGTAGAGCGGTTTATCGCGTTCTCGCGACTTTGCCCTCACGTCAAAGGTCCGTTGCGCGGCCAGCCAATCGCGCTGGAACCGTGGCAGCAATTCGCTTTCGCTAATCTGCTGGGCTTTAAGGTCAGGGAGACAGGTCGCAGAAAGTACAGCAGCGCCTTTATCGAAGTGCCGCGCAAGAATGCCAAATCCACTGTGGCCGCCATGCTGGCTAACTGGTTCCTGGTAATGGAAAAAGGCCAGCAGGATATTTATACGGCGGCGGTGAGTCGGGATCAGGCCCGTATCGTGTTCGACGATGCCCGCCAGATGTGCCTGCTGTCAAAACCGCTGAAAAAGCGCGTCAATATTCAGGCGCACAAGATCATTTTCCCGAAGAGCAACAGCCTGTTAAAACCGCTGGCGGCAAAAGCGGCCACTATTGAAGGGACTAACCCAAGCCTGGCGATTGTCGATGAATACCACCTTCATCCGGATAACGGAGTTTATTCCGCGCTTGAGCTGGGTATGGGCGCACGTCCTGAGGCGATTTTGTTCGCCATCACTACTGCCGGGAGTAACGTCGTTTCCGCCTGTAAACAGCATTATGACTACTGCTGCCAGATTCTGGCCGGGGAAGAGAGCAACGATTCTCTGTTTGTCCTGATCTACGAGTTGGACGACGAAAGCGAGGTTGAACAGCCGGAAATGTGGATCAAGGCTAACCCTAACCTGCATGTGTCCGTTGACGCCGCGAAACTGGAATCCACCATCCAGAAAGCTCGTAGCATACCGTCGCAGTGGGTGGAAATGCTGACCAAACGTTTCAATATCTGGTGTCAGGGATCCACGCCGTGGATGGGGGCCGGGGCATGGGATGCCTGTGCACTCGATTATGCTGAAGAAGATCTGGCCGGAATGGAGTGTTACGCCGGGTTTGATCTGTCCTCAACCAGCGATATTACCAGTGTAAGTTACGCTTTCCCGTTCGACAGGGAGATCCGACTTCTTACCCGTCATTATCTGCCGGAAGCGCAGCTGCTTAACGTCGCTAACAAAAACCGCACCATCTATCGCCAGTGGGTGAACGCGGGCTGGATACGCACCACGCCCGGCGACTGTATCGACTATGACCGCATCCGTGATGATATCCTGCGAGATGCTGAAAAATTCAGTATCCGGCTGGTGGGCTTTGATACGTGGAACGCGACGCATCTGCGTACCCAGTTACAGGGGGCGGGGCTCGATGTGGAGCCTTTCCAGCAAACTTATCTGCGGTTCAGCCCGGTTGCTAAATCTTTTGAGGTGTTCGTTAACCGTAAGGTATTACGCCATCGTGGCGATCCGGTTCTGTCCTAGGCTATGGGTAACGTGGTGATGGAGTCCGACGCTAACGCCAACATAAAACCTAACAAAAAGAAATCCGGTAACAAGATCGATCCTGCGGTCGCAGCGTTGATGGCGTTCGGTACTTTCCAGGCAGAGCATGAAGAATTCGCTTTTGATATGAGCATGTTTCACAAAGAAAGATTGTTGAAGTTCAATGGTATATAGAATGCTTTTGATGTTAATTTAAACGTAAAAGCATGAATGTAAAAACGTTACTCGTTACTGCATATTTAGAACGATGAGGAAATTAAAATGTCATTTTCGGCAACTGTGTTGAATGTGCTAATTGCATCTCCATCAGATGTACCTGAAGAAAGGGAAGCTATTACAGAGAGTCTTTATGAATGGAATGCCTTAAATTCACAAACGACTGGTTTTGTATTGTTACCAGTAAGGTGGGAGTCCCACAGTGCTCCAACAATGGGGGATAGGCCGCAGGGCATCATTAACAATCAGGTGGTTAGAAACTGCGATATGTTAATTGGTGCTTTTTGGACTCGTTTAGGGTCTCCAACAGGTGTTGAAGAAAGTGGCACCGTTGAGGAGATTAAGTGGTTTTTGAAACAACAAAAACCAGTGATGCTTTACTATTCAAAAAAACAAGTGGATCTCGATCTTATTGATACACAACAGCTTGAGAAATTAAAAGAATTTAAAAAAAGCATCAGAGACAAAGGGATACAAGAGCAATATACGAATGTTGATGAGCTTAAAATGAAGCTATCGCGTCAGTTAACAATCGTTTTGCGAGAAGTTTCAGTTAACACAGTGGTGGATGTGAAAGCTGTCAAGGCAGCGAAAAGTCACGAAGATAAGAAATTTGATGCCGATAGCTCTACGCTTGCTACTTCGAGCCCAAAAGCTAAGGTAAAAAAAACTACTAGCTCTAATGAGATCCGCTTAATTGATTACACCGAAAAGGCGTTTGTAGTGGTAGGAGACACAAATGATTATGCGGAACAACTTAAAGAACTGAGCGGAAAATGGATAACTGTTCGTTGGGGTGGGAAAGCTTGGATGTTTTCTAAGAAGCGATTAAGTGAAGTCTCTGAACTTTTGGATTTAGCGCCAGAAATGTTAAGTGAGGATGAAGCACTCTAAGAGTGGGTGGCCCGGCTTTCGCCGGGCCGGGCTTGTTACGCTGTTACTTACGTAATACATAGACAAGAGCAACACTAACTGGCAGAGCAACAAATGGGCTTAGACCAATATTGCTTAGCGTCATTAGCAAGCCACTCAAGGCAAGCATACGCTTTGACAGCAGGTCTGAGCCCTTAATAGAGTTAGTCATTGAGACCTCCATTAGGGGTTCCTGCCGTCTCATGAAGAGTTGGGAGCAAGAAATACAGACCCGTAGCGCTTGTGTTCTTAGAACATCTTCCAGTGAAAGAGGCCGCTACGACCCAACTGGACGTTTAGGCTTTTAGCCAAACCGTTACTCCAAAATACCTAGTTAAAGTATCCTATAGGTATCCTAGAGATTCTTTAAATTCGCGATTCCTCGCA
This sequence comes from Salmonella sp. 5800, assembly GCF_046558195.1. Lineage (NCBI taxonomy): Bacteria > Pseudomonadati > Pseudomonadota > Gammaproteobacteria > Enterobacterales > Enterobacteriaceae > Salmonella > Salmonella sp. 5800. Next base: position 226,529 of record NZ_JBGDOX010000003.1, on the reverse strand, counting down.
AATCCTTGATATTTGGTGGCCCCTGCTGGACTTGAACCAGCGACCAAGCGATTATGAGTCGCCTGCTCTAACCACTGAGCTAAGGGGCCGTGGCGGTGGATTATAATGTAACTTTACGCTGTAATCCAGCCGTAACCGTGCGGGTGCTGTTTTTATAAACAATGTGTTTTCAACCCGTTATACTTAAAGAACGTTGTATTGCTCAGGAGTAATAATGGTTAAGGACATACTGGCGCCAGGGCTACGGGTGGTTTTTTGCGGCATCAATCCGGGACTCTCCTCGGCGAATACCGGCTTTCCGTTTGCACATCCCGCGAATCGTTTTTGGAAAGTTATTCATTTGGCCGGTTTCACCGATCGACAGTTGAAACCGGAAGAGGCGGAAAAATTACTGGATTTTCGCTGCGGGGTAACGAAACTCGTCGACCGACCGACGGTACAAGCGACTGAGGTGAAGTTGCATGAATTACGTAGCGGCGGACGCAACCTGATTGAAAAGATAGAGGACTACCAGCCCGCGGCGCTGGCGGTGCTTGGTAAACAGGCTTTTGAACAGGGGTTCAGCCAGCGCGGTATCGCCTGGGGTAAACAAAAGATCGCCATTGGCGCGACGATGGTGTGGGTGTTGCCGAATCCCAGTGGCTTAAACCGAATTAAAACGGAAAAACTGGTCGAGGCCTATCGCGAACTGGATCAAGCGCTCATTATGCGTGGGCTATAGCAATGGGGAATGAGGGCGCGAATACTCGCGCTGTGTAGAAATTCTGCAGGCCAAATAGGGCGCTCGCGCATGACCTGATAAAAAAACGCCGCCTTGCGGCGGCGTTTATACGTGTGCGGCGAATTAATCGTCGAGGAAGCTGCGCAGCACTTCAGAACGGCTCGGGTGGCGCAGTTTACGCAGCGCCTTCGCTTCGATCTGACGGATACGTTCGCGGGTAACATCGAACTGTTTACCCACTTCTTCCAGCGTGTGGTCGGTGTTCATATCGATACCGAAACGCATACGCAGCACTTTCGCTTCACGAGCGGTCAGGCCAGCCAAAACGTCGTGAGTGGCGGCACGCAGGCTCTCGGTAGTGGCAGAGTCCAGCGGCAGCTCGAGGGTGGTATCCTCGATGAAATCACCCAGATGCGAATCTTCATCGTCGCCGATCGGCGTTTCCATGGAGATTGGCTCTTTGGCAATCTTCAGCACCTTACGAATTTTATCTTCCGGCATCAGCATCCGTTCAGCCAGCTCTTCCGGCGTTGGCTCGCGGCCCATCTCTTGCAGCATCTGGCGAGAAATACGGTTGAGCTTGTTGATGGTCTCAATCATATGCACCGGAATACGGATGGTGCGCGCCTGATCCGCGATAGAGCGGGTGATCGCCTGACGAATCCACCAGGTAGCGTAGGTGGAGAACTTGTAACCACGACGGTATTCAAATTTATCTACCGCTTTCATCAGACCGATGTTGCCTTCCTGAATCAGGTCAAGGAACTGCAAGCCACGGTTGGTGTATTTCTTGGCGATAGAAATAACCAGACGTAAGTTCGCTTCAACCATCTCTTTTTTCGCACGGCGGGCTTTCGCTTCCCCGATAGACATGCGACGGTTGATGTCTTTCACCTGTTCGATGGTCAGACCGGTTTCTTCTTCAATCTGCCGCAGTTTTTGCAGACAGCGTTGCACTTCTTCCGCGACATCGTGCAGTTTTTCCGACCACGGTTTGTTCATCGCGATAGCGGCATTGAACCAGGTTTCGCTGGTTTCGTTACCGGTAAACAGCGTGATAAAGTTCTTCTTCGGCATTTTGCACTGCTCGACGCAGAGCTTCATGATCAGACGTTCCTGAGTACGCACGCGATCCATCATCACGCGCATACTGTTGACCAGATAGTCGAATTGCTTCGGTACCAGACGGAACTGTTTGAACACTTCAGACAGCTTCAGAATCTCTTCCTGCGCGGCAGCATGGCTGCGGCCTTTCGCTTTGATGGTGTCGCGCGTAACGACGTATTGCGCGCGCAGCTCAGCGAATTTTTCGCGTGCCAGTTCAGGGTCAATGCTGTTGTCGTCATCGGCGGCGTCATTGTCGCCGTCTTCTTCATCTTCGTCTTCGTCATCATCCAGGTCTTCCTGGGAGAGTTCAGAACCGACGTGAGTTGCGGTCGGCGCCATCTCTTCTTCCGCGTTCGGATCGACAAAGCCGGTGATAAGATCGGACAAACGAGCCTCTTCAGCCTCAACGCGATCGTACTGTTCCAGCAGATAGGTAATGGCTTCCGGGTATTCGGCAACGGAGCATTGAACCTGGTTGATCCCGTCTTCGATACGTTTAGCGATGTCGATTTCGCCTTCCCGGGTCAACAGTTCAACAGTGCCCATTTCACGCATATACATGCGTACCGGGTCAGTCGTACGACCGATTTCAGACTCAACACTGGACAGAACTTGTGCAGCAGCTTCTTCCGCATCTTCATCGGTGCTGGTGGTATTTTCAGCCAGCAGCAGATCATCGGCATCAGGCGCTTCTTCCATTACCTGAATACCCATGTCGTTGATCATTTGGATGATATCTTCAATTTGATCTGAATCGACGATATCTTCCGGCAGATGGTCATTGACCTCAGCATAGGTCAGATAGCCTTGCTCCTTACCACGGGTGACAAGAAGTTTCAGCTGTGACTGCGGGTTTTGCTCCATAAGACGGTATCCACACTTATTCGTTTGATTGGTGTCGACGGTATAGCTGTCGACATTTAAAGCGAGGGCATACTTATATTTTGGCCGCTGCCTCTCACTGCGGCTGTCGGGGGCTTCCCGATCGATATGCGGCATTTAAGCCGTTAAATTCATTTTCTGGCCAGCTCCTGGTTTAACGTCCAGAGCTCTCGGCGTTCTTCGCTGCTTAAACCGTGAGTGCGATCGCGAGCGATCAGCTCTTCTTGTCGCAGTTGCAGCAGCGAATCAAACATATGGTTGAGTGAGTCGGTAAAGGTCTTTTCGGCAATCGCCTTATCTGCTATATCGTCCCACATCGATAATTTTTCAAGGGTCGCAGCATCATTTGTGCCACGGTAGAGTTCCAGAAGTTGTCCGGTAGTAAGACCTGGCTGAGCCAAACAAGTTTTGACCAATTCTTTAAATAAGCCAAGTCCAGGCAGCTTATTCTGATCCAGCGCGTCTAAGGGCGGCACTAACGGCGCGAGATCCGGATTTTGCACCAGTAATCCTATCAGTATACGCATGGTCGTGCGTTTTAGCTGCGGAGCCGGGCGGGAAACGCCGCTTTCCGCCTGTTTTGGCACTAAACGATCAAGCTGACTATCATCGAAAATGCCTAACTTCAGCCCCAACGTCTGGCGCAGCTGAATACGGTGCGCGTCGCCAGGCACCTGATTAATGAGCGGCAGCGCCAGCGCGGCTAACTGCGTGCTGCCATCCGGCGAGCTTAAATCCACCTGCGGCAGGAGGCTATTAAACAGAAACGTAGAGAGCGGCTGCGCCTGCTCCATCCGCGCTTCAAAAGCCGCCTTGCCTTCTTTACGCACCAGCGTATCCGGGTCTTCGCCGTCAGGTAAAAACATAAAGCGTACCTGCCGACCGTCGGTCATATAAGGCATTGCTGTTTCCAGCGCTCTCCAGGCGGCATCACGGCCAGCCCGGTCGCCGTCGTAACAGCAAATTACGTTGTTCGTCGCCCGGAATAACATATGCATATGGTCTGCCGTGGTTGAGGTACCCAGCGAAGCGACCGCATAGTTAATGTCGTATTGCGCTAGTGCGACGACATCCATATAACCTTCGACCACAAGCAAGCGTTGCGGTTCAGCACTATATTGCTGAGCCTCATAAAGACCATATAGCTGGCGGCCTTTATGGAAAATGTCCGTTTCCGGAGAGTTAAGGTATTTCGGCGTGTCGTTCCCCAGAACTCGGCCGCCAAAACCAATCACCCTGCCGCGCTTGTCCCGAATAGGGAACATGACCCGATTACGGAAACGATCGTAAGTGCTGCCCTGCTCGTTATTGACCAGCATTCCGGCATCCAGCAACAATGCCTTGTTATCGCTGTTATTACCGAAGCGCTTTAACGCGTTATCCCAACCTGGCGGCGCGAAGCCAATGGCGAAACGCTGAATAATTTCAGCGCTCAGACCGCGCTTTTGCAGATAGTCACGCGCAGGTTTTGCCGCAGGATGGGTAAGCGACTGCTGATAAAAGTCATTCAGACCATTCATCAACTGATAGAGGTTTTGCCGTTGATGGCGCTCTATCTGGCTAAGCCCGGTGCCTGCTTCATAGGGAATTTCCAGGTTATGCATGGCCGCTAATTCTTCGACGGTTTCGACAAATTCGAGCTTGTCGTAATTCATCAAAAAGTCGATCGCATTGCCATGCGCGCCGCATCCAAAGCAGTGATAAAACTGTTTTTCACCGTTTACGGTGAAAGAAGGGGTTTTCTCATTATGGAATGGACAACACGCGTGATAGTTCTTGCCCTGTTTCTTGAGTTTTACGCGCACGTCGATCAGATCGACGATATCGGTTCTCGCCAGCAGGTCATTAATGAATACGCGTGGGATTCGTCCAGCCATATGCCCCTTTTATACACGTCATTCTTCAGGCTGCCGTAGTGTTGGCTACGTTCGCTCACCCCTGTCGCTGACTTGCGTAAGCGCCGGGGACTTGCTCTCTTGCCGCCTGGACGCAGCATGAATGATTTTGTGTATATGCTAATGCATAAACGAAAACAAGCCGCGCATTCCTTTCGGAAGCACGGCCTTACAACTACAACTCGATCTGAATTGAGAGCAGCCTGCTCTCAAAAGATTAGTACAGACGAGTACGGCGTGCGTTTTCGCGAGCCAGTTTCTTCGCGTGACGTTTCACTGCAGAAGCTTTAGCGCGCTTACGTTCGGTCGTCGGTTTTTCATAGAACTCACGACGACGAACTTCCGCCAGAACACCTGCTTTTTCGCAGGAACGCTTGAAGCGACGCAGAGCTACGTCGAACGGCTCGTTTTCACGTACTTTAATTACCGGCATGTGCCTCTCACCTTTGATTAATTCGGTTTGCCGCTGGCATCAACGCCAGCTTATTTCAAAATGGTGCGGAATTTTACTGCAATTGCTGCTGCTTTGTAAAGCACCGCGGCCTTTTTTGAAAGGGACTTTTATAAGGGGAGGGAGTATACACGAAGTCGGGACTGAGGGTATACATCCACCCGCATTCGACCTACACTGCGCGGTATTAGAGCGAGGTAAAACAAGTCATGCGTGTACTGGGTATTGAAACATCCTGCGATGAAACCGGCATCGCTATTTACGACGACAAAAAGGGTCTGTTAGCCAACCAATTGTATAGTCAGGTGAAATTACATGCTGACTACGGCGGCGTAGTGCCTGAACTGGCTTCCCGCGATCATGTGCGTAAAACCGTGCCGCTGATTCAGGCGGCATTAAAAGAAGCCGGTTTGACGGCGAGCGATATCGACGCGGTGGCCTATACCGCAGGCCCGGGCCTGGTCGGCGCGCTGCTGGTCGGCGCAACCGTCGGGCGTTCGCTGGCATTTGCCTGGAATGTGCCGGCCATTCCTGTACACCATATGGAAGGTCATCTGCTGGCGCCGATGCTGGAAGATAACCCTCCGGAGTTCCCGTTTGTGGCGCTACTGGTCTCCGGCGGACATACGCAGCTCATTAGCGTGACCGGAATCGGTCAGTACGAACTGCTGGGAGAGTCGATTGACGATGCCGCCGGTGAAGCGTTTGATAAAACCGCCAAATTGTTGGGGCTGGATTATCCTGGCGGCCCGATGTTGTCGAAAATGGCGTCGCAGGGGACGGCGGGGCGTTTTGTCTTTCCGCGCCCGATGACCGATCGCCCGGGGCTGGATTTTAGTTTTTCCGGTCTGAAAACCTTTGCCGCTAACACCATTCGTAGTAATGGCGACGACGAACAAACTCGCGCTGATATCGCGCGCGCTTTTGAAGATGCGGTCGTGGATACGCTGATGATCAAGTGCAAGCGCGCGCTGGAAAGCACCGGTTTTAAGCGTCTGGTCATGGCGGGCGGCGTCAGCGCTAACCGCACGCTGCGCGCGAAGCTTGCCGAAATGATGCAAAAACGCCGCGGCGAAGTGTTCTATGCGCGCCCGGAGTTTTGTACTGACAACGGGGCGATGATCGCCTATGCCGGAATGGTGCGGTTTAAGGCGGGCGTTACGGCGGATCTTGGCGTAACGGTACGTCCGCGCTGGCCGCTGGCCGAGCTGCCGGCGGCGTAAAAGCGGAAAAGGGGGGCGACATCATGCCGCCCCAACGGGTTTACAGCAAAACGACGGGCATCCACAACAGCCCGGTGACGATCAGCAGCACCAGGAAGATCAGGCCGAAAATCGCGCCTAACCACGCCAATGGTGGAAGAGTGACGCGCGGCGGATTCGATATGTAAGCCCATCACCGAGCTATTGCCGGTCAACCCTTGTGGGCCGAGCCCCAGACGGTTGCGGCCCTCTTCCAGACGCAGCTCCAGCTCAATCTTTCTGGCGTTTCTTTTTCAGCTTCGTCCAGATTTTCGTCTCCTGACGACGCCACAGACGCTGGATGTTGTCATGATGGCGCAGCAAAATGAGACATGACAGCATCGATACCGGGAAGGTGAACTGCGGTTTAAACCACCAGACGTAAAACGGCGCAATCAAGGCGCTGACAATCGCCCCTAACGATGAATAACCGCTTAACAGGACCGTCAGCAGCCAGGTGCCAGCCATGACGCCGGTTAAATCCCAGCCGATGGGCGCAATGGCGCCAAATGCGGTTGCTACGCCTTTCCCACCTTTAAAGCCAAAAAAGACCGGCCAGATATGCCCCAGACAGGCGGCGATAGCGATAAGCCCCAGCCAGAAAGGGGTAACGCCTAACGCATACGCGCCCCAGACGGGCAACATGCCTTTAAGGATGTCAAAAATAAGTACCGCGACAGCCGCTCCCTTGCCACCGATTCGTAATACGTTCGTCGCGCCCGGGTTGCCGGAGCCGCTTTCACGCGGATCGGGCAGCCCGGCGATGCGGCAAACCAGAATGGCACTGGAAATTGAGCCGCAGAGGTACGCGAAGAGGATCATTCCAGGCGCGATTGCACTCATAAGCTGTTCCGTATTGAAAGTGTCGTTTTATTTACTATTTCTGTGGATAATACGCACATTTCGCCGGAAGTGGTATCCGGGTTAGCCAAAAAGCAGGCAGGTCGTGATGGATATTGTATTTATAGAGCAACTTTCGGTAATCACCACTATCGGTGTTTACGACTGGGAACAGACTATCGAGCAAAAACTGGTGTTCGATATCGAAATGGCATGGGATAACCGCAAGTCGGCGAAAAGCGATGATGTCGCAGATTGTCTAAGTTACGCGGATATCGCCGACACGGTGATAAATCATGTTGAAGGCGGGCGTTTTGCTCTGGTCGAGCGTGTGGCGGAAGAGGTGGCGGATCTACTGCTTAGCCGATTCAATTCTCCGTGGGTTCGCATCAAACTGAGCAAGCCTGGCGCCGTCGCGCGCGCGGCGAACGTAGGGGTAATTATTGAGCGTGGCAATAATCTGAAATAAAAATAAATAATTTTATATTTTTTAAACCAAACGGTTATATATGGGGTCTTAACGCGAGATCCATTTTTGCAGTGTTTTTCATTTTAGGGGTTTATTGATGAGCGATATGCACTCGCTGCTGATAGCGGCAATTTTGGGTGTGGTCGAAGGATTGACGGAGTTTTTGCCGGTATCCAGCACGGGCCATATGATTATTGTGGGTCATCTGCTGGGGTTTGAAGGCGATACGGCCAAGACATTCGAAGTGGTGATTCAACTTGGATCTATTCTGGCGGTCGTGGTGATGTTCTGGCGGCGGTTGTTTGGTCTCATCGGTATTCACTTTGGCCGCCCGCTACAGCGTGAAGGTGAAAGTAAAGGTCGATTAACGTTGATTCACATCCTGCTGGGCATGATTCCGGCGGTGGTGCTGGGGTTAGTCTTTCATGACACGATCAAGTCGCTATTTAACCCAATTAACGTGATGTACGCGCTGGTGGTAGGCGGTCTGTTGCTGATTGCCGCCGAGTGCCTGAAGCCGAAAGAACCGCGCGCGCCGGGGCTGGATGATATGACGTATCGTCAGGCGTTTATGATTGGCTGTTTCCAGTGTCTGGCGCTGTGGCCGGGCTTCTCGCGTTCCGGAGCGACCATTTCCGGTGGGATGCTGATGGGCGTCAGCCGTTACGCCGCCTCTGAGTTCTCGTTCTTACTGGCTGTGCCGATGATGATGGGCGCAACGGTTCTGGATCTCTACAAAAGTTGGTCATTCCTGACCGCAGCGGATATTCCGATGTTCGCAGTGGGCTTTGTGACGGCGTTTGTGGTGGCGCTGATCGCCATCAAGACCTTCCTGCAACTGATTAAGCGTATCTCGTTTATTCCGTTTGCGATTTACCGCTTTGTGGTGGCGGCTGCCGTTTACGTTGTCTTCTTCTGATGATTGACCGTGCCGGATGGCGGCGTACCGCCTTGTCCGGCCTAACTGTTTTGTCGGTCTGATAAGCGCAGCGCCATCAGGCAATTTATCGTGCCGGATGGCGTTTAGCTGGCGGGGTTCGGGCAGCGCTTCTCTTTCCAGTTGGCGACCGCTGCAATTCGTCGCTTCGTCAGCTCCTCGCGAATCTCAATGCCCTTAAATCCGGCCTCCACCACCTCTTTCGTCGGTACCGCCTGCGCCACCTGCCAGGCTTCGCGCAGCCAGCGCCCCTGCGGGTAATCCGACGCTTCAAATCCGGTACGTCCACGGACATCGGCTTCGCTGGTCAGCGCAATCTGCTCGACGCGCTGCGGTTTACGCCATGCATCAATGGCGTCAAACAGCTTAACGATCGTTTTCGGCTGGAGTATCGGAAAGGTGTGGATCAGATCGTGGTATTCGGCGACCAGTTTAGCTAAATCACGCAGGTCATTGGGGACGCGCAAACGCTGGCATAACTGTTCGACCAGTTTCACGCCCGCCGGGCCGTGACCATGATGGCGCGGCCAGAGGTTTTTCGGCGTTAAGCCTTTGCCAAGATCATGACAAAGCGTGGCGAAACGGACATCAAGCTGCGGACTGAGCATGGCGGCCATCGACAGCGTCATCAGCGTATGAACTCCGGTATCAATTTCCGGATGCCACTTTGCCGGCGCGGGTACGCCAAACAGGGCGTCGATTTCCGGAAACAGGACGCGCAGGGCGCCGCAGTCGCGCAATACCTGGAAGTAAACCTGCGGATTGCGGGTGGTAAGCGCATTTTCCGTCTCTTTCCATACCCGTTCCGGCGTCAGATGTTCCAGCTCGCCTGCCGCGGTCATTTCGCGCATTAGCGCCAGTGTTTCATCGGCGATACGGAAACTAAGATGAGCGTAACGGGCGGCAAAACGCGCCACGCGCAATACGCGCAAGGGATCTTCGCCAAACGCGGGAGAGACATGGCGCAGTAGACGCGCCTCCAGATCCCGGCGCCCGTGGTAAGGGTCGATAATCTGGCCGTCATCGTCGCGCGCCAGAGCATTAATGGTCAGATCGCGACGCTGGAGATCGGCTTCCAGGGTAACGTCCGGCGCGGCATAGCAGGTGAAGCCCGTGTAGCCGGAACCGGATTTACGCTCGGTACGCGCCAGCGCGTATTCTTCGTGAGTTTGCGGATGGAGAAACACAGGAAAATCACGGCCTACCTGCTGGTAGCCCGCATCAAGCATCTCCTGCGGCGTGGCGCCGACAACGACCCAATCTTTATCTTTAACCGGTAGCCCTAACAACGCATCCCGAACCGCACCACCGACCAGATAAATCTTCACGCCACTTTCCTTTTAAAAACGATCATCCTCTAATGATAAGACAGTGCCGCAGAGAAGGCGATTTAGTTCATCCAGCGGTCTTTGCGTTTACGGCTTGGGATCATATGCGGCAGCACCAGCCCTAACAGCAAGCCAATACCCAATACGCCGCCGCCATACATAAACCACTGCATAATAATGGTGCGCTGTTTGTCATCCAGCTGCAGATTCGCGGCGCTAACTTTTTTCTGCGCGACAATCAGCTCGTTTTTCAGCTTCTGGTTCTCTTCTTTTAGCCCGTTGATGACGCTGTCGCTTTGCGCCACTTTCTGCTGCATATCGGCGGTGCGCTGATTCCACGTGGTATCAATATTGTTGAGTTTATCGGTCAACGTTTTGACCTGATTTTCCAGATCCGGCACGCGGGTACGCAGGCTTGGCGTGGTATTCAGTTCTTTTAACGGTATCCAGGCAGTACGACCAGAACTGTCTTTGATTTGACCATAGTTGGCATCGCTCTGTAAGAGCGTGACTTCCTCGCCGGCGTTGACGGTACCCACAAGGCGATAATTATCTCCCGGACCGCTGCGGACCCAGGTATTCAGTTCATCAGAAACGTAACGCGTCTCTTCAGCATGAGAGACGGCGGTGGCGCTAAGCGCAAGTAAAGTTAGTCCAATCAGGCGTAATTTTGGCATCAGGCTGTCGTTATTGTCAGAGAAAGTGGAACGATAGTAACGGCATCAGTGTCGCTACGCAAAGCAGTCGACATCAATCGGAATCATCTGTGTCGCCTTTGCCGCTACGTCAAACTTTTACGCCCGTCAAATTGCTCGTTGCATGGCAATTTGGCGCAAAATACTATCTACTGACAAAAATAATGCGGGTAAGTTCGCCAAGAATCTTCCCAGATGTGACATAACCCATAAGTACAAGGCCATGGCTCAGGAAATCGAATTAAAGTTTATCGTCAATCACGACGCCGTAGATGCGCTGCGAAATCATCTTCATACGCTCGGCGGCGAGCATCATGCGCCCAGCCAGTTACTGAATATCTACTTCGAAACGCCTGATAACTGGCTACGCCGCCATGATATGGGGCTGCGTATTCGTGGTGAAAATGGGCGCTATGAAATGACCATGAAAATTGCCGGCCGGGTAACGGGCGGGCTGCACCAGCGACCCGAATACAATGTCGCGCTAAGCGAACCCGTGCTGGATCTGACGCAACTTCCGGCGGAGGTCTGGCCGGATGGCAACCTGCCCGCCGGCCTGGCATCAAGCGTACAGCCGCTGTTCAGTACCGATTTTTACCGGGAAAAATGGTGTCTGGACGTTGACGGCAGCAGGATTGAAATTGCGCTCGATCTTGGCGACGTAAAAGCGGGCGAGTTTGCCGAACCGATTTGTGAGCTGGAGCTTGAGTTGCTTCGCGGCGATACGCGCGCCGTGTTAAAACTGGCGAAGCAACTGCTGTCGCAAACCGGTTTGCGTCAGGGCAGTCTGAGTAAGGCGGCGCGAGGTTATCACCTGGCGCAGGGGAATGCGCCGCGAGAGAATACACCAACGGCAATTCTGCGGACTGCCGCGAAAGCCACGGTAGAGCAAGGGCTGGAGGCCTCGCTGGATCTGGCGTTGTCACAGTGGCAGTACCATGAAGAGCTCTGGCTGCGCGGCGACGAGTCGGCGAAAGAACACGTGCTGGATGCTATGGGGTTGGTGCGCCATGCCTTAATGCTCTTTGGTGGCATTGTTCCGCGTAAAGCGAGCGCTCACTTACGTGATCTACTTACCCAGGCGGAAGCGACGATGACATCCGCGGTGTCCGCCGTCACAGCCGTTTATAGTACGCAAACGGCGATGGCGAAACTGGCATTGACGGAATGGCTGGTGACGAAAGCCTGGCAGCCATTTCTGGACGCGAAGGCGCAGGCCAAAATGGCCGATTCTTTTAAGCGTTTCGCCGACATTCATCTTTCTCGTCATGCTGCTGAATTAAAAAAAGTCTTTGGACAACCGCTGGGTGATAAGTATCGCGACCAGTTGCCGCGTTTGACTCGCGATATCGACAGCGTTTTACTGCTGGCTGGGTATTATGATGCGATGATCGCGCAGGCATGGCTGGAGAACTGGCAGGGATTGCGTCACGCCATTATTACCGGACAACGTATTGAAATTGAACATTTCCGTAATGAGGCCATTAACCAGCAGCCGTTCTGGTTGCACAGCGGAAAACGATAATCAGAACCGTAGAAAGCGCCTGATGACGCTGCGCTTATCAGGCTTACGGTATGCGGACTTGTAGGCCGGGTCAGGCGAAATGCCGCCACCCGGCATTATTTAAAGGATATCCCCTAAATGACGCCGCTCTCTTCACCCTTATCGCAGTACTGGCAGACCGTTGTTGAGCGCCTACCAGAAGGATTTACTGAGACATCGCTTAGCGTGCAGGCGAAGTCAGTACTTACATTTAGCGATTTTGCGCTGGATAGCGTGATAGCGCATCCGGAGTGGCTTGCCGAACTGGAATCCGCATCGCCGCAGGCTGATGAATGGCGACATTATGCTGGCTGGTTACAGGAGGCGTTGGCAGGTGTCTGTGACGACGCCTCGCTGATGCGTGAACTGAGGCTTTTTCGTCGTCGCATCATGGTACGCATCGCCTGGGCGCAGACGCTGTCGCTGGTGGACGATGAGACTATTTTACAACAGTTGAGCCATCTGGCGGAGACGCTCATTGTGGGGGCGCGCGACTGGCTGTATGCCGCCTGTTGCCGCGAATGGGGAACCCCCTGTAACCCGCAGGGCGTTCCGCAGCCGCTGTTGATTTTAGGCATGGGCAAGCTGGGCGGCGGCGAACTGAATTTTTCGTCTGATATCGATCTGATTTTCGCCTGGCCGGAACATGGCGAGACCCGGGGCGGGCGTCGTGAACTCGATAACGCCCAGTTTTTTACGCGTCTCGGGCAGCGGCTGATCAAAGCGCTGGATCAGCCCACAATGGATGGTTTTGTCTATCGGGTGGACATGCGCCTGCGACCGTTTGGCGACAGCGGCCCGCTGGTACTGAGTTTTGCCGCGCTGGAGGATTACTATCAGGAGCAAGGACGCGACTGGGAACGCTACGCCATGGTGAAAGCGCGGCTAATGGGCGATAACGACGACGCCTGGTCTCGTGAATTACGCGCCATGCTGCGGCCTTTCGTTTTCCGCCGCTATATCGATTTCAGCGTCATCCAGTCGCTACGTAATATGAAAGGGATGATCGCCCGCGAAGTGCGACGCCGCGGTTTGAAAGACAACATTAAACTTGGCGCGGGCGGTATTCGTGAAATTGAGTTTATCGTGCAGGTATTCCAGCTCATCCGCGGCGGACGCGAGCCGTCGCTACAGTCGCGTTCGTTACTGCCAACGCTGGATGCTATCGCTGCGCTGCATTTGCTGCCTGAGAATGACGTGGCGCAACTGCGCGTGGCCTATCTTTTTCTACGTCGTCTGGAGAATCTGCTGCAAAGCATCAATGACGAACAGACGCAAACGTTGCCTGCCGACGATCTGAATCGGGCGCGGCTGGCCTGGGGAATGAAGGCGGAGAACTGGCCGCAGCTTGTTGGCGAACTGACGGATCATATGGCTAATGTACGCCGCGTATTCAACGAATTAATTGGCGATGATGAAGCCGATACCCCGCAGGAGGAAGAACGTTCAGAGCCGTGGCGTGAAGTATGGCAGGATGCGCTACAGGAGGATGATTCGACGCCAGTGCTGGCGCATTTAGCCGATGAGGATCGGCGACAGGTTCTGACCCTCATCGCTGACTTCCGTAAGGAACTGGATAAACGCCCTATCGGCCCGCGCGGGCGGCAAGTGCTGGACCAACTGATGCCGCACCTGCTTGCTGATGTCTGTTCTCGCGAAGACGCCGCTGTTACGCTATCGCGGATAACGCCGTTGCTGGCGGGGATTGTCACTCGCACCACCTATCTGGAGCTGCTGAGCGAATTTCCCGGCGCGCTGAAACACCTGATTATGCTCTGCGCCGCTTCGCCAATGATAGCGAGCCAACTGGCGCGTTATCCGTTGTTGCTTGATGAACTGCTCGACCCCGGCACGCTTTATCAGCCGACGGCTACCGACGCTTACCGCGACGAATTACGCCAGTATTTGCTGCGCGTGCCGGAAGAGGACGAAGAACAACAACTGGAGGCATTACGCCAGTTTAAACAGGCACAGCTTTTGCGGATTGCGGCGGCGGATATTGCCGGTACGCTGCCGGTGATGAAAGTAAGCGATCACCTCACATGGCTGGCGGAGGCGATGATTGATGCTGTGGTGCAGCAGGCGTGGACGCAAATGGTTGCGCGTTATGGTCAGCCAGCGCATCTGGACGAGCGCCAGGGGCGGGGGTTTGCGGTTGTCGGTTATGGCAAGTTGGGCGGATGGGAGCTGGGCTACAGTTCCGATCTGGATCTCATCTTCCTGCATGACTGTCCGATGGACGTCATGACCAACGGCGAACGCGAAATCGACGGGCGGCAGTTTTATCTGCGCCTGGCGCAGCGCATTATGCATCTGTTCAGTACGCGCACCTCCTCCGGCATTTTGTATGAGGTGGATGCGCGTCTACGCCCCTCTGGCGCGGCGGGAATGCTGGTGACTTCAGCGGACGCGTTTGCCGATTATCAGCAGCATGAAGCCTGGACCTGGGAACATCAGGCGTTGGTACGCGCTCGCGTGGTATATGGCGACCCGCAGCTTACCTCACAGTTTGATGAGGTGCGCCGCACTATCATGACGACGGCGCGCGACGGCAAGACATTGCAGACTGAAGTGCGTGAAATGCGCGAGAAAATGCGGGCGCATCTCGGCAATAAGCATCGTGATCGTTTTGATATTAAAGCTGATGAAGGCGGTATTACGGATATTGAGTTTATCGCGCAATATCTGGTACTGCGCTACGCTCATGAAAAACCTAAATTAACGCGCTGGTCTGATAACGTGCGCATCCTGGAGCTTCTGGCGCAAAACGGCATTATGGATGAACACGAGGCGCAGGCGCTGACGGTAGCTTACACCACACTGCGTGATGAACTGCACCACCTGGCGTTGCAGGAGCTTCCCGGTCATGTGGCGCAGACGTGTTTTAGCAAAGAGCGCGCGCTGGTGCAGGCAAGCTGGCGGAAGTGGCTGGTAGCCGTTTGAATTATGCTATTATCGCGCGCAAATTTTGAATCTCTCAGGAGACAGGAATGAAAGTAAATCTGCCAGCGTTTGAACGTGCAGGCGTCATGGTTGTGGGTGATGTAATGCTGGATCGCTATTGGTATGGCCCCACTTGCCGTATTTCACCGGAAGCGCCGGTGCCCGTGGTTAAGGTAAATACCGTTGAGGAACGTCCGGGCGGCGCGGCGAACGTGGCGATGAACATTGCGTCTCTGGGAGCGAACGCCCGTCTGGTCGGCCTGACGGGTATTGATGACGCCGCGCGCGCGCTGAGCAAAACGTTGGCGGAGGTCAATGTGAAGTGCGACTTCGTTTCTGTGCCGACGCATCCGACGATTACTAAACTGCGCGTACTATCACGTAATCAGCAGCTCATTCGTCTTGATTTTGAAGAAGGCTTTGAGGGGGTGGACCCGCAGCCGTTGCATGAGCGTATCAACCAGGCGCTGGGATCGATCGGCGCGCTGGTATTGTCCGATTATGCCAAAGGCGCTCTGACCAGCGTGCAGACTATGATTTCCCTGGCGCGCCAGGCGGGCGTGCCGGTGCTCATCGATCCGAAAGGAACGGATTTTGAACGTTACCGCGGCGCCACGCTGCTGACGCCAAACCTTTCTGAGTTCGAGGCGGTCGCGGGGAAATGTAAAAGCGAAGACGAACTGGTTGAACGCGGCATGAAGCTCATTGCCGATTACGACCTTTCCGCGCTGTTGGTCACGCGTTCCGAACAGGGAATGACGCTGCTGCAACCGAATAAAGCGCCGCTACATATGCCGACGCAGGCGCAGGAAGTTTATGATGTTACCGGTGCGGGCGATACGGTGATCGGCGTGCTGGCGGCGACGCTGGCGGCGGGAAATACCCTGGAAGAGGCGTGTTATTTCGCCAATGCGGCGGCGGGCGTAGTGGTAGGTAAACTCGGGACGTCAACGGTTTCCCCTATTGAGCTGGAAAACGCAGTGCGCGGACGCGCGGATACCGGCTTCGGCGTTATGACCGAAGAGGAGTTGAGACAGGCCGTCGCCAGCGCGCGTAAGCGTGGCGAGAAAGTGGTCATGACCAACGGCGTTTTCGATATTCTGCACGCGGGCCACGTCTCTTATCTGGCGAACGCGCGCAAACTGGGCGACCGCCTGATTGTTGCGGTCAATAGTGACGCCTCGACTAAACGTCTGAAAGGCGAAAGCCGTCCGGTTAATCCGCTCGAACAGCGTATGATCGTGCTGGGCGCGCTGGAGTCGGTCGACTGGGTAGTCTCTTTTGAAGAGGATACGCCGCAACGACTGATTGCCGGTATTCTGCCGGATCTGCTGGTAAAAGGCGGCGACTATAAGCCGGAAGAGATCGCGGGCAGCGAAGAGGTCTGGGCCAACGGCGGCGAAGTCATGGTGCTGAACTTCGAAGATGGTTGTTCCACGACCAATATCATCAAAAAGATCCAGACCGAGAGCGAGAAGTAAAACCGCGTCATCAGGCGTTACAGACGCTGCGGGCGCTGATTTTGAAGGCGCGTCGGACATTTTGTTTCGACGCGTATCTCACGGTTGACGCTGCTTTTTTTTCGACCTAAAGTAAAGGAATAAGGGTGAGAGGGGATCTCTCCCCCCTCTGATTGACTGTTAGTAAGCTGCGAAACTTATCAGTAACAGAACAATCAGTATGATGACCTGGTGCATCATAACCCTTTCCTTATTAAAGCCCCTTCCTCGGGAGGGGCTTTCCCGTTTCAGCCCCTTGCTGACATCGCGATTGTTGGTGAGTGGCCTGTCTGGCGCAAGGGCTTTCTCCCGCCGATTTTGCGTTACTGGATCGCCCACGCAAAACGGCCTGCTGGTCATAACGCTTTGTACAGACAAGGTGGAAAAAAGATAAAAAAATCCCCGGCCTTATGACCAGGGACAGGAGATATGGCGGGGGTTATTGCTCTTTTACCGTTGCTTCGTGATTAATCTCATCCGTTGCCGATGAAACCAACGGCGTGGTCAGCGCCTTTAGCGAGCCGCCAGCGATGCCAATCTCGTTTAACAGCGAATCGATCAGCGGTGCCTGGGTACGATAGGTGAGCGCGGCAGATAACGCTTGTTCCGCCAGGTTTCCCCCGTTAGCGCCGCCAGCGGCGACGTCGCCCGCCGTCGCGCCGCGATTGAGGCCATCGACCTGAATAATCTTAATGCCGTCGATGGATTTCATCGGTTCAACAGACTTCTCAATAACAGCAGGCAACGATTGTAAGAGCGCTAGTTTAAATTTGAGGCTGGTTTGTTCGTCAGAAAGCACGTTGATAGCGTCATTCAGCGCCCGTTGCGCTTCGGCTTCCGCCAGACCTTTTTTACGCGTTGCTTCCGCCAGTTCGATGATGGCGGCGGCTTGCAATTCTGCCGCTTCTTTCTCTGCTTTTGCCCGAACGGTCAGTTCGACCGCTTTGGTTTCCGCATCCTGCGCCGCGGCGATCAGAGCGACCTGCTTGGCGCGATCCGCTTCGGCGGTCTGGCGGGTGGTTTCTACGTTTTGCTGGGCGCGAACCGCATCGGCCAGCGCGTCGTTGGCGCGCGCTTCCGCTTGCGATTGCTGCTCGGATTTGGCGGCAATGGCGATAGATTTCGTCTGGTTGGCGATTTCTGTCACCTGTTGCTGTTCGATCTCTTTAATACGTACTTCACGCTCGGCCTCAACTTTCCTGGACCGTACTGCTTGCTCACGTTCGATCTCCGTCTCCTGGATCTGCCGCTCAGCAAGAATGCGCGTCTGTTCTGCTTCACGATGGCGCTCGGCCTCAAAAGCGGCAATTTTAGCGTTTTGTTCGGCGGTGCGGGTTTTAACCTGTTGCTCCTGCTCCAGAGTCATAAAGGCTTCTTGTTGCTCGATTTCCAGCTTGCGCTCAAGCGCGTCGCGGTTCTTTTCGCGCACCGCCACTTCCACATCCTGTTCCACTTCATTACGTTCACGACGGCGGCGTTCGGTTTCCTGTGTCAGTTTCGTCAGACCTTCGGCATCAAAGGCGTTGTTTGGGTTGAAATGTTCTTTGGACGTTTGGTTAAAGTTGGTTAAGGAGACGCTTTCCAGCTCCAGACCGTTTTTCGACAAATCTTCCGCAACGGTGTTTTGTACGCCCTGAACGAAGTTTTCACGCGTATCCTGTAGCTCATGCATCGTCATCTGGGCGGCGGTAGCGCGTAAGGCGTCAACGAATTTATCCTCAACCAGCATACGCAGATCTTCCGGCGACAGCGTTCGCTGGCCAAGCGTTTGTGCGGCGGTGGCAATACCTTCAACAGAGGGTTTTACACGCACGAAGAAAGCAACGACCACGTCAACGCGCATACGATCTTTGGTGATCAGGCTGTCGACGGTAGCACGGCTGACTTCGAGTTTTAGGGTATTCATATTGATCGGAATAATTTCGTGAAAGATTGGCATCACAATAGCGCCGCCGCTCATCACCACTTTTTGCCCGCCAAGCCCGGTACGGACAAACGCCTGTTCCGCAGATGCGCGGCGATAGAGGCGAGCAAAAATGATCCCGATAATTAGTAAGACGATAACCGCCACGATGGCGGTAAACATCCATGATGGCAATATGCCAAAAACATCATCCATTATGTAAGTTCCTCTCAATTAGACATAGAAGGTACGCTCAGCCAAATAACGCGTTGCGGAAAGTCGGCAGACAATCAGCACCTTGTCTCCTTTTTTAAATTCTTTTCCCTTTTCGGGTTCCAGCAGTAAATAGTGAATCTGGCCGAACTTATCGGTAAATTTTCCTTCGCAAGGTGTACCGGCGACGGCGGCGTGGCCGGTAATAATCGCCATGCCGCCGATAAATTCCTCTTCCCGGAGGGCGGAGCTTTCATCTCTGGGTAGCCAGGGCGCGAGGATTTTTCCGCTGTAATGCACGGCAAAGACCGACAGGACAATGCTCAACGGGACCAGCAGCAGATTGCTGAGCGGCGCTTGCCAGAGCATGATCCCGCCATGCTGGATGAGGATACCGAAGAGGCCGAAATAACCGGCCAATAGACAGAGGACGACCAGGGCGGGAACGCGTCCAATATTCAGATAATGAAGCGCCTGGCCCGCAGGGCCGGATGACAGGGCGTCATAATGATCGAGATGGGCGTCGAGCGCGCCTGAAAGAAAGTGGCCAAAAATCAGCGAAATCATCTCCAGCACGCCGATAAAGAAAACGAACGCGATGGCAAACAGATAGGGGCTGTTATACTCCGCAAATAAGGTCATATTTTCTATCCTTGTCGCCGCCTTCAGAAGGGTGTTCGCGTGATAATTTTCATGCTTGTTATTTTATTGCGTTACAATATCATGTGACCCATATCTCCTTAAGTCCGAAAAGCGATTTATCCGTCGTTATATTTGGTGAATATTGTGATTTTGCGCATTAAATTTGCGCACGTTATGTATAAAACCGCCGTACATATAGGGAAATACTGAAATTAGAAAAAGCATATAGCCTTAACAGAATTCAATAACTGGAGGGTATGCTGATGAACAACAATAACGTCTATTCATTAAATAATTTCGATTTTCTGGCGCGCAGTTTTGCCAGAATGCAGGCGGAGGGGCGTCCTGTTGATATTCAGGCGGTAACCGGCAATATGGACGAGGAGCACCGCGACTGGTTTTGCAAGCGTTACGCGCTTTACTGCCAGCAGGCGACTCAGGCGAAAAGGTTAGAATTAGAACACTAATGCCGGCTCCCTTATACAGGCGCAGGGCATTATTCAGATCTTATATGAGCGGGCCGTCAGGCCCGTTCACGTTTTTACTCTTGTGGATCGACTGGCGGAATGGCGGGCGCAGGTTTTACTTCTTCAGGCTTGTCGCGAGCTTCCAGTTCGCTGAGGCGTTGCTCCAGCAGCGCCAGTTTTTCCCGGGTGCGCAGCAAGACCTGAGTCTGGACATCAAAATCTTCGCGGCTCACCAGATCGAGACGCGTCAGCTGAGATTGCAGCGTTTGACGGATTTTTTTCTCGATATCTTCCCCGAACTCGCGAATACCTTTCGGCATTGACTCATGAACCTGGCGTGCGATTTGCTCAATTTTTTTCGGGTCAATCATTGTGGTTTCCCTGAACTGGTAAGTGTTAGCTCTTATTGTAGTGCGATATGTGGACGCCATAAACCAGAATTGTGTGACGTCATACGGAGTAAAGGCGTTGATGAAGGTAATCAATAGCGTTATAGTTAACCCGCTTATTCTCAGGGCGGGGCGAAATTCCCCACCGGCGGTAAATCAGCGATGTTTAACGCATTTCTCATCACGGCGCGCCGTGACGGAACGCGGAGAGCAGGTTGAAAGCCCGCGAGCGCTTTTTGCCATAGCGAAAAGGTCAGCAGATCCGGTGTAATTCCGGGGCCGACGGTTAAAGTCCGGATGGGAGAGGGTAACGATCCAGTCGGGCATGGACCCGCTCACGTTATTTTTTTGCCGCTTGTCGGCACTCCTAAGACTGCCCTGATTCTGGTAACCATAATGTTAATGAGGTTTTTTTACCATGAATCAGACGCTACTTTCCTCTTTTGGTACGCCTTTTGAACGTGTTGAACTTGCACTGGATGCGCTGCGTGAAGGACGCGGTGTGATGGTGCTTGATGATGAAGATCGTGAAAACGAAGGCGATATGATTTTCCCCGCAGAGACGATGACCGTAGAACAGATGGCGTTAACCATTCGTCACGGTAGCGGTATTGTTTGCCTGTGTATTACTGAAGATCGTCGTAAGCAGCTCGACTTGCCAATGATGGTGGAAAACAACACCAGCGCCTACGGCACCGGTTTTACCGTGACCATTGAAGCCGCAGAAGGCGTGACCACCGGCGTTTCCGCCGCTGACCGTGTCACTACGGTGCGTGCGGCAATTAAGGATGGCGCAAAACCGTCCGATCTTAACCGTCCGGGGCACGTTTTCCCACTGCGCGCTCAGGCGGGCGGCGTGCTGACGCGCGGCGGTCATACGGAGGCGACCATCGATCTGATGACGCTGGCCGGTTTTAAACCTGCAGGTGTACTGTGCGAGTTGACTAACGACGATGGGACGATGGCGCGCGCGCCGGAGTGTATCGCGTTTGCAGGCCAGCATAATATGGCTGTAGTCACGATTGAAGATCTGGTGGCTTACCGCCAGGCGCATGAGCGCAAAGCCAGCTGATCGAACGGATCATGGTTGAAAAAAGCCGATGAGATGTCATCGGCTTTTTTGTATTCCTTCGGTGCCATACTGTTCAGTTTCAAAGAACGACGAATAAGCTGAATGGTAAAATTATTGTGAGAAAAGCAGAGGCCTGAATGCAGACCTCTGCTTTGGTTTATCTATTCAGGTTATTTGCCTCTGGCCAGTTTCAATGCCCAGGCGCCGCTCATCACCAGCAGCAGAATCAGGCACAACCCAAAGGCCAACATACATGCCTGCGCCATGTTCATAAAGTGCCAGGGCGGAAGCAGATACCAGCCTTCGGACTGCTGGTAGAGATCGACAAACCACTGCTGTACGCTACTGAGCGTTACGCCATCAGGGACGATAGGCGCGTCATAACCGCAGTCTCCGGTAGGTTTAAACCACTCCGGTGCCCATTCCGCCAACGGTAAGTTGAAAGGAAAGGTCGGGTCAGTCGAACATCCTTGCACGCCAAAAAGTGAATCGGGGTCCGCATTATGTACCGCATGATGGATACCATTAAGCTTAATAGAAAACTTAATGCCCATAATGCTGCCATAAAACGCCGCGATGCAGCCAATCAGCTTCAGCACGATATTTTTGGGATTTATCGCCGCAATCACCCCGCCAATTACCATCACAAACATCGCGTAACGAATGTAAACACACTGTTCGCACGGCGCCATGTAGAGATAGATTTGGAAGAACGAGTGCGCCAGGATAATTAACCCTCCCATCGCGATGGCCATTAACAGCCACAGAAAGCGCTGTTCCTGCCATCTCACCAGCGTATCTACTGGTCTTGCGCGTAGGTCTCGCCATAATCCCTTAATAAAATCCATAATCGTTTCCCTGCTTATTTTTTAGTGGCCAGTTCCCGAACGAGTTCAGCCATAGAATCGATGGATTTGATGTTTTTGGTATAGATAAGGTACTTGCCGTTGACGACGTAAGCCGGAACACCCTGAATTTTGGCAACGTCATAGGCGGCTTTCCATTTTTCCAGAGTCTCCTGAACGGCAGGATCTTTCAGCGCCGCTTCAAAATCAGCCTGGCTCATGCCTGCGGCGTCCAGCCCGGTTTTAATAAATGCCGCCGGATCTTTCCCATCTGACCAGCGCTCTTTCTTATCATGGTAAGCCGCATACCAGGCGAACTTCGCTTTTTTGAATTGTGATTTAGCATCAAATAACGAAATCCCGGCAGCTTTATCTTTGGCGATCAGGACTGCAAATACTTCGCTGGCCTGTTTGCCATATTCGCCTTTTGTTTCCAGGTGGAACGGAGTGAACGTAACGAGATCGGCTACTTTATCAGAAACCGGACCTGTTACGGCTTTGTCATATTTGTAGCAGAAAGGGCAGGCGTAGCTAAATACCTTAATCAGCGTTTTATCCGCATTAGGAATCGGTTTCTCCAGAACCATATAATCTGTGCCCTCGGTAAAAGCCGATGCCGCAAAAGGAGTGACCAATGCCGCGGTTAATACTACGCTTTTAAATAAAGAGGTAATCCATTTAGATGACATATTAATTCCTTCCCGTGATTTATTTAAACATTTGCGTTGGATGAACCAGTAACGCACGATAGTGCGTCTGGTTGGGCTTATCCGACAGCACATCAATTTCAACTTTCACTTCTTTCGTTTTATAGTCAATCTCATTCAGTTTGCCGACTGTTGGTTTACCAACGTCGAACAGGTTAATAGAACCGCCAAAGCCGAACATGGTGTCGCGGTCTTTTTGATATTCAACAACCGAGGTAATAGGACTATAGAAATCATATCCACGTTCTTTACCGTATTCCCAAACTTGTTGTACGGTGCCTTTCTTCTCATCGATCTTATATTCGACAAAACGGGAATATTTCATGGTCGGTAGAGCCGGTTGCTCCAGGCCGCGACCATCGCCGTTATCAAAGACCGTTAACGTGCCTTTGCTGGAAAGCCATGCCGTATGTTGGGTATAGGTGAAATCGAAATCGGTGTCCTTACACTTGCCGTTTTCGTCACAGGTCAACGGCTTACCATGATCGTCTACCGGTTTCAGCAATTTACTGGTTAGCTGCTTATTCCAGCCTTTAGACGGTGCCAGTATCCATTTCACCTGCTTATCGCGACCAATTTTTACAATACCCTGATGGCGGGAAGAAAGGATGATGGAGTCGTCTTTCGCGTCATAAGCGATAGAGTTGACGTGCGCCCAGTTACGACCGGCACCAACGCCAAGCGCATCGCCATACGGCGTATCCGGTTCGAGTTTCGCCTGCTGTCCGGCATGGGCCAGATCGACGTTCACGCATACTGCGCCCGCATCCAGCGCGCCGAGCAGCGCATCACGCATAGGGTCGAGGATTTTGGTTAAATCCCAAACGTCTACTACGCGGCCAGACTTATCAACCTCAATGATTTGGTCACGAATAGTATGAACATGTATGCCGTCTTCTTTGCGGTAATCGCGTTTGCCGACGCGCAGCAGTACGGTGCCGTTCACGGTTTCGATGGATTCATGAGACGCATCCAGGAACCCGCGCGGCAGTTTGTGATCGGCAAGAATTTGCCCCATCATGTCAAACTCGTACCAGTGTTGGCCCTGCACTGCGGTAAAGGTGCCGCGAGGCGTTTCACGAATACCCATCAGATAGCCGCGTTTGTTGATATTCATATCGTGGCCGTCGTAGAAGGTATCTTGATCCAGCCACCAGCGGTATTCACCCTGGGTGTCGACTACAAACGTATAAGGGGCGATATCGAAAGGCAAAGCCCCGCCCGCCGGGCCGGCATCAAGAATGCCCGCATTTTTATCTTTTTCGCCGTGCCAGTGAAATTCAGCGCCCTGCGGCGTAAAGGTATGGGTATTTACCAGATAAAGGCGATCTTCAAATCCTGGCGCAACTTTAATAACTTTCGTTTGCTGGAGATCTGAAATAGAACGGTTATCCATATAATGGTTGACGATGGCGGACGTCTGCACCACATAGTCATCCTTCATGGCTTTGCCGTTTTCTTTATATTCTACCGTGACGTTGTTGGCAAATTTCTGATAAAGGCCAAAAATAGGAATACCGTCATAGGTTTCTAAAGATTCTTTCCCAACGGTATAAGTAACGGGAACGCCTTTTTCCCCTTTGCCATGTACAGTAACTTTAACGTCTGAAATAACATGGCTATCTAATTCCACCAGTGCGGTGAGAGGGGCATTACCGTAAGGATCGACAACGACTGCGCCTAATTTCCCTGCGGGCTGCGCCGGTTGAAAACCTGCGGCAAACGTACTGGCTGCGGTGAGTCCGCATGTCAGTGCGACGGCGCCGGCAAGTATTGTTTTCCGGTATTGGTCAAACATGGATATATCTCCTTATATACAACTTCTAAATATAATACTTCTGAATATACTATGTTTTTATGAATGATAAATGAGGTAAATGATTGGTCTTTAAATATAAGTCATAATACTATTGCTTATTTTAAAATATACTCTGTATCAATGTTTTTTAATTGCCTTAATAAGTCGATAGTAGGAGCGTGATATTTTAAGAACAATATAAATTAGTACGAAGTGTGATCTTATCGACATTGTTTTCTGCTTAATACCTCTTTCATTATTGTGTTTCACCACTGATTTATATGATCAAAATCATTTATTTGTTCCACAAATATGCCAGTATATGAATACGTCAAAATAAGGGTATGTAAAATTTTAACGTTAAATGTTTAGTGATGTTAAATTTTAAGGGTAAAAAGGATGTTTATTGCCTGGTATTGGATAATATTAATCGTTCTGGTGGTAGTAGGGTATATTTGCCATATGAAGCGTTATTGCAGAGCGTTTCGGCAAGACAGAGATGCATTACTTGAAGCGCGAACGAAGCGTTTTCGCCAGACGAGCGAAGGCGACAGCGTGATGAATGAGCAGAAATAGCGCATATCCTTGACGGGCAGCCGGATGTTGCCTGGCTAAAGGCCTGCATCCGGCGCGACGTTTCTCTTAACCGATACCTATCGTCTGCAAAATGACGAGACTGAGCCCCATGATGGACATACCGCAAAGCACGCCATAGCTGGGGTTATTGTTAGGATCGATCTCTTTTGCCAGCGGCATCAGTTCATCGACGGAGAGCGCCACCATAATACCGGCGACTGCCGCCATGATAGCCGCCATAACGATTGGCGAAACCAGACTGCCCAAAATCAGCCACGCCAGCACGCCGCCAAGAATTTCCGCCATGCCGGAGATACCGGCCCAAAAAATCGCGGTACGTTTTGAGCCCGTCGCGGCATAAACCGGGCCGGCAACCGCCAGACCTTCAGGAATATTGTGCAACGCCACCGCCAGTGCGATGCCGAAACCCAGTTCAAGATTGCTGCTGGCAGTGACAAAGGTGGCGATCCCTTCCGGAAAGTTGTGCAGGCTAATGCCGAGCGTCAATAAAATCGCAGTGCGTTTTATCGAGCCGGGAAGCGGCTGCTGCCTTTTTTGCATCAGATCCTGCGGATGAGCGTGAGGAAGCAGGCGGTCCAGCCCGAAGTAGCCCAACAGGCCGATAATAAACATTCCGTAGCCCAGTACAGGCGACATCCCCTCGGTATCAAGCGCGGCGGGCAGCATCTCCATCAGCGAGATGAGCAGCATGATCCCTGCGGCGAAGCCCAGCGAAAAAGCCAGCACGCGATTAGACGGTTTTTGGCCGAGAACGCCAAGAAACGCGCCAATAAAGGTGGCGGCGCCCGCCAGTAAGGTCAGAATAAGTGGTACTGACATCCATTACTCCTTATCAATTTGCCGTCCGAACCTGACCTTCAAAATAACTGATGATCTTCATCATAGTTATCTGAGTTCTTCCTCTGTGAAGAAAGCGTATGGTGATGTTAACAAAATGTCTTTCCTGTAAGGATAACATCATGTCTTTAACGTGTATGCCAGCATTGTTTTTGGGGCATGGCAGCCCGATGAACGTGCTGGACGATAACGATTATACCCGCGCCTGGCGGCGATTGGGGGAAGCCCTACCGCGACCGCAGGCGATAGTGGTGGTGTCGGCGCACTGGTATACCCGCGGGATGGGCGTCACAGCGATGGAAAGGCCGCAAACTCTCCATGATTTTGGCGGTTTTCCGCAGGCGCTGTATGACACGTATTATCCGGCCCCTGGATCGCCTGCGCTGGCGCAGCGTCTGGTTGAACTGTTGGCTCCCGTTCCCGTCGCGCTCGATAAAGAGGCGTGGGGATTTGATCACGGCTCCTGGGGCGTATTGATCAAGATGTACCCGAATGCGGATATCCCGATGGTGCAGCTTAGTGTTGATAGTACCAAACCGGCGGCATGGCATTTTGAGGTGGGTCGTAAGCTGGCGACGCTGCGTGACGAAGGCGTGATGCTGGTGGCCAGCGGGAATGTGGTTCATAACCTGCGGACTGTGCGTTGGCACGGTGACAATATACCGTATCCTTGGGCGGCGTCATTTAATAACTTTGTGAAAGCCAATCTGACGTGGCAGGGGCCGGTAGAACAGCACCCGCTGGTGAATTATCTGCAACATGAAGGGGGGGCCTTATCAAACCCGACGCCGGAGCACTTTTTGCCTTTGCTGTATGTACTTGGCGCCTGGGATGGCAAAGAACCTATCACCATCCCGGTCGACGGTATTGAGATGGGCAGTATAAGTATGTTGTCGGTGCAGGTGGGGTAGGCCGGATAAGGCGCTGAATGATTGCCCGATGGCGCTACGCGCATCGGGCTTACAGGAGAATCTATCCTTCGACAAAAATATGTGGATAGAAGCGGGAGAGATCCTGGGTGATCAACGCCCGATCTTCACGGATACCAATTCCGGCTGGCTGATCGTTAATCAGCCAGCTACCAATCAGGGTGTAACTGTCGCCGAATTTTGGCAGCGGATAGAACTGTTGCACGATCATACCCTCTTCGCCATACGGGCCTTCCACGGATTCGATCGTTTTACCGTTCTCAATAATCGATACGTTCGCCCCTTCGCGGGAGAAGATCGGTTTCACGACATATTTATCCATTTGTGGATGTTCGTCTTCGGCGAAATACGCAGGCAACAGATTCGGATGGTCCGGGAACATCTCCCACAACAGCGGCAATAACGCTTTATTGGAGATAATGCTTTTCCAGGCCGGTTCCAGCCAGCGCACGCCGGCATCTTCCAGCTTGGTGGAAAACATCTCGCGCAGCATAAATTCCCACGGATAGAGCTTGAACAGGTTCGCAATGACCTGATCCTGCAGATCCGTAAATTGGCCTTTTTCCCCCAGACCAATATCGTCGATATAGAGAAATTCGGTGGCGATTTCCGCTTCGGCCGCGCAATCCTGTAAATACTGAATGGTGCCGCGATCCTCAACCGTATCGCGACAGCAGGTGAGATGCAGCAACTGAAAACCGTACTGCTCGCGAAGTTCAGCAAAGCGTTCAATCAGCTTTTCCTGCAGGCTATTAAACTGATCGCTGCCTTCCGGCAGATTGCCCGCGTTGATCTGATCTTCCAGCCAAATCCACTGAAAAAACGCCGCTTCATACAGCGACGTTGGCGTGTCGGCATTATTTTCGAGCAGCTTAGGCTCGCCGATACCGTCCCAGGCCAGATCGAGGCGGGAATAGAGCGACGGTTGTTGCGTTTGCCAGGACTGGCGAACAAAACCCCAGGTATGTTTTGGAATACGAAACTTCGTCATCAGCTCATCGCTGGCGATGACGCGTTCTACTACCTTGAGGCACATCTGGTGCAGCTCGGCGGTAACCTCTTCCAGTTTTTCCACCTGGGCGAGCGTTAACTTGTAATAAGCGTCTTCACACCAGTACGGTTCACCATACATAGTGTGAAAATTAAACCCGTATTCAGTCGCTTTATCGCGCCAGTCCGGGCGCTCGGTAATACTGACTCTTTCCATGCGTATCAGCCGCCCATCGAACGTGTTGAAGTACCGGCAGCGCTACGCTGCATGGTGCTCTGTTTGGCGACGGATTCGCCAAAACCGCCGCGGGTAACGGTTGTTGTGGTGGCAGGTTTCGGCGCCATAGCGGTTTTCGGTACGGTCATTGTCCGGCCCGGTTGCGCCGCGCCGTAGTTTTTACCTGCCGCATCGGTATATTTGCCGTATGCAGGGCTGGCCGGGTTTTTCGAGCTAAACAGCGGCTGTTGCGCAAAGCCTGCGCCGCC
This sequence comes from Salmonella sp. 5800, assembly GCF_046558195.1. NCBI lineage: Bacteria > Pseudomonadati > Pseudomonadota > Gammaproteobacteria > Enterobacterales > Enterobacteriaceae > Salmonella > Salmonella sp. 5800. The sequence goes on along the minus strand of NZ_JBGDOX010000003.1, from coordinate 198,103 downwards.
GCCCATCAGACGCCCCATCATGTAACCTGCCATAAGCGGCATCCAGAAACTGCCGCTGGATTGTTGGGCCTGCGCCTGATTTTCCGGTGCCATGCCAGCCTGTGCGGGCGCTTGCTGGCACTGACCTTCGCCAAACTCAGCGACGCAATCTTCGCGTGTAGCGTACTTAGGCGCAGTACGTTCGGCCTCTTTCAGCGCATTGTTATACGCGGTTGTACACTCCGCGCTTTTGCCCGGATTCGCCGCTGAACAGTCATCAGCGTTTTGATACAGCGATACGGTTTCATCGCTTTTTTCACAGCCAGCCAGCATAAAAACAGCCGTAACCGCCAGGGCGACCGGCGTTAAATGCCGCGCGCTCCAGCTTTTGCGAAATGATGCGTGATGGATGGATTTTGTCCGTTTCATATTTGTCTTCCAGGACCCAGTGGTAAATACAACATGCGTTCAGAATAGAGGATGACTGGTCGAAATTGAAGCGAGAAAAGGCGAGAATACGGCGGAATAGCAGGATCTTTACGTTGTCTTACGTTCAGGCGCGGCTTTATGACAGGTAGCGCCGCGCTTACCAGACCTACAAGGGCATAGGTCTGATAAACGCAGCGCCAGCGAATAACTTATCAATGCCGGAATGGATTGCCGTTATTGCTGTTGGCGCGAGCGGCGGTCGGCTGTACTGCCGGCGCGGCGCTATGGGCATTATAACCGTCTGCGGCAGCATCCTGCTCTGGCGTTTCCGGCGCTACGCTTTCCGGCGACGTCGGGATAGGTTTACCCAACGTACTGTTAAGCGCGAGCAGATCCTGCTCGTTCAGCGTACCGAGCGCATATTTGATATTTAACTGATTAATCAAATAGGTATAACGCGCGTTGGCCAGTTGCTGCTTGGCATCATACAGAGTGGTGGTGGCATCCAGTACGTCAACAATGGTACGTGTACCGACCGAGTAACCGGCTTCCATTGCATCCAAAGAACTTTGCGCGGAAACGACCGCCTGTTTGTACGCGTTGATGCTGCTGATGGAGGCGTTAATATTGTTAAAGGAAGAACGTACGGTCTGCACCACGCTACGGTGCGCGCTTTCCAGCTGTTCGCTTGCGCCGACGAAGTTATACTGCGCCTGTTTTACCTGCGAGTTAACCATCCCACCTTGATACAGCGGCAGGGAGAAGTTCAGGCCGATTTTATTCTGCCCCATGTTGCTATCGTCGTACTGGCTACCTGGACCGTGGGTGTTAGAACCGCTATAAGAGGTATCAGAAATGCCGGTTGAGGCCGTTAAATTCAGCGTCGGCAGATGGCCATCCTGCGCCTGACGGATTTGCTCGCGCGCCAGATCCTGACTTAAACGCGCCTGCAACAGCGACAGGTTACGGTTTTCCGCTTCCTTCAGCAGCGCATTAACAGCTTTGGGTTTGTCGGTTTTAAAATGCTCGACGTTAAGCGACGCCAGCTCCGGGTAATAATTGCCGGTTACCTGGCGCAGCTCTTCTACCGCGTTATCCAGGTTGTTGCGGGCGGTCACTTCATTCGCCAGTACGGTATCATATTGCGCACGGGCGTTTTGCACGTCGGTAATGGCGACCAGACCCACGTTAAAACGTTGCGTCGTTTGATCTAACTGACGGTAGATAGCCTCTTTTTGTGCCTGGGTATAGGAAAGCACATCAATGGCGTTCAATACCTTAAAATACGCGTTCGCGGTATTGAGGATCAGCGTCTGCTGATCGGTCTGATAGGTGACATCCTGAATGCCTGCTGCTTTTTCTTGCAGGGTGAGCCCGCGCCATTTCGACATATCAAATAGCGTCTGCGTTAATTGCAGGGAAGCGCTGGTTTCATTGGAGTTGATACCGTTCGCATCGCGATAACCGTTGCTGTAGGTGTAGTCGGCACCTAAACCCAGTTGCGGCAGTAAAGGACTACGCGCTTCGTTAATTTTTTCGAATGCAGCATCGCGATCGGCAGCGGATTTACGCAATTCCGGGTTGCTCAGGCGTGCTTGCTGATAAACTTGCATCAGGTTCTCTGCCTGGCTTAGTGTGCTGAACCCCGACAGGCTCAGGCCGATAAGGATGGGGAGCAATTTCTTCATTTGCATTCCTTGTTGTGAAGCAGTATTTAGCGCTGATCAATTTGTAAAAATAATTGCTGATTCTAGCAGAATCCGCCACTGCAAAAAGTTGGCGTTACGTGCCATACGAGCCTTAATTGGCACCAATTTACCACAAGGGTGATAAAACAGCAGTCAACCACCCTTGAAATTCATCATTTAATCATTATTGCTAGCAGGGCAGCACAATGCGTAAATCAGACAACTTGCCAGTTACTTTCACCAAAAGCGATGTAGAAATTATTGCACGGGAAACGCGCTATCGCGGTTTTTTTTCATTGGATGTGTATCGATTCCGCCATCGTTTATTCAACGGAGAAATGAGTGGCGAGGTAAAGCGCGAAATTTTTGAGCGCGGGCACGCCGCCGTCTTGCTACCCTTTGACCCTGAACGCGACGAGGTGGTGCTGGTCGAACAGATTCGTATTGCCGCGTATGACACAAGCGTTACGCCGTGGCTGCTGGAGATGGTCGCCGGCATGATAGAAGAAGGCGAAACCATTGAGGCGGTCGCCCGGCGAGAGGCGATGGAAGAAGCGGGGCTGACTGTAGGCCGCACCCGACCGGTCATCAGTTACCTGGCGAGTCCAGGAGGAACCAGCGAGCGCTCATCTATTCTGGTGGGTGAAGTGGACGCCACGACCGCGGCAGGTATTCATGGTCTGGCGGATGAAAACGAAGATATTCGGGTTCATGTGGTAAGCCGGGAACAGGCATACCAGTGGGTAGAAGAGGGGAAAATCGACAACGCAGCCGCAGTCATCGCTTTGCAATGGCTTCAGTTGCATCATCAAGAGTTAAAAAACGAGTGGAAAAAATGAAGCGTTATACACCTGACTTCCCAGAAATGATGCGTTTGTGCGAAACCAATTTTTCGCAATTGCGCCGCCTGCTGCCGCGCAATGACGCCCCCGGTGAAATGGTGAGCTATCAGGTGGGCAACGTACAATATCGGTTAACGATTGTGGAATCGACTCGATACACTACGCTTGTAACGATCGAGCAAACGGCGCCAGCCATCACCTACTGGAGCCTGCCGTCGCTGACGGTGCGCCTCTACCATGATGCGATGGTGGCTGAAGTGTGTTCAAGCCAGCAGATCTTTCGCTTCAAAGCGCGGTATGATTATCCAAATAAAAAGTTGCATCAACGCGACGAAAAGCATCAAATTAATCAGTTTCTGGCCGACTGGCTACGATTCTGTTTAGCACATGGAGCGATGGCGATTCCGGTTTATTAGCGTCGTGAAACCTAAGGACACCATTTGGAAAGCCTGTTAACCCTACCTCTGGCTGGTGAGGCCCGAGTCAGGATTTTACAAATTACAGATACTCACCTGTTTGCCGAAAAGCATGAAACGCTGTTAGGCGTCAATACCTGGGAAAGTTACCAGGCCGTGTTGGAGGCTATTCGGGCGCAACAGTATGAATATGATCTGATCGTGGCGACCGGCGATCTGGCGCAGGATCAATCCGCTGCGGCTTATCAGCATTTTGCTGAGGGTATCGCAAGCTTTCGCGCGCCTTGCGTTTGGCTACCGGGCAATCACGATTTTCAGCCGGCAATGTACAGCGCGCTGCAAGAGGCGGGGATTTCCCCGGCTAAACGCGTGTTAATCGGTGAACAATGGCAGATTTTGTTGCTGGATAGCCAGGTGTTTGGCGTTCCGCATGGCGAACTGAGCGAGTTTCAACTGGAATGGCTTGAGCGTAAGCTCGCCGATGCGCCAGAGAGACAGACATTGCTCCTTTTGCACCACCATCCGTTGCCGGCAGGGTGCAGTTGGTTGGATCAGCACAGCTTGCGTAATGCCGGTGAGCTGGATAGCGTGCTGGCGAATTTCCCGCGTGTAAAATATCTGTTATGCGGACATATTCACCAGGAGCTGGATCTTGACTGGAACGGTCGCCGTCTGCTGGCGTCGCCGTCAACCTGCGTACAGTTCAAACCACACTGCGCGAACTTTACGCTGGATACTATCGCGCCGGGCTGGCGTACGCTGGAGCTCCGGGCGAACGGCGTCCTGGAGACGGAAGTGCATCGCCTGCAGGATACCCGGTTCCGACCCGATACCGCTTCGGAAGGATACTGATGTCTACGCTTCTCTATTTGCACGGATTCAACAGTTCCCCTCGCTCGGCAAAAGCGTGCCAGCTAAAAAACTGGCTGGCGGAGCGTCATCCGCATGTCGAGATGATCGTCCCTCAATTACCGCCGTATCCTGCCGATGCGGCGGAGTTGCTGGAATCTCTCGTGCTTGAGCATGGTGGTGCGCCATTAGGGCTGGTAGGATCGTCGCTGGGTGGTTATTACGCCACCTGGCTGTCGCAATGTTTTATGCTGCCGGCTGTGGTGGTGAATCCCGCCGTGCGGCCCTTTGAATTACTGACCGACTATCTCGGTCAGAACGAGAACCCCTACACCGGGCAGCAATATGTGCTAGAGTCTCGCCATATTTATGATCTTAAAGTCATGCAGATTGACCCGCTGGAAGCGCCGGACCTGATCTGGCTACTGCAACAGACGGGCGATGAAGTGCTGGATTACCGCCAGGCGGTGGCATATTACGCCTCCTGCCGTCAGACAGTGACCGAGGGTGGTAATCACGCATTCACGGGCTTCGAAGATTATTTCAACCAGATTGTCGATTTTCTTGGACTGCACAGTTGCTGACAATCAATTCGAATTGCTAATTAAACCATGACGCAAACTTATAACGCTGATGCCATTGAGGTACTCACTGGGCTTGAGCCGGTACGCCGCCGCCCGGGGATGTACACCGATACGACCCGCCCCAACCATTTGGGTCAGGAAGTGATTGATAATAGTGTGGATGAAGCACTGGCAGGTCACGCCAAACGCGTGGATGTCATTTTACATGCCGATCAATCGCTGGAAGTGATTGACGACGGACGCGGGATGCCGGTGGATATCCATCCGGAAGAGGGGGTTCCGGCGGTAGAACTGATCCTCTGTCGACTTCATGCCGGCGGTAAATTCTCCAATAAGAACTATCAGTTCTCTGGTGGTCTGCATGGGGTGGGGATTTCGGTAGTGAATGCCCTGTCAAAGCGCGTGGAAGTGACCGTGCGCCGCGACGGTCAGGTCTATAACATCGCGTTTGAAAACGGCGAAAAAGTGCAGGATTTGCAGGTTGTCGGCACCTGCGGTAAACGTAATACTGGCACCAGCGTGCATTTCTGGCCGGACGAAAGTTTCTTCGACAGCCCGCGTTTTTCTGTCTCTCGCTTAATGCACGTTCTGAAAGCAAAAGCGGTGCTGTGTCCCGGCGTGGAAATCACTTTTAAAGATGAAGTGAATAACAGCGAGCAGCGCTGGTGCTACCAGGATGGCCTGAACGACTATCTGGGCGAAGCGGTAAATGGCCTGCCAACTCTGCCGGAAAAGCCGTTTATCGGTAATTTTAACGGTGAAACGGAAGCGGTTGACTGGGCGCTATTGTGGCTGCCGGAAGGCGGCGAATTACTGACGGAAAGCTACGTCAACCTGATCCCGACCATGCAGGGGGGGACGCACGTCAACGGTCTGCGCCAGGGCCTGCTCGACGCGATGCGCGAATTTTGCGAATACCGCAATATTCTGCCGCGCGGCGTCAAACTGTCGGCGGAAGATATCTGGGATCGCTGCGCTTATGTGCTCTCCGTGAAAATGCAGGACCCGCAATTTGCCGGGCAGACTAAAGAGCGTCTGTCGTCGCGTCAATGTGCGGCATTTGTTTCCGGCGTGGTGAAAGATGCTTTCAGCCTGTGGCTGAACCAGAACGTGCAGGCGGCGGAACAACTGGCAGAGATGGCGATTGCCAGCGCGCAGCGGCGACTGCGCGCCGCAAAAAAAGTGGTGCGCAAAAAGCTCACCAGCGGTCCGGCGTTGCCGGGGAAACTGGCGGACTGTACCGCGCAGGATCTTAATCGGACCGAGCTGTTCCTTGTGGAAGGGGATTCGGCAGGCGGTTCCGCCAAGCAGGCGCGCGATCGCGAATATCAGGCGATCATGCCGCTCAAAGGTAAGATCCTTAACACCTGGGAGGTCTCTTCCGATGAAGTGCTGGCCTCGCAGGAAGTGCATGATATTTCCGTGGCGATCGGTATCGATCCGGACAGCGACGATCTGAGTCAGCTGCGCTACGGCAAGATCTGTATCCTGGCGGATGCGGACTCCGATGGTTTGCATATCGCTACGCTGCTTTGCGCGCTGTTTGTCAGACATTTCCGCGCGCTGGTGAAGAATGGTCATGTCTACGTCGCGCTACCGCCGCTATACCGTATCGATTTGGGTAAAGAGGTCTATTACGCGCTGACGGAAGAAGAGAAGGCGGGCGTACTGGAACAACTGAAGCGTAAGAAAGGCAAGCCGAACGTACAACGTTTCAAAGGCCTGGGTGAAATGAACCCAATGCAGTTACGCGAAACCACGCTTGATCCAAATACTCGCCGCCTGGTGCAGCTCACCATTAGCGATGAAGACGATCAGCGTACTAATGCGATGATGGATATGCTGCTGGCGAAGAAACGTTCTGAAGATCGACGCAACTGGCTACAGGAAAAAGGCGATCTCGCGGATCTTGACGTGTAACGGTTGTTGCACGCTTTATCCGGTCTGCATGCCGCAGGCCGGATAAGCGAATCCGACATGACGCCGCAGCCTGATGGCGACACTTGCGCATCGCATCAGGGCGACGTCAGACGAGGGTAATAACTTAAACGCCGGATTCCAGAATACGAATATTCATTTCCAGCACATCGTCTTTTACCGCGTCGCTGTAGGCTTTCATATGCGGGGTTTGCAGATGCGCCTCAAGGTGCGCAACGCTTTCCCACTGTTCAATCATCACGATCGAGTCAGGCGCCAGAGTCTGAAAACTCACGCCCGCGGCATGATCCACCATCGGCGCGTAACCGTGGCACCCCTCTTCTTTAAGAACGGTTGGAATAATTTTCGCAAACTGATCGAGGACGGCCTGACGGTGATGTTGGCCCGGACGCGTGCGAATTTCGGCAATGACGGTAAGCATGGTTAACTCCTTCTAATTCCAGGATGACCAGTTAAGCAAAAATTTCGCTCAGATGCTTGCGATATTCTGCGGTATAGCGCGGAACATCCGGCATTTTAATCACGTCGTTGGCAATAAATGTTGGTAGCGCGTCCATGCCCAGGAACTGGTTGGCTTTATGGAATGGCAGATAGACGCCATCTACGCCTACGCCGTGGAAAAACTGATCTTTTTCGGTAAATGCTTCCATCGGCGCGTTCCACGTCAGTGACAGCATATATTTTTTCCCCTGCACCAGACCGCCGGAACCGTACTTTTTAGCGGCATCGGAACGCGTGCGGCCATCGCTGGCATAGAGCGTGCCGTGACCTTCGGTAAAGACATCATCCATATATTTTTTTACTGTCCATGGCGCGCCCATCCACCAGCCTGGCATCTGCCAAATCACCACGTCAGCCCAGACGAAATTCTGCACCTCTTCTTTAATGTCATAGTCGCTGTCGGCACGGACGATCTTAACCTGATGACCCAGATCGCGCAGAAGCCCATCGGCAACTTCGGTCAGGGTGTCATTTAACTGGCCGTTGGAGTGCGCGAATTTTTTCGCCCCGTTGATAATCAGGATGTTACTCATTTTGTATCCTCAAGAAATGCGTTTGCTGCTGATTCTACGCTGACGGGCGGTGCGGTGAAATTAGCAAAATGTGCAAAGTCTTTTGCGTTTTTGGCAAAAGTCTCTGTTACCAACTTACTACGGCCTCAAATCCACCTTCCGCGGCGTTGCCAAACGACACCGTCATGCCGTGTAGCGTAGCGATGCGGCGGACGATTGATAATCCCAGACCGCTGCCGGTCACACTTTGGCCAGGCGGGCGGTAAAAACGCTCGCCGATATGCGTCAGAATCTCTGGCGCTACGCCGGGGCCATTATCTCTGACGGTGAAGCTGCGGGCATGTAAGGTAACGTCGACGACGCTGCCCTGCGGACTGTAGCGAATCGCATTATCCAGCAGGTTACGCACTAACAGGCTTAAGAGTAGCGGCTGGCCGGTACGTATGACGTCATGGGCGTTAAGCTGTAAACGCACGTCGATATTCGCCTGCTGCGCCGGATGATAAATATCCATTACCGCGGACTGCAGCAGCTCTTCCAGCGAAATCTCCGCTACATCCTGCAAATTATTGAGCGAGTCGAGACGCGATAACGTCAGTAGCTGATCGACCAGCCGCGTGGCGCGATCGATCCCCGCATGGAGCTGGGTCAGCGCTTTATCACGCGATAGCGGATCGTCGCCCGAGAGCTGCGCCACCTCGGTTTGTACTTTCAGCGCGGCCAGCGGGCTGCGCAATTCATGGGCGGCGTCGGAGGTAAATCGCCGTTCGCGCACCATCATGGAGTGGATGCGGCTAAAAAGCTGATTAAGCGCTTCGACCAGTGGGCGAACCTCGCTCGGTACGCCTTTGGCGTCGAGCGGCGTTTCCGATTCCGGCGACCGGAAGCGCAGCGCCTGCGCCAGTTTTTTCAACGGTCTGAGCTCGCGGTGAAGCAGGAGTAATAAAATCAGCAGCATGAAGGGAAGGGCGATCAGCCACGGCGTTAATTGCGCCGCCACGATCGCCAGCGCCATATCTTCGCGGTAATCCCACTCCTGACCGACGACGATACGATACTTACCGTCCACCGAGTTCAACCACAAAAAACGCCAGAGGTCGTTGTCATCCTTCAGATAGCCATTGTCGAAACCTTCCCGGCGATAGCGATACGGAATATCCTGGCCGTTGTCGCCATCATGCAGCAACATTTTGCCGTCAGCGGAAAAGATGGCGAATGCCAGCGCATCGTCATCGATATGCCCATGTTTTAATTTCTTTGGCGTATGCGCCATGCGCTGCGGGGCGTTGATCTCGTTAAGATCGAGGGTGCTAAGCCGTCTGGCGAACAACATCAACTGTGTGTCAAACAGCTCGTCGACATTATCCGTCGTCTTTCTCCAGGCCACAAAACTGGAGATTGCCCAGGTGATGGAGACCAGAATCAGGAAAATAAGCGTCAGCCTGACGCGCAGGCTGAGACGTTGCGTCAATTTCATGCGTCACCCAGGGTGTAGCCGATGCCGTGTACGGTGCGAATAAATTCGCTGCCGAGCTTGCGGCGTAAATGATGAACATGGACTTCCACTGCATTGCTGGACACGTCGTCATCCCAGTTATACAGCTTCTCTTCAATAAGCTTGCGCGGCAGCACGCGACCTTTGTTGCGCAGTAAGAGTTCCAGCAACGCGAACTCTTTTGGTTTTAAGGCCAGCGGTTCGCCGGCAAGCGTTGCGACGAGATTGCCTGGATTGAGCGTCACCTGGCCGTGGCGCAATTCGCTACTGGCCTGACCGCTGGCGCGGCGTACCAGCGCCTCCAGACGGGCGGCGACCTCAATGAGCGCGAAAGGTTTACATAAATAGTCATCGGCGCCCAGACGTAGCCCCTCGACGCGCTCTGCTAACGCGTCGCGCGCCGTCAGGATCAGTACCGGTTCCTGTTTACCCTTTTCGCGCCATTCGCGCAAAATATCCCGTCCGTCCATTCCTGGCAGCGTCAAATCTAAAATAACCGCATCATAAGGCGCGCTGTAAAGCGCCTCTTTGCCCGGACGTCCCTCGGTAAACCAGTCGACGCTGAAACCCATTTTACTCAGGCCCGCTTTTATGCCATCGCCAATAAGTGTGTCATCTTCTACCAGTAAAATTCGCATCTGTTCTTCCTTGCGGTAACTCGCGTTGTCGTCAGTTAACCTTGTCGCCGCAGGCGATGTACAGAAAAAAAGATTCTTTTTTTGCCTTAAGAAGTTGTTAAGGATTACCTTATTAAATGGATCTGAAACGACATGAAAGGGAAAAGTAATCATGAAAAAATTAGCTGCAATCGTTGCCGTTATGGCACTGTGTTCTACCCCGGTTCTGGCGGCTCAGCAGGGTGGTTTCTCCGGCCCGTCGGCGACGCAAACGCAAGGCGGCGGATTTGTCGGCCCGAACGGCAGCAGCACGACGGTAGAGAGCGCTAAATCGCTGCGTGACGATGCGTGGGTAACGCTGCGCGGGAATATCGTCGAGCGCATTTCCGACGACCTGTATGTGTTTAAAGATGCGACCGGTACTATCAATGTGGATATTGACCACAAGCGCTGGAACGGCCTGACCGTAACCCCGCAGGATACCGTTGAAATTCAGGGCGAAGTGGATAAAGACTGGAACTCTGTCGAAATCGACGTAAAACAGATTCGTAAAGTGAATCCGTAATCCCACATTGCGCAAGATCGGTCAGGATTCACAGCCGCCCGGTGGGCAGAATAGGCCACAAGGAGGCAGTGATGAATGACCTGATCAGCGCGGCTTATTCCGAACGTCTGCGGCGCGTTTGCGACCACATTGAGCGTCATCTGGATGAGCCTCTGTCGCTTGAGGTGTTAAGCCGGATGGCGCACAGCTCGCCGTTTCATTTTCACCGGCAGTTTACCGTCTGGAGCGGGCTTCCGCTCTATCGCTATATCCAGTGGTTGCGTTTGCGCCGCGCGTCATGGCGGCTGGCGTTTAACCCGCAGGATAAAGTTATCGATATCGCGCTGGATGCCGGGTTTCAGAATCCGGAGTCGTTCACACGTGCTTTCAAAACCGCGTTTGGTCAAAGCCCGCGCCGGTTTCGGCAATCGCCGGACTGGCTGGCCTGGCACCAGCGCGTTCCTAAACTTGCGTTACAGGAGCAGCATGTCATGGACGTAAAAATCGTTGAATTTCCACCTACCCGCGTCGCGATGCTGACGCATCTGGGGCATCCGGATAAGGTCAACGCCAGCGCGGCGAAATTTATTGCATGGCGGCGCGAAACGGGGCAGTCGCCGATTGCCAGCAGTCAAACTTTTGGTATTGCCTGGCACGACCCGCAGACGACGCCGCCGGATCAATTCCGCTTTGATATCTGCGGCAGCGTCCGCCAGCCGATAGCCGAAAATGACGTTGGCGTGGTGAATAGCGAGATTCCTGGCGGGCGCTGCGCGGTGGTGCGCCATCAGGGATCGCTCGACAGCCTCCCGGAGAGCGTGTGGTATTTATTCCGCGAATGGCTACCCGCCAGCGGTGAGACGCTGCGCGATTTTCCGGTCTTCTTCCAGTACCTGAATTTCGTCCATGAGGTGGCGGAACATGAGCTGCTGACGGATATCTATCTGCCGCTTCGTTAACTTCCTCGCAACCTGTCTCACGGTTTGTGACTCAGACCGTGAGATAGGGTATTATCTGCGGCAATATTGCCGTCCGAACGGTCAGCATGCAGATTGAGGATCCCCTGTTAATGAGCGATATGGCAGAGCGCCTTGCGCTACATGAATTTACGGAAAACGCCTACTTAAACTACTCCATGTACGTGATCATGGATCGTGCGTTGCCGTTTATTGGCGACGGCCTGAAGCCGGTACAGCGCCGCATCGTCTATGCGATGTCAGAGCTGGGGCTGAACGCCAGCGCTAAATTTAAAAAATCCGCCCGTACCGTCGGTGACGTACTGGGTAAGTATCATCCGCACGGCGACAGCGCCTGCTATGAAGCCATGGTGCTGATGGCGCAGCCGTTCTCTTACCGTTACCCGCTGGTCGATGGCCAGGGGAACTGGGGCGCGCCGGATGATCCGAAGTCATTCGCGGCAATGCGTTATACCGAATCTCGCCTGTCCAAATACGCCGAGCTGCTGTTAAGCGAACTCGGTCAGGGGACGGCGGACTGGGTGCCAAACTTCGACGGCACGATGCAGGAACCGAAAATGTTACCGGCGCGTCTGCCGAACATCCTGCTGAACGGCACCACCGGTATTGCGGTGGGGATGGCAACAGATATCCCGCCGCACAACCTGCGCGAAGTGGCGAAAGCGGCGATTACGCTGATTGAGCAGCCGAAAACGACGCTGGATCAGTTGCTGGATATCGTCCAGGGGCCGGATTACCCGACCGAAGCGGAGATCATTACCCCACGTGCGGAAATTCGTAAAATTTACGAAAACGGGCGTGGCTCCGTGCGTATGCGCGCGGTATGGACCAAAGAAGACGGCGCCGTGGTAATTTCCGCGCTGCCGCATCAGGTCTCTGGCGCGAAAGTGCTGGAACAGATTGCTGCGCAGATGCGTAATAAAAAACTGCCGATGGTAGACGATCTGCGCGATGAATCGGATCACGAAAACCCGACGCGTTTAGTGATTGTCCCGCGCTCCAACCGTGTGGATATGGAACAGGTGATGAACCATCTGTTCGCCACCACCGATCTGGAAAAAAGCTACCGTATTAACCTGAACATGATCGGTCTGGATGGTCGTCCGGCGGTGAAAAACCTGCTGGAGATCCTCACCGAGTGGCTGGCGTTCCGCCGCGACACGGTGCGTCGTCGTCTGAACTATCGTCTGGAGAAAGTGCTTAAGCGCCTGCATATCCTCGAAGGTTTGCTGGTGGCGTTTCTCAACATCGACGAAGTGATTGAGATTATCCGTAACGAGGATGAGCCGAAACCCGCGCTGATGTCGCGTTTCGGCATCAGCGAAACTCAGGCGGAAGCGATTCTCGAACTGAAACTGCGTCATCTCGCCAAACTGGAAGAGATGAAAATTCGCGGTGAGCAGGACGAGCTGGAAAAAGAGCGGGACCAGTTGCAGGGCATTCTCGCGTCCGAACGCAAAATGAATACCTTGCTGAAAAAAGAGCTACAGGCAGATTCCGATGCCTATGGCGACGATCGCCGTTCTCCGCTGCGTGAGCGCGAAGAAGCTAAAGCGATGAGCGAACACGATATGCTGCCGTCCGAACCGGTGACTATCGTGCTGTCGCAGATGGGCTGGGTGCGCAGCGCCAAAGGTCATGATATTGATGCGCCGGGGCTTAACTATAAAGCGGGCGATAGCTTTAAAGCCGCGGTGAAAGGTAAGAGCAATCAACCGGTGGTGTTTATTGATACCACCGGTCGCAGCTATGCCATTGATCCCATTACGCTTCCGTCGGCGCGCGGGCAGGGCGAACCGCTGACCGGCAAACTCACGCTGCCGCCGGGGGCGACCGTAGAGCATATGCTGATGGAAGGCGATGACCAGAAACTGCTGATGGCGTCGGATGCGGGCTATGGCTTCGTTTGTACGTTTAACGATCTGGTTGCCCGTAACCGTGCCGGTAAAGCGTTGATTACACTGCCGGAAAATGCGCACGTCATGCCGCCGCTGGTGATTGAAGACGAGCACGATATGCTGCTGGCGATTACCCAGGCCGGACGGATGTTGATGTTCCCGGTTGACTCTCTGCCGCAGCTGTCGAAAGGCAAAGGGAATAAGATCATTAATATCCCCTCTGCGGAAGCGGCAAAAGGCGATGATGGACTGGCGCACCTGTACGTGCTGCCGCCACAAAGCACTCTGACTATCCATGTCGGGAAGCGCAAAATCAAACTGCGCCCTGAAGAGTTACAAAAGGTGGTCGGCGAACGCGGACGCCGTGGCACATTAATGCGCGGCCTGCAGCGTATCGATCGCATTGAGATTGATTCACCGCATCGCGTAAGTCATGGCGACAGCGAAGAGTAAGACAGAGGCACCCGTAGGCCGGACAAGGCATTTAAGCCGCCATCCGGCGCTCTGCCGTTGCCGGATGACGACGCAGTAGCGTCTTATCCGGCCTACGGTTTCAGATCGGATTAACATTAAAATTTCCCGTAAAACCGTTGTTTATTCGTGCATTGCGATTAACAATACGTTTTTCCAGAGAGCCACACTTACCAAAATCCTAACCTGAATTTCAGGTGACGTAGAATGCCGGGCTCTTAGGCCTTCAGAGGTTGTTATGCTATATATTTTTCGTCTTATTGTTACCGTTATTTACTCCATTCTGGTCTGTGTTTTCGGTTCTATTTACTGCCTTTTCAGCCCACGTAACCCAAAACACGTGGCGACGTTTGGGCATATGTTCGGCCGTCTGGCCCCGCTGTTTGGCCTGAAAGTGGAGTGCCGCAAACCCGCCGACGCGGAAAATTATGGCAATGCTATCTACATTGCTAACCATCAGAATAATTATGATATGGTCACGGCGTCGAATATTGTGCAGCCGCCAACGGTGACGGTGGGGAAAAAAAGCCTGCTTTGGATCCCGTTTTTTGGGCAACTGTACTGGCTGACCGGTAATCTGTTGATTGACCGTAATAACCGCGCCAAAGCGCATAGCACCATTGCGGCAGTGGTTAACCATTTTAAAAAGCGCCGTATTTCTATCTGGATGTTCCCTGAAGGTACGCGTAGCCGGGGACGCGGTCTGCTGCCGTTTAAAACCGGCGCGTTTCATGCGGCTATCGCGGCTGGTGTGCCGATCATTCCTGTCTGCGTTTCCAACACCTCTAACAAAGTCAATCTAAACCGCCTGAACAACGGACTGGTTATTGTGGAAATGCTGCCGCCAGTCGACGTCAGCGAATATGGTAAAGATCAGGTTCGCGAGCTGGCGGCCCACTGCCGTGCGTTAATGGAGCAAAAAATCGCGGAACTTGATAAAGAGGTTGCGGAACGTGAAGCGACCGGTAAGGTTTAAGCAGCCTTACTCTGTTATTGTAGAAATCATTTTTTCAGGCACAACTCTTTAGCCTGTTTTACATGGAGCTTATATGTCATTCAGTCGGCGTCAGTTTCTTCAGGCATCGGGAATCGCACTATGTGCAGGCGCGATTCCCCTCAGGGCGAATGCTGCCGGTCAGCAACAGCCGTTGCCTGTTCCGCCGTTGCTGGAGTCCCGTCGCGGGCAGCCGTTGTTTATGACGCTACAGCGAGCGCACTGGTCCTTTACGCAAGGCACGCGCGCGCCGGTCTGGGGAGTGAACGGTCGTTATCTGGGGCCGACAATCCGCGTCTGGAAAGGCGATGACGTTAAACTCATCTATAGCAACCGCCTGGCGGAAAATGTCTCCATGACGGTTGCTGGTTTACTGGTGCCGGGGCCGCTGATGGGTGGCCCGGCGCGTATGATGTCGCCGAACGCGGACTGGGCGCCGGTGTTGCCGATTCGTCAGAGCGCCGCGACGCTGTGGTATCACGCTAACACGCCTAACCGCACTGCGCAGCAGGTGTATAACGGCCTGGCCGGAATGTGGCTGGTCGAAGACGACATCAGTAAAACGCTGCCCATTCCGAACCATTACGGCGTGGATGATTTTCCCGTCATTATCCAGGATAAGCGGCTGGATAACTTTGGGACGCCGGAGTACAGCGAACCGGGAAGCGGTGGTTTTGTCGGCGATACGCTGCTGGTGAACGGCGCGCAAAGCCCCTATGTCGAAGTGTCCCGCGGCTGGGTGCGGTTACGGTTGTTGAACGCCTCGAACTCGCGGCGCTATCAGCTTCAGATGAGCGATGGCCGGGCGCTGCATGTGATTTCAGGCGATCAGGGCTTTTTACCTGCGCCGGTTTCCGTCAAACAGTTGTCTCTGGCGCCCGGCGAGCGACGTGAAATCCTGGTTGATATGACCAACGGCGACGAAGTCTCGATCACCTGCGGGGAAGCGGCCAGCATAGTCGATCGGATTCGCGGTTTCTTTGAGCCTTCCAGTATTCTGGTTTCGACCCTGGTGCTGACGTTACGGCCAACCGGATTGCTGCCGCTGGTGACCGATAATCTGCCGATGCGTCTGTTGCCGACGGAGATCATGAGCGGCGCGCCTGTCCGCAGTCGGGACATCAGTCTTGGCGACGATCCGGGGATTAACGGCCAACTGTGGGATGTGAATCGCATTGATATTACCGCCCAACAAGGCACCTGGGAGCGCTGGACGGTACGCGCCGATATGCCGCAGTCGTTCCATATTGAGGGCGTCTCTTTCCTGATTCGTAACGTCAACGGCGCTATGCCGTTCCCGGAAGATAGAGGCTGGAAAGATACCGTCTGGGTGGATGGGCAAGTCGAATTGCTGGTCTACTACGGTCAGCCGTCCTGGCCGCACTTCCCGTTCTATTTCAACAGCCAGACGCTGGAAATGGCTGACCGCGGTTCGATTGGGCAAATGCTGGTGAATCCAGCGTCGTAAAGCGTCCGAGTACGGGTCTGAATAGCGCAGACCCGTCAGGGTTTTCAGGAAGGGGCAAACAGCGTGGGAAGCAGCAGACTCAACTGCGGGAAGTAGCAAATCATCGCCATGACCACAAAGAGTGCCAGAAACATCGGTAATAGCGGTTTGACGACTTTATCAATACTGATTTTGCCGATACTGCAACCGACGAACAAAATAGTGCCTACCGGGGGCGTACACAGTCCGATGGTTAAATTGAAAACCATAATAATGCCAAAATGGACAGGGTCGATTCCCAGATGTTGAGCAATGGGAAGGAAAATAGGCGTAAAGATCAGAATAGCCGGGGTAATATCCATAAACGTCCCGACGAGTAACAAAATGAGATTGATAATCAGCAAGATGACCCATTTATTTTCGGACACGCTGGTAATCATTTCATTAATCAGTTCAGGAACATCAGCATTGGTCATCGCCCATGACATTCCC
Organism: Salmonella sp. 5800; assembly: GCF_046558195.1. NCBI lineage: Bacteria > Pseudomonadati > Pseudomonadota > Gammaproteobacteria > Enterobacterales > Enterobacteriaceae > Salmonella > Salmonella sp. 5800. The sequence goes on along the minus strand of NZ_JBGDOX010000003.1, from coordinate 181,430 downwards.
ATTGAGCAGCCGACCAGTAAGAGAACAATAGAGCTGGTTACTACCGAATCCAGCAGAATATCGCGCAACTTACTCACATTAATTTCTCGATAAATGGCCGCCAGCGCCAGGCTATAGATTACCGCGATCGCAGAGGCCTCTGTTGGCGTAAATACGCCGCCGATAATGCCGCCGATAATAATAAATATCAGCAACAGGCTGGGCAACGAATCGCGGAATACCGACAGAAACTGCCGCAGGTTGATACGTTCGGCAACCGGGTAATGGTGGCGATGGGCATACAGCGCAGCTACCGTCATTAAAGCCAGCGCGGTTAAGATGCCGGGCAGGTAGCCCGCCAAAAACAGGGCGGCGACAGAGGTGCCGCCGCTAGCCAGCGAATAGACAATTAGCACGTTGCTGGGCGGGATCATCAGGCCAATCGGCGCCGAAGCGACGTTGATCGCCGTAGAGAACGCCGGAGAGTAGCCCTCTTTTTCCTGTAATGGCGACATGATGCCGCCCACCGCGGCCGCAGAAGCGACCGCCGAGCCGGATATCGCGCCAAACAGGGTGTTCGCCAGAATATTGCAGTGCGCCAGCGAACCGGGAAGGCGGCCAACTAACGCCTGAGCCAGATTCACCAGGCGCCGGGCGATTCCCCCGGTATTCATGATATTGCCGGCTAACACAAAAAAGGGGATCGCCAGCAGCGTAAAGCCATCGAGACCGACGGTCATTTTTTGCGAAATAACCGAGATTGCCGCATCCGGGGGAAGGGCTATCAGGATTGAGAATAAGGACGACAGCCCGATAGCGAATGTAATAGGAACGCCGACCGCCAGCATAATGGCAAAGCTGCCAAATAAAACAATTATTGGGTAAATATATTCAAAGTCCATATATCCCTCGTTAGCGAAGATGGCGCTGATGATAATTATCAATAACGTTCACAATGGTGTAGTACACCAGGATGACGCCGCTAATCGGCATGACCCAATAGACTTTATCCATAGGCCATTTTAATACCGGGGACATTTGGCTGACGTGCGCCGCTTTTTCAACAATAATATCACCGCCGTACACCATAAAAATCAGCGCGAACACGGTAATAATCACCTGAATGATACTGTCGAGCACGAGGGCGGGCGTTCGGGAGAGTTTTTGCGCTAACAAATCGATAGCTAAATGTTTTTTTAATCCGGCGGTATAGACGCCGCCTAACAGAATCATCCACATAAAAAGAATCTGGGTGAATTCGTCGAGCGTGCTGCTTGGCGCGTTGAATATAAAGCGCGCCGCCACCTGCCAGGATACGCAGGCAACCATGACCGCCAGAATAATACAGCAGCACCCGGCCAGTATTTTGTTCAGTGCATTGGTGAGTATTCGCATATTACATCCTGTAAAGGGCAGGAGAACCCTGCCCGGCAGATTTACATATTCTCGATGTATTCCAGATCCTTCGCTGACTGAGCGTCTTTTGCGCGGAACTCATCAAACAAGGGCTTAACACGCTGTTTGAACGCGGATTTATCAATATCAACAACAGTCGCGTTCATGGCCTTCATGCTCTCATAAGCCTCTTTTTCCGCGGCGGGCCAGATGACGTCTTTCATTTGCTGCATGGATTCATCTGCGGCTTTATATAACGCTTTCCGCTCTTTATCGCTCAATTTGTTAAGTACTTTGGTACTGATGACCAGGACATCCGGCACCATCGTGTGCTCGTCGCGGGAATAGAATTTCGCCACCTCCGCATGACGCATATCGGCATAAACCACGGGGTTGTTTTCGCCGCCATCGACCACGCCTTGCTGGAGCGCGGTATAGAGTTCGCCTTGCGCCATCGGCGTCGGCACGCCGCCGAGCGCTTTCACCATCGCGATAGCGCTGGGGCTTTGCTGCACTCTGATTTTCATACCGGCTAAATCGTCGGGTTGAGTGATGGGCTTACCAGCGTAAAAACTGCGGGCGCCGCCGTCGTACCAGGTTAAGCCGACGAAGCCTTTGCTTTCGGAGGACGCGAGAATGCGTTTCCCTAAGTCGCTTTTCAGTACGTTGTAGTAGTGATCGCGGTCACGGAATAAAAACGGCAGGCTAAACACGCTATATTCCGGCGCAAAAGACTCCAGCGATGCCGCATTGACTTTCACCATTTGCAGAGCGCCGGAGTTCATCAATTCCAGCGATTCACGTTCGTTGCCCAGCGTGGCGTTGGGGTAAATACGAATATTTAATTCGCCGTCCGAATAGGCTTTCGCTTTGTCGGCCAGATAGCTCATCGCTTTGTGAACGGCGTGGCTTTTATCCTGATTGTGGCTCAGTTTCAGCGTGGTTTTGGCGAGCGTTGGGAATGCCAGTAGCAAACAGCCGGCCAGTAATACCGCTGATGTTGTGAATGAACGTGTGTTTTTCATATCTGCTTCCTTATAGGTTGGGATTCCTGTGGTTATCGTTGATTAATTAATAACCTGCTGATACGTAAGGTATTGTGTTGGGGAAAGGCGTGGTGATGGTGTTCTTTATCCCCTGAATTCTGTCAGCCAATTTAATTTAATCAATAGACCAAAGAAAGAGATCTGGTTCACAGAAGAAAGTCATGGTAAAAACAGTGTCGTGAGCAATTCAGCGAAGTTTTTTTATATATTGCTGATAATGCGATGTTTTTTTACTTTTTGTTGTTATGGCGATACTGCGTTTTTAGACGTGGGTATAATTAATTGCATACCAATTTGAAGATATTCATAAGACCAATTTCAAACACCTCAGGCCAGGCCGTTGAAAGTTGTTTCTATTTCGCGCCAGCCCTGCATATAAGGCGATAATCTCCTTCATTTTCGCTATAGATACGGCTTATAATCCCCGACCTTTGATTATTTTTTTGCCAATCGTTTTGGAAGCAATATGAGCGCTATCTCCCTGATCCAACCGGATCGCGACCTTTTCTCCTGGCCGCAGTACTGGGCCGCCTGCTTTGGGCCGGCGCCGTTTTTGCCGATGTCACGTGAAGAGATGGATCAACTTGGCTGGGATAGCTGCGACATTATTCTGGTAACCGGAGACGCCTACGTCGACCATCCGAGCTTCGGCATGGCGATTTGCGGTCGTATGCTGGAAGCGCAGGGCTTCCGCGTGGGGATCATCGCCCAGCCGGACTGGAACAGTAAAGACGACTTTATGCGTCTGGGTAAACCGAACCTGTTCTTCGGCGTGACCGCTGGCAATATGGATTCGATGATCAACCGTTACACCGCTGACCGTAAGCTGCGCCACGATGACGCCTACACCCCGGATAACGTCGCGGGCAAACGCCCGGACCGCGCCACGCTGGTCTATACCCAGCGTTGCAAAGAAGCATGGAAAGACGTCCCGGTGATCCTCGGCGGCATTGAGGCCAGTCTGCGTCGTACCGCGCATTACGACTACTGGTCTGATACTGTGCGTCGTTCAGTGTTAGTCGATTCCAAAGCCGACATGCTGATGTTTGGCAACGGCGAGCGTCCGCTGGTGGAAGTGGCGCACCGTTTGGCAATGGGCGAAACCATCGATCAGATTCGCGACGTGCGTAACACTGCGATTATGGTTAAAGAAGCTCTGCCTGGCTGGAGCGGCGTCGACTCCACTCGTCTGGACACGCCGGGTAAAATCGATCCAATTCCCCATCCCTATGGCGAGGATCTGCCGTGCGCGGATAACAAGCCGGTCGCGCCGAAAAAGCAGGAAGCTAAAGCGATTACCGTGCAGCCGCCGCGTCCGAAGCCGTGGGAAAAAACCTATATCCTGCTGCCATCCTTTGAAAAGGTGAAAGGCGACAAGGTGCTGTACGCCCATGCGTCGCGTATTCTGCATCACGAAACTAACCCTGGCTGCGCGCGGGCGCTGATGCAAAAACACGGCGACCGCTATGTCTGGATCAACCCACCCGCCATACCGCTCTCCACTGAAGAGATGGATAGCGTGTTTGCGCTGCCGTATCAGCGTGTGCCGCACCCGGCTTACGGCAATGCCCGTATTCCGGCCTATGAGATGATCCGCTTTTCGATCAATATCATGCGCGGCTGCTTTGGCGGCTGCTCTTTCTGCTCGATCACTGAACATGAAGGGCGCATCATTCAGAGCCGCTCGGAAGACTCTATTATCAACGAGATCGAAGCGATCCGCGACACGGTGCCGGGGTTTACCGGCGTGATCTCCGATCTGGGCGGTCCTACCGCGAACATGTATATGCTGCGCTGTAAGTCGCCGCGTGCGGAGCAGACCTGTCGTCGCCTGTCGTGCGTCTATCCGGATATCTGTCCGCATATGGATACTGACCATACGCCGACGATCAATCTTTATCGCCGCGCCCGTGAGCTGAAAGGCATTAAGAAAATCTTAATTGCCTCCGGCGTGCGCTACGACATCGCCGTAGAAGATCCTCGCTACATTAAAGAGCTGGCGAGCCATCATGTGGGCGGCTATCTGAAGATTGCCCCGGAGCATACTGAAGAAGGTCCGCTGTCGAAAATGATGAAGCCGGGTATGGGCAGCTACGATCGCTTTAAAGAGTTATTTGACCTTTACTCTAAACAGGCCGGAAAAGAGCAGTATCTGATCCCGTATTTTATCTCCGCACATCCGGGCACGCGGGACGAGGATATGGTGAATCTTGCGCTGTGGCTCAAGCGCCACCGCTTCCGTTTGGATCAGGTGCAGAACTTCTACCCGTCGCCGTTGGCGAATTCGACCACCATGTATTACACCGGCAAAAACCCGCTGGGTAAAATTGGTTATAAGAGTGAAGATGTGGTGGTGCCGAAGGGAGACAGGCAACGTCGCCTGCATAAGGCACTGCTGCGTTATCACGATCCGGCGAACTGGCCGCTGATTCGCCAGGCGCTGGAAGCGATGGGGAAAAAGCATTTGATTGGCGGTCGCCGTGAGTGTCTGGTGCCTGCGCCGACCATTGAAGAGATGCGCGAAGCGCGTCGCCAGAACCGCAACACGCGCCCGGCGTTGACCAAGCATACGCCGGTGGAACATCAGCGGCAGGGGCTTGCTGCGAATAAGAAGCGCGGGAAAGGCGCGGGGCGTTAAACGGTTTTACAGGTATCCTGTCAGGCTGGATAAGGCGAAGCCGCGATCCAGCGATTATTTTGCCTGATGGCGCTGTGTTTATCAGGCCCACAGATCGACCCAGGCCGAACACCATCCGGCAGAAGTGCTCCGTATTTATGCCTCACGAATTCTGGCCGCCAGCGCGGCTAGTTTTTCGTCATCAGCCCGTTCATGATCGTGTGACGACAGATATCCTTCATACTGTTCGAAAAATTTATTCTGCCGCGATTCAATCGGTTTCCAGTGGGTTAAATCGCCAGTACCGTGCATGGGGCTTAATTTACTGTGCACATGGTCTACGCCGAAACCTTCGAAGAACATTCCCGTACGACTGACATCCGGGAAAGCCTTATCCAGTTTCTTAGCCACTTTTTGGGTCGCCAGCATCAGGTCCGCTAACGCCTGCGGTGGTAGATCGAACGCGTAGCTGGGGTAATGTTTTTTCGGGATCACTACGGTAAACCCATCGGTATTCGGAAAAATCGACAAAAAAGCCAGGTGATGCTCATCTTCCCAAACTTTATGACAAGGTGCTTTACCTTCAACTATTTGACAGAAAATGCAGGTCATTCCATTTCTCCGTTAACCGAGGGCTTATCGATGCGTTAAGCGTTTAATACAACCCTAACACTTTCCACCATGCGAGGCCGACTGTCAAAAAGACCGCCTGATTAAAGAGACTGATAATAAATCCCGTTCGCCACCAGACGCCCGTTGGCACATAGCCGGCGCCAAATAGAATGGGGCCGCGTGCGTGGGTATACTGCGTAAGAGAGCAGTACAGGCTGCTGGTAAACGCCAGCATAAGCGCCATCGGCGCCGCCGGTATATTCAGATGCAGACCGACACCCAGAAACACCGCATACAGCGCGGCGATTTGCGCGTTGCCGCTGGCGAAAAAATAGTGGGTATAAAAATAGGCTGCGTTAAGCAGCAGCAGGATGATTATCCAACTGGTTCCATGCATCGTACTGCCGATGCTGTCGCCAATCAGGTTGCCAAACCAGCTGGTGAATCCTAGTTTCTTCAACTGGTTAGCCATCATCAGCAGCGCGGCAAACCAAATCAACGTATCCCAGGCGCCTTTTTCGCTTTTAACGTCTTCCCAGGTGAGCACGCCGCTCAGTAATAAAATCGAGAGACCGACAAAAGAGGCCGTCGTGGCATCCACGCCGAGCGAGCTGCCAAAAATCCATAGCACCAGCAACACGCCGACGGTCGCCAGCATGAGCCACTCGCCGCGCGTCATACTGCCCATTTGCGCCAGCTCTTTGCGCGCCAAATCCGGCGCATCCGGCGTATGTTTAATTTCCGGACGCGTCAGCCAGTAGACCAGCAGCGGGACGATAAGAAAAGAGACCAGGCAAGGCAGGAGCGCGGCGATAAACCAGCTTCCCCAGCTCAACGTAACGCCGGCGTTCGCCGCCAGTTTTACCGCCAGCAGGTTACCCGTATAACCGGTCATAAACAGTGCGGCGGTGACGTCGTTAACATTGCCAATACAGGTGATCAGAAAGGTGCCGATTTTGCTGCGAGACTCATCTTCCGGATGTGAATCAAAGCTGCGCGCCAGCGAGTCGGCGATCGGGTAAATCACGCCGCCGCAGCGCGCGGTGTTACTGGGCATCGCGGGGGAGAGGATCAGATCGGCAAACGCCAGACCATAAGCCAGACCCAGCGTTCGTTTACCTAACAGACGGATCATTTGTAGGGCGATACGCCGACCCAGCCCGGTTTTGATAAACCCACGGGCAATCATAAAGGCGACGACGATAAGCCAGATCAGCGAACTGTTCAGCTCGCTCAACGCCGTGGTAATCGCGCCGCTGGCCGTTTTGTCGCCGGCAGCATAGGCGAGCGCAAAGACGGTGATACCAATAATACCGACCGCGCCAATAGGCAGCACTTTCGCCACGATAGAGGCGATCGTCGCGACAAAAATAATCGCGGAATGCCAGGCCGGCGCGCTTAACCCGGAAGGGGGCGTTAGCTGCCACAGTCCGGCGGCGATAACCAGAATAAGAATAAATGGGAGCCATTTGACGCCCTGAGATTTTTTTTCCGCCACAATCACACATCCATAAATATTTTATATACATTAAGTAAATTGATAATAATCATGAATAAATATTCACAAAATCAGAATAATTCTGCGCTTGTGTGTGGGGGAAATATACTGTTAAATGCGCGTAATTGTTTCTTAATATTTCGAAATGAAAAAAAGCCCGACGACATCGTCGGGCATGGCGTGCGATAAATCCGGCTTAACCGCCGAACTGATCCGGATCGGGGCCGAGGCGTTTTCCTTGATCCAGTTTTGCGATCTCGCCTAATTCATCTTTATCGAGACGGAAATCCCAGACAGCAAAGTTTTCCGCGATACGGGAAGGGGTGACGGATTTCGGAATGACGACCAGCCCGCAGTCCAGATGCCAGCGAATAACAATCTGGGCGGGCGTTTTGCCGTATTTATCCGCCAGTTCGCGAATCACTTTCTGATCGAATACGCCTTCGCCGCCCTGCGCCAGCGGGCTCCAGGACTCGGTCTGGATTTTATGCGTCGCATTCCACGCATGTAGCTGGCGCTGTTGCATCAAGGGGTGAAGCTCGATCTGGTTGATCACAGGGGTAACGCCGGTTTCATCGATCAGACGCTGGAGGTGATGGATCTGAAAGTTACAGACCCCGATACTCTTTACCAGCCCCTCTTTTTGCAGCGCGATCATGCCTTTCCAGGCGTCGACATAGTGATCGATAGCCGGTACGGGCCAGTGCATCAGATAGAGATCGAGATAATCAAGCTGCAGTTTTTTCAGGCTCTCCTGCAGGGCTTCGCGGGGACGTTTTTGATCGTCATTCCACAACTTGGTGGTGATAAACAGCTCTTCCCGCGCCACGCTCGCTGCTTTTAGCGCTTTGCCGACGCCTTCTTCATTCTGATATGCTGTGGCGGTATCAATCGATCGATAGCCCACCTCCAGCGCTTTATGAATCGCCGCGATCACCTCTTCATTGCTTGCTTTCCAGACTCCCAGCCCAAGTTGTGGCATTACGTTGCCATCCTGTAGCCTGATAATGGTTGGATTAGCCATGATGTGTTCCTCTTTTAATTGGCTCGCCGGAGTCGGGGCCGGCGAGACTAAATGACTTAAGTCTGGACGAAATGGCCAAAAACGAAAGTCAGAGGCGAAAAAACCTTAGCGCGCCGCTTCATAAATCCGACGGCTGACATCCAGCGTAATATCCTGATTTTCACCTAAATTTGTGCATCCATGCGCCTCAAGTTTAGCCAGTAGCGCCGGAATAGTGCTGCCATCCAGACCGTAATCGGACAAGTGGGTAGGCACGCCCATCTGTTCAAAGAAACGGCGGGTGGCGGCAATGGCGGCATCAATACGCTCGTCGTCGGAACCGTCGGTGATATTCCATACACGTTCAGCATATTGCAGGAGTTTTGCGCGTTTAACGTCTCGTTTTTCGTTCCATAGCGCAGGCAGAATGATAGCCAGCGTCTGGGCATGATCGAGACCGTGCATCGCGGTAAGCTCATGGCCCAGCATATGCGTCGCCCAGTCCTGCGGAACACCAGCGCCAATCAAGCCATTTAACGCCTGAGTAGCGGCCCACATCACGTTAGCGCGGACGTCATAGTTTTCAGGCTCTTGCAGCGCTTTGGGACCTTCTTCGATCAGTGTGAGTAAAATGCCTTCGGCGAAACGATCCTGAATTTTGCCGTTAACCGGGTAAGTGACGTACTGCTCAACGGTATGGACGAAAGCATCCACGACGCCGTTCGCAACCTGGCGCGGCGGCAATGTATAGGTGTAGACCGGGTCCAGTACGGCAAAGACCGGTTGCACGAACGAGGAGTGGAAGGCCTGTTTGTCGCCAGTGGTTTTACGGGAAATGACTGCGCCGGCGTTCGATTCTGAGCCGGTTGCCGGTAGGGTCAGCACAGACCCCATCGGGATTGCGCTACGAATCTCAGTACCGCCAGTTTCCAGAATGTGCCACGGATCGACGCCGTCCGTATACTGCGCCGCTGCGGCGATAAATTTGGTGCCGTCCAGTACGGAACCGCCGCCAACGGCCAGCAGGAAGGTAATATTTTCGTCGCGCACAAGCTGCACGGCCTTCATCAGCGTTTCATAGGACGGGTTCGGTTCAATACCGCCAAACTCCCGAACATCCAGTCCTTTTAACGCTTCCTGAACTTGCGCCAGTACGCCGGTCTTTTTCACGCTACCGCCGCCATAGGTAATCAGCACGCGGGCGTCCTGCGGGATCTGATCGCGGAGATCGACGATAGCGCCTTTACCAAACAGAATGCGGGTAGGGGTATGTAATTTGAAATTGTTCATTGCTCATTCCCTTATGTGGGTAAAAAGAGGGCAGGCGGCTGTCTGCCTGATGGTCATCATTGTGGTCTTGTGAGGGATGTCTCTCAATGCACATTTCTGCCAATGTTTTGCCTATTTCTCCAGAATGCTGGAGAAAATCGCTAAAAATGCGCACAATCCAGCGGAGTGAATTTGATGAAAAAATGGCGCGTTATGAATCGTGAAGCAATTTGCTTACAGTTGGCGGATAAAATTAATCATTTAAAAAATAATGATAAAATAATCAGCGAGCGGCTGGCGGGCATTCGTCTGTTGTATGGTGTTGAACCGGGGCCGCGCACGCCGGTCATGTATCAGCCTGGCATCATATTTCTCTTTTCCGGCCATAAAATTGGCTATATTAACAAGCGCAAGTTTCGTTATGACGCTAATGAATATCTCTTACTGACCGTGCCGCTCCCTTTTGAATGCGAGACCTGGGCGACGCCGGAGGTACCGCTGGCCGGTATTCGGCTCGACATTGATGTGCTGCAACTGCAAGAGTTGCTCATGGACATTGGCGAAGATGAGCGTTTCCAGTTGCCGATGGCGGCCAGTGGGATTAACTCCGCCACGCTGTCGGACGAGATTTTATGTGCGGTGGAAAGATTGCTGGATGTGATGGAGCGCCCGCTGGATGCGCGGATTCTGGGAAAACAGATTATTCGCGAAATTCTTTATCATGTGCTGATGGGACCGCGCGGCGGGGCGCTGCTTGCACTGGTTAGTCGCCAGACGCACTTTAGCCTGATCAGTCGCGTACTTAAACAGATCGAAATGAAATACACCGAGAACCTGAATGTTGAGCAACTGGCGGCAGAAGCGAACATGAGCGTGTCGGCGTTTCACCATAATTTTAAGGCGGTCACCAGCACCTCGCCGTTGCAGTATTTAAAAAGCTACCGACTGCATAAAGCGCGAATGATGATGATTCACGACGGTATGAAGGCCAGCGCCGCGGCGATGCGGGTCGGCTATGAGAGCGCATCGCAGTTTAGCCGGGAGTTTAAACGTTATTTTGGCGTTACGCCGGGCGAAGATGCGGCAAGAATGCGGACAATGCAAGGGAGCTAAGTGGGGCATCCCGCCACGGGTCAACGAAGCGTAACCGGGCCATCCTGGCCGATTATGGATACGTCAGGCGTTACAGTATTTCTTTTTAATCACCACGACCAGCGTACCTAACAGCCCGGCGACCAGTAGCGCGACGGGAAGGATCATTAAAAATGTCATTACCTGGTCTTCATGGCGCTTAACAAACGGGATCATACTGAGCGCGTAGCCGAAGCTGGTCACGACAGTCACCCACAGCAGGCCGCTTAACCAGTTAAAAAACTGAAACCGGCGGTTGGACAGGCCGGAAATACCCGCCATTGTTGGCAGCAGAGTGCGGACAAACGCCAGAAAGCGCCCGGCAAGCAACGCTAACAAACCGTGACGGTCAAACATGCAGGTGGCGCGCTGATGATATTTTGCCGGAAGCTGCGCCAGCCAGCCTTTGACGGTACGCGTATTACCGAGCCAGCGTCCCTGGATATAACTTAGCCAGCAGCCGAGACTGGCCGCGGCGGTGAGAATGCCAATCGTCGGCAAAAAATGCATCACATCCTGGGCGATCAACGCGCCTGCCAGTAGTAGCAGACTATCGCCGGGTAAGAATGACGCTGGCAGCAGACCGTTTTCTAAAAATAGCGTGGCGAACATGACAAAGTAGACGACGCTAACAACGTGTGGATTCGCCAGCGCGGCAAAATCATGTTGCCAGAGCGCAGCGATAATATCTTGAATGACAGCCATGAACTTTCCTGTGGAACAGCATTTACGCTTTTATCTGCCTATTGTACTCCTGAATCGTCCGGGATGCCTTGATCCCGGACGCAACAAACGCAGACTTTTCCACGGAAATTGTCTGCATATATGTCCATCCCCGGCAACTTTACACAATTCTGGCGAAGCCGGCGGCTAAATCAGCGATCAAATCATCAACACTCTCTAAACCAATATGCACCCGAACCAGCGTACCGGTAAAATCTACGCCGCCTGCGGGACGAATCGCGGCGATCTGTTCCGGCTGATTAGCAATAATCAGCGATTCGTAGCCTCCCCAGGAGTAGGCCATACTGAACAGCGAAAAGTTATCCAGATAGGCTGATAATTCTGCCTCGGTCAGCTTTTTATTGAGCACAAAGGAGAACAGGCCGCTGCTGCCTGTAAAGTCTCGTTTCCAGAAGGCATGACCTTTGCTACCCGGCAGGGCCGGATGATTAACGCGCGCGACCTGAGGATGGTTCGCCAGCCATGCGGCGATTTTGAGGCTGCTTTCTTGATGCTGGCGCAGTCGGACACCGAGCGTGCGCAGACCGCGGCTGGTCATATAAGCCGTGTCGGCGTCGAGCATTTGCCCCATCAGATAGGCGTTTTCCCGCAATTGTTCCCAGCAGCGCGCATTTGCAACGGCAGTACCGACCATCGCATCAGAATGACCAATCAGATACTTAGTGCCCGCCTGGATAGAGATATCAATATCGAACTCCAGCGCTTTGAACAGAACGCCAGCCGCCCAGGTATTATCAATCATGATGACGGCTTCTGGTGCGACGCGTCTGACCGCACTGACAATGGTCGGAATATCATGTACTTCCATGGTAATAGAACCGGGGGATTCCAGAAAAACGACTTTCGTGTTCGGCTGAATATGTTGCGTGATATCAGCGCCGATGAGCGGGTCGAACCAGCTTGTCGTCACGCCCAGTTTGCCGAGCATTTTGCTGCAGAAATCCTGGCTGGGTTCATAGGCTGTGTTGGTCATCAGGATGTGGTCGCCCTGCTCAACGAATGCCAGAATGGTGTTGGCGACCGCCGCCGCGCCGCACGGGAAGAGCGCGCATCCGGCGCCGCCTTCCAGTTCACACATGGCTTCCTGGAGTGAAAAGTGGGTCAGCGTTCCCCGGCGTCCGTAAAATAATTCGCCGTTGGCGCGATTGCGGGTAGCGTGTTTTTTGGCCTCGACGGTGTCAAACACCAGTGAAGAAGCGCGTTGAATCACACTATTCACTGAGCCAAGCGTGTATTTTTTGCTGCGTCCTGCGTTTACCAGTTTGGTATCCAACTGTTTATCCGTCATGTTGCGTTTCCTGATTTTAACCGTCTGGATGTCTAAACTAGCATGAATATAACCATCTGCACCCTGGCGACGTGTGATACAGATGAAAATTTTGCCAAAATAAAAACAGGTGGCTTTTTTAATGCGTAAGCGCAAAGAAAAAGCAGTAAAGGTGCGGCAGTATGTAAATAGTAATGAGAACGACTATCAATTCGACGCCGTTTTGATATTATTATGCTCAGATTTTGTGATTTGCGTCCTGGAGATACAGAGTGGGTAATAATTTGATGCAGACGGATCTCTCCGTCTGGGGTATGTATCAGCACGCCGATATTGTCGTGAAGTGCGTGATGATTGGTCTGATTCTGGCGTCAGTCGTCACCTGGGCTATCTTCTTCAGTAAAAGCGTTGAATTTTTCACTCAAAAGCGCCGCTTAAAGCGCGAACAACTGCAATTAGCCGATGCGCGCTCCTTAGATCAGGCTTCCGACATTGCGGCAGGTTTCAGCGCAAAAAGCCTCAGCGCACAGCTCATCAATGAAGCGCAGAATGAACTGGAACTCTCTCAGGGCAGCGAAGATAACGAAGGGATTAAAGAACGTACCGGCTTTCGTCTGGAACGTCGCGTCGCGGCAGTTGGCCGCTACATGGGACGAGGCAACGGTTATCTGGCGACGATCGGCGCCATTTCCCCCTTCGTCGGGTTGTTTGGCACTGTATGGGGCATTATGAATAGCTTCATCGGTATTGCGCAAACGCAGACCACCAACCTGGCGGTGGTTGCTCCTGGTATTGCGGAAGCGCTGCTGGCGACGGCGATTGGGCTGGTAGCCGCGATCCCGGCGGTCGTCATTTACAACATCTTCGCACGTCAGATAGGCAGTTACAAAGCGACGCTGGGCGACGTGGCGGCGCAGGTATTGCTGCTGCAAAGCCGCGATCTCGATCTGAATGCGAGCGCCAGTGCGCAGCCGGTACGCGCCGCGCAGAAATTACGGGTAGGGTAATGCGTCATGGCAATGCGTCTTAACGAGAACCTGGATGACAACGGCGAAATGCATGAAATCAACGTGACGCCGTTTATCGATGTCATGTTGGTTCTGCTGATTATCTTTATGGTGGCTGCGCCGCTGGCGACGGTAGACGTCAAGGTGAATCTGCCCGCTTCTACCAGTACGCCACAGCCGCGTCCGGAAAAACCGGTTTATCTGTCGGTGAAAGCGGATAACACCATGTTTATCGGTAACGATCCGGTGACGGATGATACGATGATTGCCGAGCTAACGGCCCTGACGGAAGGGAAAAAGGATACTACGATTTTCTTCCGCGCGGATAAAACCGTAGAGTATGAAACTCTGATGAAAGTGATGGATATGCTGCATCAGGCGGGCTATCTCAAGATTGGTCTGGTCGGCGAAGAGACCGCGAAAGCGAAATAAGTATTCTGCTGATGCTGTAGGCCGGGTAAGGCGAAGTCGCCACCCGGCTTTTTTATTGCCTAAGATGGCGCCTTGCGTAACAGAAGTGCGCCATCTTAATCGACTTCATGCGTTAGCCTAAATGCTCCCCGCCGCACACGCCGTGCACTTCTGCGGTAACGTAACTGGATTCCTGGCTTGCCAGATAGACATACACCGGCGCCAGCTCTGCCGGTTGGCCGGCCCGCTTCATTGGCGTCTGCTGACCAAACTGCGGAATTTTATCCTGTGTTTGACCGCCGGAAATTTGCAGCGCTGTCCAGATAGGACCAGGCGCGACAATATTCACACGAATTCCTTTTTCCGCCACCTGTTTCGCCAGGCCACGGCTGTAATTGAGGATTGCCGCCTTGGTTGCCGCATAATCCAGCAGGTGCGGACTGGGCTGATACGCCTGGATAGACGACGTCGTGATAATACTGGCGCCTTTTGGCAGCAGCGGAATCGCTTCCTGGGTTATCCAGAACAGGGCAAAAACGTTAACGGCGAAGGTTTGCTGAAATTGCTCGCTAGTCAGATCTTTTATCTCCGGGATTGCCGTCTGTTTACCGGCCACCAGCGCCAGAATGTCCAGCCCGCCCAGCGCTTCACGCGCCTTATGGACCAGCGAACGGGCGAAAGATTCGTCGCTAAGATCGCCTGGCAATAACACCGCTTTACGGCCGCACTCCTCAATCAGCGCTTTAACCTGCTGGGCGTCCTCTTCTTCCGCTGGCAGATAGTTGATCGCGACATCTGCGCCTTCACGCGCGTAAGCGATAGCGGCAGCACGCCCAATCCCGGAGTCGCCCCCTGTCACCAGCGCCTTACGATCTTTAAGGCGACCACTGCCGACATAACTTTTTTCGCCACAGTCAGGAACAGGCGTCATTTTCGCCTGGACGCCGGGCGCCGGCTGTTTTTGCTTAGGATATTCGCCGGTGTAATACTGCGTGGTAGGGTCGTATAGATGAGACATTGAGCTTCTCCCTTCAGGTTGAACACCCTTTAAGCGTAGACACTTTTACTACCGTAAGAGGGAGAATCAGAACGATCCTTATGCTTCGCCCGTATTCACAACAGAGTTAACTAGCCATGAAGGTTATTTTTCTTGCCGTGCGACGGTGGTGACGTTGCGCGTCCGGTAGTCGCCATCGGAAAGCTTACGCATCAGACGTAAGGTTGCCGTCTCGCGAGCCAGCAGATGCTGCCAGTCACTTTCAAGACGAGACATAATTTTGTCTCGTAATTCAGGATGCTGCTCGATAATGGCATTGATGGTCGCGCCATAAATCTCCTCTTTGACCTGTAACGCATACATCTCCCGTCGGTTTTGCCACTTCAGGCGTACTAACGCCGCCGGTATGGATACCACCTCCTGCGTTACCTTTTCCAGGGTGGCATTTTTGCTGGCGATTAGCGCTGCAAGATTTTGCTTTAAGATAAATTCATCACTTTTATGGTTGTCTAAAGCCAAATAAACGTTATTGTCTTCAACTTCTTTCATCTTTATCTTCCAGTGAATAAAATAGCGGCATATCGGTTTCGCGAGTGATTAAATTAAGCCAAATGGCATTGCCTTTTTCATTTATCATTGCGGTTTTATCCGCCAGTATTTTACTTAGCGTTTGGGCATCAATATCGCCTTCTGCCTGTAGTGCGTTTATCAGGCGGGCAAACGTTTCAATTTTAGCCACACAATACAGACGTTCTTTAATATGACGGTCGCGTTCTTCAAATAATACGTTTCTGTGTTGCCCGGCAGCGTTAGCGCTAATTAAAATATCGGGCTCGTAATCGCTGAGTTTTGTCTTTCCCTTAGGCAAATTTTTACTGTTTTCTGTGGCTTCAGGGGGCGGCGATGACAGGCGAAAATGAGAGGAAACCAGATGCTCAGGAAGCATGACTAAATATCCTTTACGATCAGTGGTATACTATTTTTAATAGTGTAGGTTTCGTTGACAATAACATGGTGTAATTTTAAAATCAAAAAAAATGGAGCCTGCTATGAACAGTATTTTTTATTCTGTTATTATATTGCTATTACTGACCGGCGCGATACTCTTCCTGATGTGGGAGGTTAATAAAAAACGTCCTGGTGGAAAAACCGTAAATTTAAATCAAACTGAACCCATGACAAAGGAAGAGGGTGAAGATCATTTCTCAGTATTAATGAATTCGATAACGCCGGTATGGTACTGGCGCGTTAACCATGAATATATCGATTTCCTTCATGCAACGATAAAACGAATGACAATGACTGAGTTGAATGAAACGCCAGGATTATTTGACGCACAGCGTCGTTGCAGCGACCTTAACTCTGCCGTTTATAAGTATTACGACAATATTAAGAAGCGTTGTCTGAACGGAGAAAAGGTGCCGTATTCGGATTTGGACGTCCTGAATTTACGCCAGTGTTTTCGTGAGTTCAGTCTTGAAGCCTACCCGGCGTTGGTCGCGCTGGTATGGCCGGAATATCAGCGCCCACAGGTTAACCCGGATGAGATTTAGAGCCTATCCCATTAGGGCTATTTTACTTGCCATTTTGGACCTGGGCAGTGCTCGCCAAAACGCGTTAGCGTTTTGAACGCCGCTAGCGGCGGCCCGAAGGGCGAGCGTAGCGAGTCAAACCTCACGTACTACGTGTACGCTCCGGTTTTTGCGCGCTGTCCGTGTCCAAACTGGCTGCGCCAATAACGCCTGGTGGGATAGGCTCTTAACTGCATGTTGATCTGATGTTGCATGGTTGAGATATACTGTTGCTGGTTTTAGTTACCTGACAGGTCCCTATGGAACGCTTTCTTGAAAATGTAATGTATGCGTCTCGCTGGCTGCTCGCGCCGGTGTATTTTGGCCTCTCTTTGGCGCTGATCGCTTTAGCGCTAAAATTTTTCCAGGAAATTCTACACGTTCTGCCGAACGTTTTTGCCCTGGCGGAGGCCGATCTGATTCTGGTGCTGTTATCGCTGGTTGATATGACACTGGTCGGCGGATTGCTGGTAATGGTCATGTTCTCCGGGTATGAGAATTTTGTCTCTCAGCTGGATATCTCTGCGGGCAAGGAGAAGCTGAACTGGCTGGGGAAAATGGATGCGACTTCGCTAAAAAATAAGGTGGCGGCATCGATAGTCGCTATCTCTTCCATTCACCTGTTACGCGTGTTTATGGATGCGAAAAACGTCCCGGATAACAAATTAATGTGGTATGTCATCATCCATCTGACCTTTGTCCTGTCGGCGTTCGTGATGGGCTATCTGGACAGATTGACGCGACATAACCATTGAGCCGCCGTCCACGGCGGGGCAGTCGGGCAAAGGATGCTGAGCCCGGCTGTAAAACAGCGCTTCTTTAACGGCGGATAAGCGTCTCCCTGCAGCCTTACGCAATATTTTTACTACATCTATTCATTTACCCAGTAATAAGACTAAAAGATTTTCTCTGCGTTCACAGATATATAACATCTGCGGGTACGTAAACGGCGATAACTGTAAAAAAATGGAGAATGCATTATATATTCTCCGCGCCTTGCCGATAACGAGAGTGCGTCATCGTCTGATGACTAATCTCTTATATTCAGCAAGGAAATTCATATGCGTTTGCTGCAAAACTTTACTATTCGTATGGTCATGCTGACGATACTGGGACTTTTTTGTCTACTCTGGTCGGGGGTGGGGTTATACAGCGTCCATGCTTTATCCGAAGTTTCGGAAGGAAATGATATTGACCGGCATCTTGTGCGGCAAATGACGGTGCTAAGCCAGGGTAACGATCAATATTTCCGCTTTGTTACCCGCCTTAGCCGCGCGATGGATGTAAAAATCGGCGGCGGCACGCCCGATTTTGCGCCCGCCCGGCAGTCGCTCGAGAATATGCGTCAGAAGCTGGAGGAGATGAAAGCGCTATCGCCAGGGCCGATGAACCCTGATATCTCAAGGGAGGTCTTGTCCAACTGGCAGGCCTTGCTGGAGAAAGGCGTCGTTCCTCAAATGCAACTGGCACAGCAAGGATCGCTGACCGCCTGGAGCGAACATGCCAGTACGGTCACGCCCGCACTCAGTCGCGCGTTCGGCACCAGCGCGGAACGGTTTAGTCATGAAGCTGGCGCCATGCTGGATAACACACGTGTGATGGTCGATGGTAAAACTTATACCATCCGCATCCTGCTTATCACGGCGGTGATTCTGGGCATTGCTATCCTGATTTTTACCGATCGCTATCTGGTTGCAATGATGGTGAAACCGTTGGAGCGCATCCGTCAGCAATTTCAGCGCATCGCGCAAGGCGATCTTAGCCAGCCGATTGAAGCGTTGGGGCGTAACTGCGTAGGCCGGTTGGTGCCGCTACTGCGCGCGATGCAGGACAGTTTACGCGAAGCCGTGAGTACGATCCGCGCCGGAAGCGACAATATCTGGCGCGGCGCGACGGAAATTTCTACCGGTAATAACGATCTCTCTTCCCGAACGGAAGAACAGGCCGCCGCGCTGGAAGAAACTGCCGCCAGCATGGAACAGCTTACCGCAACGGTGAAAATGAACGCCGAACACGCCCGCCAGGCGAGTCAGCTTGCGGATGCCGCCTCGCTAACGGCAGGAAAAGGCGGTGAACTGGTTTCCGATGTGGTAGAAACAATGGACGGTATTTCCGCCAGTTCGCAGCAGATCGCCGAAATTACTACCGTAATTAATAGTATTGCTTTCCAGACCAATATTCTGGCCTTGAACGCAGCGGTAGAAGCGGCCAGAGCGGGCGAGCAGGGACGCGGCTTCGCGGTGGTCGCCGGTGAGGTACGTAACCTGGCCAGCCGCAGCGCGGGGGCGGCGAAAGAAATTGAAGCCTTAATTGGCGAATCGGTACGTCGCGTAGCGCAGGGCGCGCAGTTGGTCCAGGAGACCGGCGCGACGATGGAAGCCATCCTGCGCGGCGTCACGGAAGTGACGACGATTATGAAACAGATCGCATCCGCCTCCGAAGATCAGAGTAAAGGTATCTCTCAGGTTGGCGTGGCGATCACGCAAATGGATAGCGTTACGCAACAAAACGCCGCGCTGGTTGAGCAGGTTTCCGCGGCGGCGGCGGCGCTGGAACGGCAGACGGAGGATTTGCAACGCTCCGTACAGCAGTTCCGGCTTTCCGCTAGTGAGCCGCAACAACGCGTAACGGCGAAAGCGGCGCCTGGCGTTCAGAGAATGGCGTCGGCTCCTGCACAGTCTACTGATGAATGGGTTTCCTTCTGATGTGAAGCAAAAAAGCGCGTAATGCGCTGGCCTTCATTTAACCAGTCGCTATATAATTTATTATATATCGGCTAAGGAGGTCAGATGAATAATCATTTTGGGAAAGGGTTAATGGCTGGGTTGCACGCGCCATATGCATATAGCGCGCATCATGCGGTGAATTTCTGTTCTGAGTATAAACGTGGCTTTGTATTGGGTTTTACACACCGTATGTTCGAAAAGACCGGCGATCGTCAACTTAGCGCGTGGGAGGCCGGAATTCTGACGCGTCGCTATGGTCTGGATAAAGAAATGGTGATGGATTTCTTTAAAGAGAATCATTCCGGGATGGCGGTTCGCTTCTTTATGGCCGGTTATCGACTCGAAGGTTGATCCAACAGGGGTATTATCTTGCTTTAATTAATTACACTATCGCCTCTTCCCTTCGTTTTACTGTTCCGTCGAAGTATTATGGCGCACATAACCATAAAAAAAGTGTGGTAAATGGCGTACCGATCGCAATAACTTCTTCGCGAACAGTGCAAAATAAAAGCCAGGTCTTCGTAACGGAATAACTATAAAATGACTGGAGATAATACTCTCATCACTTCTCACGGCATTAACCGTCGTGATTTCATGAAGCTTTGTGCAGCACTGGCCGCTACTATGGGGCTCAGTAGCAAAGCCGCCGCAGAAATGGCAGAATCGGTATCCAATCCACAGCGTCCGCCCGTTATCTGGATTGGCGCTCAGGAGTGTACCGGTTGTACCGAATCACTGCTTCGTGCTACACACCCAACCGTTGAAAACCTCGTTCTGGAGACCATCTCTCTGGAATACCACGAGGTACTTTCCGCCGCATTCGGTCACCAGGTCGAAGAAAACAAACATAACGCTCTGGAGAAGTATAAAGGGCAATATGTTCTGGTGGTGGATGGTTCTATCCCACTAAAAGATAACGGTATCTACTGCATGGTTGCCGGCGAGCCGATCGTGGATCACATCCGCAAAGCCGCCGACGGCGCAGCTGCGATTATCGCTATCGGTTCCTGCTCGGCATGGGGCGGCGTTGCTGCGGCTGGCGTAAACCCAACCGGCGCTGTCAGTCTGCAGGAAGTCTTACCGGGCAAAACGGTTATCAATATTCCAGGTTGTCCGCCAAACCCGCATAACTTCCTGGCGACCGTCGCGCATATCATCACTTACGGCACGCCGCCGAAGCTGGATACGAAAAATCGTCCAACCTTTGCCTATGGCCGTCTGATTCATGAGCATTGCGAACGTCGTCCACACTTCGACGCAGGCCGTTTTGCCAAAGAATTTGGCGACGAAGGCCACCGTCAGGGCTGGTGTCTCTACCATCTTGGCTGTAAAGGGCCGGAAACCTGGGGCAACTGTTCTACGTTACAGTTCTGTGACGTTGGCGGCGTTTGGCCAGTGGCGATCGGTCATCCTTGCTATGGCTGTAACGAAGAAGGTATCGGCTTCCATAAGGGCATTCACCAGCTTGCTCATGTCGAAAACCAAACTCCGCGTTCAGAGAAACCTGACGTCAATATGAAAGAAGGCGGCAATATCTCTGCGGGCGCTGTCGGTCTGCTTGGCGGCGTAGTCGGTCTGGTTGCCGGCGTCAGCGTGATGGCGGTACGTGAACTGGGGCGTCAGCAAAAGAAAGATAACGCTGACTCACGGGGAGAATAACCGTGAACAGACGTGACTTTATTAAAGCAGCCTCCGGTGGAGCATTGCTGTTGGGCGCCGCGCCGTCTGTCAGCCATGCGGCTGCAGAAAACCGTCCGCCGATTCCAGGTTCGCTGGGCATGCTGTATGACTCCACTCTGTGCGTGGGCTGTCAGGCCTGCGTCACAAAGTGTCAGGATATCAACTTCCCGGCGCGTAACCCGGAAGGGGAGCAGACCTGGTCGAACAACGACAAGCTGTCGCCGTATACCAATAACATTATCCAGGTATGGCGTAGCGGCACGGGCGTGAACAAAGATCAGGAAGAGAACGGCTATGCCTACATCAAGAAACAGTGTATGCACTGCGTTGATCCTAACTGCGTTTCCGTTTGCCCGGTGTCGGCGCTGAAAAAAGATCCGAAAACCGGCATCGTCCACTATGACAAAGATGTCTGCACCGGCTGCCGTTACTGTATGGTTGCCTGCCCGTACAACGTACCTAAGTACGACTACAACAACCCGTTTGGCGCGCTTCACAAGTGTGAGTTGTGTAACCAGAAAGGCGTTGAGCGTCTGGATAAAGGCGGTTTGCCTGGGTGTGTGGAAGTTTGTCCGGCAGGGGCCGTCATTTTCGGTACTCGTGAAGAGCTGATGGCGGAAGCGAAAAAACGTCTGGCCCTCAAACCAGGCAGTGAATATCACTATCCGCGCCAGACGTTGAAAACGGACGACACCTATCTGCATACGGTGCCTAAATACTACCCACACCTCTACGGTGAAAAAGAGGGCGGTGGTACTCAGGTGCTGGTGCTGACAGGCGTTCCTTATGAAGATCTGGATCTGCCGAAGCTGGATGACCTTTCAACCGGAGCGCGCTCCGAGCATGTTCAACACACGCTTTATAAAGGCATGATACTACCCCTGGCTGCGCTGGCGGGCTTAACCGTGCTGGTTCGTCGTAATAGCAAAAACGACCATCACGATGGAGGAGACGATCATGAGTCATGATCCAAAACCGCTGGGCGGAAAAATCATCAGTAAACCGGTCATTATTTTTGGACCGTTAATCGTCCTGTGTATGCTCCTTATCGTGAAGCGTCTGGTCTTCGGGTTGGGCTCCGTTTCCGACCTGAACGGCGGTTTCCCGTGGGGCGTCTGGATTGCCTTTGACCTGTTGATCGGCACCGGCTTTGCCTGCGGTGGTTGGGCGTTGGCATGGGCGGTGTATGTCTTTAACCGTGGGCAATACCATCCGTTGGTGCGCCCGGCGTTGCTGGCAAGCTTGTTTGGTTACTCGCTGGGCGGCCTGTCGATCACTATCGACGTCGGTCGTTACTGGAACCTGCCGTACTTCTACATCCCAGGTCACTTCAACGTGAACTCGGTACTGTTTGAGACGGCGGTCTGTATGACCATCTACATCGGCGTGATGGCGCTGGAGTTTGCGCCTGCCCTGTTTGAACGTCTGGGCTGGAAAGTGTCGCTCAAGCGTCTGAATAAGGTGATGTTCTTTATTATCGCGCTGGGCGCGCTGCTGCCGACGATGCACCAGTCCTCAATGGGGTCATTGATGATCTCGGCGGGCTATAAAGTGCATCCGCTATGGCAAAGCTATGAAATGCTGCCGCTGTTCTCGGTTCTGACCGCGTTTATCATGGGCTTCTCTATTGTCATATTTGAGGGTTCGCTGGTTCAGGCAGGCCTGAAAGGAAACGGTCCGGATGAGAAAAATTTGTTTGTTAAGCTGACGAATACCATCAGCGTGCTGCTGGCGATTTTCGTCGTCCTGCGCTTTGGCGAACTGATTTATCGCGACAAGCTGTCCTATGCGTTTGCCGGCGATTTTTACTCCGCTATGTTCTGGATTGAAGTCGTCCTGATGGTCTTCCCGTTAGTGGTGCTGCGTGTGGCGAAACTGCGTAATGACTCTCGTATGCTGTACCTGTCGGCGCTGAGCGCGCTGTTGGGCTGCGCGACGTGGCGTCTGACCTATTCGCTGGTGGCATTCAACCCGGGTGGCGGCTACCACTACTTCCCAACCTGGGAAGAATTGTTGATTTCTATTGGTTTTGTGGCTATTGAGATTTGTGCATACATCGTACTCATTCGTCTACTGCCGATACTTCCTCCTTTAAAACAAAACGATCATAATCGTCATGAGGCGAGCAAAGCATGAGCCAGAGAATTACTATTGATCCGGTAACCCGTATTGAGGGTCATTTACGCATTGACTGCGAAATTGAGAACGGCGTCGTATCCAAAGCATGGGCGTCCGGCACCATGTGGCGCGGTATGGAAGAGATCGTGAAGAACCGCGATCCGCGCGATGCGTGGATGATTGTGCAGCGTATTTGCGGCGTTTGTACGACAACTCACGCGATCTCCTCCGTTCGTGCGGCGGAAAGCGCGCTGAATATTGATGTTCCCGTCAACGCGCAGTATATCCGTAATATTATTCTGGCGGCGCATACTACCCATGACCATATTGTCCATTTCTACCAGCTCTCTGCGCTGGACTGGGTGGACATTACCTCTGCGCTGAAAGCCGATCCGGAAAAAGCCTCCGCGATGCTGGATGGCGTGTCGAGCTGGCACCTGAACAGCGCGCAAGAGTTCACGAAAGTTCAGAACAAGATCAAGGATCTTGTCGCCAGCGGTCAGTTAGGTATTTTCGCCAACGGCTACTGGGGGCACCCGGCAATGCAGTTACCGCCGGAGGTCAACCTGATTGCGGTCGCTCACTATCTGCAGGCGCTGGAATGTCAGCGTGACGCTAACCGCGTGGTGGCGTTGCTGGGCGGTAAATCGCCGCATATCCAGAACCTGGCGGTCGGTGGGGTGGCGAACCCGATCAATCTCGACAGCATCGGTACGTTGAACCTTGAACGCCTGATGTACATCAAATCGTTTATCGATAAGCTGAGCGATTTTGTCGAGCAGGTGTATAAAGTGGATACCGCAGTCATCGCGGCCTACTATCCGGAATGGCTGGAGCGTGGCAAAGGCGCTGTGAACTACCTGAGCGCGCCGGAATTCCCGACCGACGGTAAAAACGGCAGTTTCCTGTTCCCGGGCGGTTACATTACCAATGCCGATCTGTCGACATACCGTCCGATCACCTCTCACTCCGACGAATTCCTGATTAAAGGTATTCAGGAGAGCGCGAAGCACGCTTGGTATAAAGATGAAGCGCCGCAGGCACCGTGGGAAGGCACTACGATCCCGGCTTACGACGGTTGGTCGGATGACGGTAAATACTCATGGGTCAAGTCGCCGACATTCTACGGCAAAACCGTTGAAGTCGGGCCGTTGGCGAACATGCTGTGTAAACTGGCTGCAGGTCGTGAATCCACCCAGACCAAACTCAATGAAATCATTGCGCTTTATCAGAAGCTGACCGGCAAAACGCTGGAAATGGCGCAACTTCACTCTACGCTGGGTCGTATCATCGGGCGTACCGTTCACTGTTGTGAACTGCAAAACGTATTGCAGGATCAATACAACGCGCTGATTGTAAATATCGGCAAAGGCGATTACACCACGTTTGTGAAGCCGAACATTCCGGCGACGGGCGAGTTCAAAGGCGTGGGCTTCCTGGAGGCGCCGCGCGGTATGCTGTCTCACTGGATGGTGATTAAAGACGGTATTATCAGTAACTATCAGGCAGTGGTGCCATCGACCTGGAACTCAGGTCCGCGTAACTTCAACGATGACGTGGGGCCGTACGAACAGTCGCTGGTCGGTACGCCGATCGCCGATCCGGCGAAGCCGCTGGAAGTGGTACGTACCATCCACTCCTTCGACCCTTGCATGGCGTGCGCGGTGCACGTGGTGGACGCCGATGGCAATGAAGTGGTCTCGGTGAAGGTTTTGTAATGCGGATATTAGTCTTAGGGGTCGGCAATATTTTGCTGACCGATGAAGCCATCGGGGTACGTATTGTTGAAGCGTTAGAGCAACGATACACCCTGCCGGATTTCGTTGAGATTCTAGATGGCGGTACGGCGGGAATGGAACTTCTTGGCGATATGGCGAGTCGGGATCATTTGATCATTGCCGACGCCATCGTGTCGAAAAAGAACGCGCCGGGAACCATTATGGTACTGCGCGACGATGAAGTTCCGGCGCTGTTCACCAACAAAATCTCCCCCCATCAGCTTGGGCTGGCCGACGTATTGTCGGCCCTCCGCTTTACCGGCGAGTTTCCGAAGAAACTGACCCTGGTCGGCGTTATTCCACAGTCGCTGGAACCGCACATCGGCTTAACGCCAACCGTCGAAGCGATGATTGAACCTGCGCTTGAGCAGGTTCTTGCTGCGCTGCGTGAATCCGGCGTCGAAGCAATTCCTAAGGAGACGGCGCATGTCTGAAACGTTTTCCGGATTCGACATGGCGCCCGTCGCCCGGGTTCAGGCGGCGTTTGAAGAGATAGCCCATCGTTCGATGCACGATCTTTCGTTT
Source organism: Salmonella sp. 5800 (assembly GCF_046558195.1). NCBI lineage: Bacteria > Pseudomonadati > Pseudomonadota > Gammaproteobacteria > Enterobacterales > Enterobacteriaceae > Salmonella > Salmonella sp. 5800. The sequence goes on along the minus strand of NZ_JBGDOX010000003.1, from coordinate 156,056 downwards.
CTGCATCCGACTATGCCTGTGCATGTCTCTGATTTTACGTTGTTTGAAGGACAATGGACGGGCACGGTAATTACGCCGTGGATGTTAAGCGCATTAATCTTCCCTGGCCCGGACCAGATCTGGCCCGGGCGTACCGTCGGTGAAAAACTCGGTCTGCAATTGCCTTATGGCACGATGACCTTTACCGTTGGCGAACTGGAAGGCGTTTCGCAATATCTTGCCTGCTCGTTGATGTCGCCGCTTTCCCGTAGCCTGTCGCCGGAAGAGGGCGTCCGGCTGGCGGATGACTGCGCGCGGATGCTGTTATCCCTGCCGGTAAGCAATCCTGATGCGCCGCAGACAAGCCGGCGCGCGTTGCTGTTTGGCCGTCGGAGCTGTGAGAATGCATGAGCTGTCTCTTTGCCAAAGCGCCGTTGAAATTATTCAGCAGCAGGCAGAACAGCACGGCGTGGCGCGCGTCACCGGCGTATGGCTGGAGATAGGCGCGCTTTCGTGCGTTGAAGAGCGCGCGGTTCGTTTCAGCTTTGACATCGCCTGCCAGGGGACTTTAGCGCAAGGGTGCGAATTGCACATCGACTACAGACCGGCCCAGGCCTGGTGCTGGGATTGCAGTCAGGTGGTGGAAATTCTCAGGCATGACGCGCAATGTCCGCATTGTCATGGCGATCGCCTGCGGGTGGATACCGGCGATTCGTTGAAAGTAAAAAGTATTGAGGTCGAATAACCCGCATTTTATTTCAGGTGGTTAATTATGTGTATTGGCGTCCCCGGTCAGGTGCTGGCCGTCGGAGATGATATTCACCAGCTTGCGCAGGTGGAAGTGTGTGGCATCAAACGTGATGTCAATATTGCTCTGATTTGTGAAGGTAAGCCAGCCGATCTGATAGGGCAATGGGTATTGGTACACGTTGGTTTTGCGATGAGCATCATTGACGAAGACGAAGCGAAAGCCACGTTAGATGCGCTGCGCCGCATGGAGTACGACATCACCAGCGCGTGATCCCTTAATCACCTCTATTATATCGCTCTATAATCGTTGTATAATTATTTATATATCGATTATGGGGCGAAACCTATGAATAAATTTTTGCGCCAGCTCTCTCTGCTGGCGTTGCTTTTTTGCTGGCCGTTAATGTCACAGGCGGCGCGTACTTTTACCGATCAAATTGGCCGCCAGGTCACGGTTCCCGACACCGTCGACAGAGTGGTGGTGCTCCAGCATCAAACGCTCAATCTCCTTGTACAGATGAATGCCACTGACAAAATCGTTGGGGTCATGGCGAACTGGAAACAGCAATTAGGCGACGGCTATGCGCGTCTGGCGCCGGAACTGGCGCAAAAAGTCTCGCTGGGCGATCTAACGCACGTTGATCCTGAAAAACTGGTGGCGCTGCGCCCGCAGGTGGTGTTTGTCACGAATTACGCTCCGCAGGAGATGATCGACAAGATCAGCCGTCTTGGCATTCCGGTGGTGGCGATTTCGCTGCGCCATGATGTTGCTGGCGAGCAGGCTAAAATGAACCCGACCCTGGCCGATGACGAGCAGGCTTATAATCGCGGGCTGCGTGAAGGAATAACGCTGATTGGCGATATCGTCAATAAACCGCAGGAGGCGAAAGCGCTGATTGAGGCGATGGATAAAGGTCGCAAGATGGTCAGCGACCGTTTGCAGTCGGTTCCTGAAAATGAGCGGGTTCGCGCCTATATGGCGAATCCGGAGCTGACCACCTACGGTTCCGGTAAATATACCGGTCTGATGATGGCCCATGCAGGGGCGCTGAATGTAGCGGCATCCTCGGTGAAAGGCTTTAAGCAGGTGACAATGGAGCAGGTGATCGCCTGGGATCCACAGGTGATCTTTGTCCAGAATCGCTATCCGAAGGTCGTCAATGAGATCCTGCACAATCCCCAGTGGCAGGTCATTGACGCGGTGAAGCATCATCGGGTTTACCTGATGCCGGATTATGCCAAAGCCTGGGGATATCCGATGCCGGAGGCGGTGGGAATCGGCGAACTGTGGATGGCGAAAAAACTCTATCCGGAAAAATTCCACGATATTGACATGCAAAAGGCCGCTAACGACTGGTATCAACGTTTTTACCGTACTGACTATCAGGGCGTACAGTGATGCGAATACTGGCTGCGGGGAGCTTGCGCGTCGTCTGGCCGCAGCTAATGGCGGCGTTTCAGGCGGATGCGGTATGTGATTTCGGTCCGGCGGGGCTGTTACGTGAACGCATCGAAGCGGGCGAAGCGTGCGACTTTTTTGCTTCGGCGAACCTGGCGCATCCGCAGGCGCTGCTGGAAAGCGGGCGGGCGCTGCGGGTCGCGCCTTTTACGACGAACCGTTTGTGTCTGAGCGTGCGGGCACAGGCGATGCGTGAAGGCGAGGACTGGCTGTCGCTGTTAACCCGGCGGGATCTGCGGATCGGCACCTCAACAGCAGGTTGCGATCCTTCCGGCGATTATACGCAGCAGCTTTTTTCGCGGATGGGCAAGGAGGGCGAAGCGGTCCGAAAACGCGCGGTAGCGCTGGTTGGCGGCAGGCAGACTTTGCCGTTACCGGCGGGCCGGCTGGCGGCGGAATGGCTCATCAATCATGATTACACCGATATCTTTATCGGCTATGCCAGCTATGCTCCCAGGCTACGGCTGGTTAATTCGCTGCGAGTGGTTGATATCCCGGAACCTTATAATCCCGTGGCTGAATATGGCTTTGCCTGCCTGAGCGAGCAGGGAAAAACGCTTGCCGACTTTTTACTATCAGCACGGGCGAGGTTGATTCTCATGCAACATGGGTTTAGTGAAGTGCCGAATATGACACACTCGCAGAACGGATAAGCGAAGCGTCAGCAGGGAATACCATGCCGGATGACGACATTACTACCTCATCCGGCCTCATGGTTTAACTTTGACGTTTATCTTCGGTATGGTTTTCGAAGTCGCTGGCGTCATGGCGTTCGTGAAGCTGTTCGTTCAATGGGCCGTTGGTCCGGTTGACAATGCGCCCCCGCTTTAGCGCCGGACGTTCGGCTACCTGTTTCGCCCAGCGTTGTACGTTTTGATAACTTCCGGCATCCAGAAACTCCGCTGCATCATAGACATTCCCCAGCACCACGTTGCCGAACCACGGCCAGATGGCCATATCGGCAATAGTGTACTCTTCTCCCGCGACATACGGGTGGTGAGCTAACTGCTTATCCAGCACGTCCAGCAGACGCTTGGCTTCCATGGTGAAGCGATTAATGGCGTACTCAATTTTTACCGGCGCATAATGATAGAAATGACCGAAACCGCCGCCGAGGAACGGTGCCGCGCCCTGTAGCCAGAACAACCAGTTAAGGGTTTCTGTGCGCTTAGCCAGATCCTGCGGCAGGAAATGGCCAAACTTATCCGCCAGATAAACAAGAATTGCGCCCGACTCAAAAACTCGAATCGGCGGGTTGTGTGAGTTATCGCGCAGCGCCGGGATTTTTGAGTTCGGATTGATGTCAACAAAGCCGCTGGAGAACTGATCGCCCTCGCCGATGCGAATCAACCAGGCGTCATATTCGGCGCCAGTCACGCCCAGCGCCAGGAGTTCTTCCAGCATAATGGTCACTTTCTGGCCGTTAGGCGTCCCCAGCGAATAGAGCTGTAACGGATGTTTGCCGACGGGCAGCGTTTTGTCGTGCGTCGGGCCGGAAACCGGGCGATTAATGTTAGCGAACGCGCCGCCGCCGGATTTATCCCACGTCCAGACTTTTGCGGGTTGATAAGTATTATCTGCCATATTGACCTGCCTTCACAGTGGTGGTGTTGAAGCAGTGTAGCAGCTTGCTAGTCGGACATTTAACCGATTGGGACATTCTGGCGAGTGAAATTTTAACCTTCTGGCCTCAGTGTGCCTTATTGAGGTGTATGATTATGTCGACCTCTGTCCGGTTAGTGTCACAGAGCAGACAATCAGAGCGAAATCACGCCAGGCTGCTCAGGCGGTCTTGTTTTGAGGTAAGTGCATGAGCAAAGGAACCACCAGTCAGGATGCCCCCTTCGGGACATTATTGGGTTACGCCCCCGGCGGCGTAGCGATCTACTCTTCAGATTACAATTCCCTCGATCCGTGGGACGACGACGACGCAGCTTTTCGTAGCTACATCGACGATGAATACATGGGGCATAAATGGCAGTGCGTGGAATTTGCCCGCCGTTTTCTCTTTCTGAATTATGGCGTTGTTTTTACTGACGTCGGCATGGCCTGGGAAATCTTCTCGCTGCGTTTTCTGCGCGAGGTGGTGAATGACAATATTTTGCCTTTGCAGGCCTTCCCGAACGGTTCGCCGCGCGCGCCGGAGGCCGGGGCGCTGCTCATCTGGCAAAAGGGCGGCGAGTTTAACGAAACCGGGCACGTTGCGATTATCACCCAGCTCCTGGATAACAAAATTCGTATTGCTGAGCAAAACGTTATCCACACGCCATTGCCGCCAGGGCAGCAGTGGACTCGCGAACTGGAAATGGTCGTAGAAAACGGGTGTTACACCCTGCGCGACACCTTTGATGACACGACGATTTTAGGCTGGATGATCCAGACCGACGACACGCAATACAGTTTGTCACAGCCTGACATCGCGAATCAGTCGCTGGCGATTCGCGGCGCAAGACTGCCAGAGAAAGGTCAGTTTGACGGTCAGTGGCTGGATGAGCGCGATCCGTTACAAAAAGCCTATGTACAGGCGAACGGACACGTTATCAATCAGGACCCGTACCAGTATTTTACCATCACCGAGAGCGCTGAACAGGAGCTTATCAAAGCGACCAATGAGTTGCATTTGATGTACCTGCACGCTACGGACAAAGTTTTAAAAGACGATAATCTGCTGGCGCTATTCGATATCCCCAAAATTCTTTGGCCGCGTCTGCGCCTCTCCTGGCAGCGCCGTCGTCACCATATGATCACCGGTCGTATGGATTTCTGCATGGATGAACGCGGGCTGAAAGTCTATGAATACAATGCCGATTCCGCATCATGCCATACCGAAGCGGGATTAATTCTCGAAAAATGGGCTGAGCAGGGCTATACCGGTAAAGGGCATAACCCGGCAGAGGGCTTAATTAACGAGCTGGCAGGCGCCTGGAAACACAGTAAAGCGCGTCCTTTCGTCCATATCATGCAGGATGATGATATCGAGGAGGACTATCACGCGCAGTTTATGCAGCAGGCGCTGCATCAGGCCGGCTTCGCGAGCAAAATTCTCCGCGGGCTGGGCGAGTTGCGCTGGGATGACGCCGGGCAGTTGATCGATGGCGACGGACGGCTGGTGAATTGTGTCTGGAAAACCTGGGCGTGGGAAACGGCGATGGAGCAGATACGCGAAGTCAGCGAGACGGAGTATGCCGCAGTACCTATTCGTACCGGGCACCCGGAAAATGAAGTCCGGCTGATTGATGTATTACTGCGCCCGGAAGTGTTGGTGTTTGAACCGCTGTGGACGGTGATCCCGGGTAACAAAGCGATCCTGCCCATCCTGTGGTCGCTCTTCCCGCATCATCGCTATTTGCTCGACACGGATTTTACCGTTAACGATGAGCTGGTGCAGACCGGCTATGCGGTAAAACCGATTGCCGGACGTTGCGGTAGTAATATTGATTTGGTGAGCCATCAGGAAGAACTCCTGGATAAAACCAGCGGCAAGTTCGCCACGCAGAAAAATATCTATCAGCAGTTGTGGTGCCTGCCGAAGGTCGCCGGGAAGTATATTCAGGTCTGTACGTTTACCGTGGGCGGTAACTACGGCGGTACGTGCCTGCGCGGCGATGATTCATTAGTCATTAAAAAAGAGAGCGATATTGAACCGTTAATTGTCATCAAAGCGTAACGGGGTCATTCTCGTCGGGATATCGGCGTGGGTGCCGATATCCCGCCTGTTGTGTTTACCAGCGAACGGCTGTCAGCCTGCCATTTACTGGTAACATATGAGAAATAACATCACAAATTATTCTTAACTTTTCTGACGCAGGCGGTGACGCTCGCCGCGTTGGCGCATCCGTTTCCAGATTTTCGTCTAATCGGTACTTTTTGCGGCCGGTTACGCCGCCCCCTATCCCTTTGGATTTAGGTCATGCCTGTTTGGCTGGTAAACGGACAGCATAATATATTGACGAGTTTAAATGATATTGTTAGTCATATAAAAAGTTTACGTTAGGTTATTTTTCTATTGCAAAAGTTTGCGTTTAAACCCTGTCTGCAATCTTCGGGCCGAGATATAGATACACCTAAGTAAATGCAGTTAATTATTATTATCAGCCTTGTAAATGATATTTGCGTATAAAGCGAAGCGACTTCCATTATGACTATTAATAGTATTGTTGAATAGTTTACTTTGTAATTATTTAAGTTTAGTGGACGTTTTGTCTTATTCTGGTGAACGTATGGTTATGGCAGATGACAGCCGATTTTTCATTATGTTAGCATGAGTTGATAATACTTTATCCAGGCATAGATCAGGATGTCCACATATAATAAGGAGAATGGTATATGTTTAAAAAAGTATTAGGCTTGCGCCACTGGAATAATAATGTTGTAAAAATACCGCCGCCAGCAGCAGAATCTGGCGCTAATGCGTCTGACGTGGTGGTGGATACTCCTGAGCCTTATGAGCGGATACTGTGTCAAAAAATTCTGATGGGGATCTCAACGATCGATATCATTCGTAATGCCATCATTAAGTCCTGTGAGCAGCTCAACATTGAAAAAGAACGCATTAATGAACTTAACGAACAGAATGATAAAGCCAGAAGTTCATTAAAATCGCTCGTGGAATTTATCACCGAAATTGGCACGACTTCATCGGATATTGGCTGTCGTATGGGCGACTTAAATACCTCTTTAACGCAAATTAATGCGTGTATTAAAGAGATACAGAAGATCGCTAACCAGACCAATTTGATAGCGATTAACTCCGCGATCGAGGCCGCGCGCGTAGGGGATGCCGGGCGTGGCTTTAGCGTTATTTCGAAAGAGGTGAAAAACCTGTCCGAAGATGTTAAACACAGTTCGAAAAGCGTCAGTACGTTAACCTCTGTAATCAAAGATAATACGGCCAGAGTGAGTGAGGTGCTGGATAACCAACAGCCGGTTATTGATAATATTACGACTAACATAAATCAAATTGTGGAGTCTATTGGCATCGTCATCGATAAATCGCTGAGCATGAAATCGGTCATGCAGTACATCTCTACGGTGCAGTTTTTGAATATTGTTAAAGTTGACCATGTTATCTGGAAAATGGAAGTCTACAAATTACTCTTAAATAAAGACATAAACAGTAAAATAACGATGCACGATCAGTGTCGGCTGGGGAAATGGTACTACGGTTTTGAAGGGCAGCAGTTTAGCAATTACTACAGTTTCCGTAGTCTGGAAGCGCCGCATAAAGAGGTGCATACCGCTGGTCACTCTGCGCTGAGCTATTTTGCCGCAGGCAATATGAATGCGATGTCGCAAGAACTCGACAGAATGGAGCGATCCAGTAATGAGGTGGTTAACCAGCTGGAAATGCTGGCTGTCGATTTGTTAAAAGAAACCACACTGTGAAGTCATAAGTTATTACCGTATAACCAACAGGAGCCATCATCAACAGGACTGATGTATCACACTTTCTGCACTGGAGTTATTCCGGACAGAGAAAAGAAGCATGACGCAGAAGATGGCTGTGTTTGTTTACCCGAATCACTTACCTTAGTAAGTGATTCGGGATTAATCAGCAACATCTTTGCTTTTTATCGGCGGCCAGACTTTGGCTGGAAAAGTGCGTTACTGCTAAATTTCTCACTCTCTTACCGCCTTCCTGCCCCTCGAAATACCTGAGACCTGTGCTCACAGATTAATAGCGATTATTTAATCGTGAAATAACGTTGGGCATTATTGAAGCAGATATCCTGAACCATACGGCTTAGCATCGCTTCATCATCAGGAATCTCTCCGTCCTGCGCCCACTGTCCCAGCAGGTTACAGAGAATACGACGGAAATATTCATGTCGCGTATAAGAAAGGAAACTGCGGGAGTCGGTCAGCATCCCGACAAACTGACTTAACAGTCCCATTTGCGACAGTTGCTCCAGTTGGCGCAGCATCCCGTCTTTCTGATCGTTAAACCACCAGCCGGAACCAAACTGCACTTTTCCGGCAATTCCCGGCCCCTGGAAGTTACCGATCATGGTCGCCAGGACTTCGTTATCACGTGGGTTCAGGCAATAGAGGATAGTCTTGGGCAGTTCATTGGTCACATCCATACTGTCGAGCAAACGGGAGAGCGCCCAGCTAATGTTATTATCGCCAATGGAGTCAAAGCCGGTATCCGGCCCCAGCAGGCGGAACATCCGGGTATTATTGTTACGGATCGCGCCAATATGTAGCTGCATCACCCAGCCGCGTGCGGCGTACTGACGGCCCAGCCAGACCAGCACCGCCGTGGTAAACTGGGCGATCTCAAGTTCGCTCAGCGTTTCGCCAGTCAGACGTTTGCCCAGAATGGCGTCAAGCTGTGCGTCGTCGGGTACTGGCGCAAATCGCAGCGTTTCAATGCCATGATCCGACGCGCGGCAGCCGCAGGCGGCGAAATGGTCGAGACGGCGAGTGAGCGCCTGACGTAAATCGTCGAAACGGGTAATGCTGACATCTGCCGCCGCTTCCAGTTTCCCCAGGTAATCGACAAAGCCGTCCAGTTCGATTTTGAAAGCTTTGTCGGGGCGCCAGCTTGGCGCGACTTCAATATCAATGCTGTCGTCGGCGGCTATCTGGCGGTGATATTCCAGAGAATCTATCGGGTCGTCGGTGGTTCCGACCATCCGCACATTCATCTGCTGCATAATACCGCGCGCGGAAAAAGCCGGCGTCGCCAGTTTCTCATTACACTGCGTCCAGATACTTTCTGCGGTATCCGGTCCGAACAGCGTACCTGTAATGCCAAATGGACGGCGTAGTTCAAGGTGCGTCCAGTGATACAGCGGATTACCCAGCGTTTTTGGTACGGTATTGGCCCAGGCCATATATTTTTCATAATCGCTGGTCTCTTTGCCGGTGATCAGCGACTCATCCACGCCTGCGCTTCGTAGCGCTCGCCATTTATAGTGGTCACCTTCCAGCCAGATCTGACCGAGGTTATCGAAACGGCGATCGTCGGCGATTTCCTGCGGACTTAAATGGCAGTGGAAGTCATAAATCGGCATGGGCGCGGCGTATTTATGGTACAGCGTGCGGGCAATGTCGTTTTTAAGTAGAAAATCTTCAGTCATAAACGTAGCCATGATTTATCTCCTTACTTAGCCAGCGCTTCTACCGTGGCTTTCGCGCCATTCTGCAATAGCTGTTGGTAAGCGTCGGTAACGGCTTGCACAAATTCGTGGTTCTTCGGCAGGTCGCTGCCAAAGATAGACTCGATGGCCAGTAGCCCGCGAACGCGTTCTTCCGGCGTCTGATATTGCTGATGAATCGCCTGATACTGCGCGAGCAGCGGATCGACGACATCAATGGTTTTACCTTGTTCATCGATACCGCCGACGTAACGCATCCATCCGGCGACGCCCAGCGTCAGGCGGCGATAGTCATCGCCCTGTTGCAAGTGCAGACGTACCGGGTCCAACAAACGCTGCGGCAGTTTCTGACTGCCATCCATCGCGATCTGCCAGGTGCGATGTTTCAACGAGGGGTTAGTGAAACGCGCGATCAACAAATTCGCATACCCTTCCAGATCGGTGCCTTCCGGCATTGACAACGTCGGCGCTTGTTCATCAAGCATCAGCGCCAGCGCCGCGCGACGGTAAGCCGGGTTGGTCATGGTATCGGCGATAGTGTCATACCCGCCGAGATAACCCAGATAGGCGAGGAAAGAGTGGCTGCCGTTAAGCATACGCAGCTTCATCATCTCAAACGGTACGACGTCTGCAACGAATTGCGCGCCGACGGTGTCCCAGTCCGGGCGACCATTCACAAAGTTATCTTCGATGACCCACTGGCGGAAGGGTTCGCAGGCGATAGCGCAAGGATCATAAACCCCTAACTGGTCGGCAACCAGCTGTAGCGTCTCTCCGGTCGCTGCCGGAACAATGCGGTCAACCATGGTGCAGGGGAAGGTCACATTGTCGGCAATCCATGCGGCGAGGGCGGCATCGCGAGCTTTTGCCAGGCCGAGGACGGCAGCCTTCGCGACGTGACCATTCTCGCGTACGTTATCGCACGACAGCACGGTAAAAGCTTTCAGTCCTTGCTCCCGGCGCATGTTTAGCGCTTCGACAATATAGCCAATGGCGGATTTAGGCTGCTGTGGATGGGCAAGATCGTTTTGGATCAGCGGGTTATTGACATCAAGCTCGCCGCTGGCGGGGTCGGTGCAGTAGCCTTTTTCGGTCACGGTTAAGGAGACGATGGCGGTTTCCGGGCGCGCCATTGCCGCCAGAATCCCTGCATGGCCGTCGAATTCAGGGTGCAACGCTTCTTTCATTGAACCAATAATTTTCAGTTCGGTGCTTTCTGCGCCGCGTTCTGCAACGGTGTACAGCAGATTTTGCGCTTTCAGGTTCGCGATCAGCCGCGCGTCGTTACCCGGCATCAGGTTCACTTCACAAATGCCCCAGTCGCTGTCGCTCTTTTCCAGTAAATGATGGGTAAAGAGCGCCTGGTGCGCGCGGTGAAACGCCCCGCAGCCCAGATGCACAATACGGGATACCAGACGTGATTTGTCCCAGTTTGGGCGGGCGACGGAAACCTGGGCGGTGGCGATATTCTGTTCCATTGCAAACTCCTGTCATTCGACGTCTTCGCCCACGATCTCCGGGGCGAGGCATGTTGCTATTGCATTGAGTAGGGGAAATCGCATGACGCGTCGCGCCATGCGAAAGAAGGTTATTTGCTAAAGAAAGCGCGCTGGATAGCCAGTTCGACGCCGCGGACTTCCGCAAGCCCTTTCAGACGGCCAATGGCGGAATAACCCGGATTCGTTTTCTTCTTCAGATCGTCCAGCATCTGATGACCGTGGTCCGGGCGCATTGGGATCAGATCGTCGCTACCTTCGGCTTTACGACGGTGCTCTTCTTCCACAATCGCTTTAACGACTTCATACATATCCACATCGCCGTGCAAATGGGCGGCCTCGTGGAAGGTCTTCGGATTCTCTTCGCGCAGCGTAGAACGCAGATGCGTAAAGTAGATGCGCGGACCAAATTGCTTGATCATATCAACCAGATCGTTGTCGGCGCGCACGCCGTAAGATCCGGTACACATGGTGAAGCCGTTCGCCATGCTATTAACGGTTTCCACCATCCATTGCATGTCTTCAATGGTAGAGACAATGCGCGGCAGGCCGAGAATAGGGCGCGGCGGATCGTCAGGGTGAACGGCCATACGCACGCCAACCTCGTCGGCAACCGGAATAATGGCTTTCAGGAAATAGGCAAAATGTTCACGCAGTTTTGCTTTATCGATATCTTTATACGTCGCCAGGTGTTGACGGAACTGATCCAGCGTATAGCCTTCTTCCGCGCCAGGTAAACCGGCAATAATGTTGCGGGTCAGACGTGCTTTGTCTTCCTCGCTCATGGTGGCGAAACGCCGCTCTGCCTGAGCAATCTCTTCTGCCGTATAGTCGGCTTCTGCTCCCGGACGCTTCAGGATGTGCAGTTCGAACGCGGCGAATTCAATCTGGTCAAAACGCAACGCTTTTGAACCATCCGGCAATACGTATTCCAGATCCGTACGTGTCCAGTCCAGCACCGGCATAAAGTTATAGCAAACCGTATAGATACCGCATTGCGCCAGGTTACGCAGCGTTTGCTGGTAGTTTTTGATCCATAAATCGTACTGACCGGTGTGGGTTTTGATGTCTTCGTGGATAGGTACGCTCTCTACCACAGACCACTCCAGACCCGCCTCTTCAACGATTGCTTTACGTTTCTGGATCTCGTCTACCGACCAAATTTCTCCATTCGGGATATGGTGTAACGCCGTTACCACGCCGGTTGCGCCAGCCTGGCGTACATCTGACAGCGTTACCGGGTCGTTAGGTCCGTACCAGCGCCAGGTTTGTTTCATATCTCGTTTCCTCTTCTTGCGATAACGTCTTCGTGGTTGACCCATTGCCAGCCAACATCGAAACGTGCTTTGTAAACCCGTTCTGCCCCCTAAATTCAACCAAAATTTTTCTCATGTCAACCTTATTGTCTAAATTGGCTAACCAAATCACAAATATCATCATTCACGGTCTGCCAATTTTATTTATTTGATCTGTGTCAATTTTTGCTGGGTGAAAAGCATTCACCATTCAACTTGAAATGAGTTGATGTATTTATTTCAAGAATATTAAGGGCGGGAGTTGCCGCCAGATTTTGACCGGTCCGGATGCGAAAATATTGATTGGTCAACCAATTTTTGTGATTTCAGTTTTCCCGCTACAGGTCAGACGGCGCGGAGCTAATGTTTTTTAACGAGGCTTTATCATGAAGATGACAAAATTAAGATGGTGGATTATCGGCCTGGTCTGCGTAGGGACCATCGTAAACTACCTGTCCCGTAGCTCGCTTAGCGTTGCGGCGCCAGCGATGATGAAAGAACTCCATTTTGATGAGCAACAATATTCCTGGGTGGTGAGCGCCTTCCAGCTTTGTTACACCATTGCGCAGCCGATCACCGGCTATTTGATGGATGTCATCGGACTGAAAATCGGCTTCTTTATCTTTGCCTTGTTGTGGTCGCTGATCAACATGGCGCACGCGCTGGCCGGCGGCTGGATAAGTCTGGCATTTCTGCGTGGTCTGATGGGGCTAACCGAAGCGTCAGCGATTCCTGCCGGGATTAAAGCCAGCGCCGAATGGTTCCCGACGAAAGAACGCGGTATTGCGGGGGGACTGTTTAATATCGGTACTTCGATTGGCGCGATGCTGGCGCCGCCGCTGGTGGTCTGGGCGATGCTGACCTTTGCTGATAGCGGCATCGGTACTGAAATGGCGTTTGTGATTACCGGTGGGATCGGCGTGCTGTTCGCCATCACCTGGTTCCTGATTTATAACTCGCCAAATAAACACCCGTGGATCACCCACAAAGAGCTGCGTTATATCGAAGACGGCCAGGAAAGCTATCTCCAGGACGATAACAAAAAACCGGCCGTTAAAGAGATCGTTAAAAAGCGTAACTTCTGGGCGTTGGCGATTACCCGTTTTCTGGCTGACCCGGCATGGGGAACGCTGAGTTTCTGGATGCCGCTGTATCTGATTAACGTGATGCATCTGCCGTTAAAAGAGATCGCCATGTTTGCCTGGTTGCCGTTCCTGGCGGCGGACTTTGGCTGCGTTGCAGGCGGTTTCCTGGCGAAGTTCTTCATGGAAAAGATGCACATGACCACGATCAATGCGCGTCGTTGTAGCTTTACCATCGGCGCTGTTTTGATGATTTCGATCGGTTTTGTCAGCATTACGACTAACCCGTATGTCGCCATTGCATTGATGAGTATTGGCGGTTTTGCGCACCAGACGCTGTCTACCGTCGTGATTACCATGAGCGCTGACCTGTTCAAGAAAAATGAGGTCGCGACGGTTGCCGGTCTGGCAGGATCTGCGGCGTGGATGGGACAGTTAAGCTTCAACCTGTTTATGGGGGCGTTGGTCGCTATTATCGGTTACGGCCCGTTCTTCATTGCACTCAGTCTGTTCGATATTATCGGCGCCATCATCCTGTGGGTACTGATTAAAGATCCGGAAAAGCACCACCCGCCAATGACGGAACAGCCGCTGGCGTCTCACCGCTAAAGCTGTCTCGGTTTCACAGGCCTGATAAGCGAAAGCGCTACCGGCCTCTAACGGCCACCTTCGGGTGGCCGTCTTCATTACCCTTATCGGTAAAAATACGTGTTGGTTTTATACCAGCGCGTTATCATTTAGTTTGCCTGATTATTTTTAGATGATGAAAATAATATTGTGGTAAGGGTTATTGTTTTTCGCCTGGATTTTTATCGACTCTCTGTCTCGCTGCGATCATCGATAAAGTCCCCTTTATGTAAATAAAGGTTCAATGCTTCTACTCTTTTCTCCATATATTTTGCGCAGCTTCACAAAAAATAACCTGATGTCGTAATGTCCGCTCCCTAATATTCTCCATGCGCTATACGTTAATTTAAGTTTAAATTTCATGCCGGGGATATCACGATGTCACGTAATTTTACTGTTTCAGCTTGTCAGTATATTGTTACTGAAATAAACACTTTTGAAGATTTCATAACAAAGGTAAGGGTGCTTCTTAATAAAAGTCAGGGGGCTGATGTCGTTATCTTCCCGGAGCTATTTACCATTGAGCTATTTACACTATTGAAAAAATGGCAAGAAAGACCCATTTCACACCTAACTTTAATTGATCAGTTTACGGATGCCTATAAGCAGCTTTTTCAACAGGAAGCGAAAGAAAGAGGACAGTTCATTATTGCTGGCTCTCATCTGGAGCAGACTGGAGCAGATCGCTATGAGAATGTTGCGCATATATGGGGACCCGATGGCGAACATTATGCTCACAGTAAGACGCATATCTTCCCGGCTGAACGGGGTTGGTATACTCAGGAAGGCGATAAAATGGCTGTTTTTCAACTGCCATTTGCTAAGGTGGGTTTTAATATTTGTTATGAAGCAGAAATACCGGAGTGTGCTGCGACGCTGGCGGAACAGGGTGCAGAGTTAATTTTAACGCCTTCCGCTACGTTTACTGAACAGGGATTTTGGCGAGTCAGGCATTGTTGCCACGCACGTTGTATTGAAAATCAAATTTATCTTGTTCACTGTTGCCTGGGCGGAAACCCGGGCGGGCCACTGCCAGGCTGCTGGGCCCGAAGTTCAATTTTAAGCCCCTGTGATGTCGTGTGGAAAAATCCACAAGGTATTATCGCAGAGGCGCACGTCAATCAAGAGGATGTCATTTCAGGAGAAATTAACCTCGATGTTCTATATGAAAATAGACTTGGTGGGGCAGCAACAACGTTCAAGGACAGACGCAGAAAAGCAGGCATATATAATATCTGGCCATCACACATTAAATAACAGAATGTGTCCCTTCTATGTATTAGCTGGAGGTCGTTATGGGATATTTAAAATTACCTGAGGGTAAAAGGATTGCGGTCAATCTTGGTGTCGATGTAGATGCTCAGTCTTTATGGCTGGGCGGATTTAATCGACCGTCGCCATCCTTTATGTCACGAGGAGAGTTTGGTGCACAAGTTGGCGTACCAAGGCTTCTGAAATTGTTCAAAGAAAATAATATCAAAACCACCTTTTTTATTCCCGGACACACTGTAGACACCTTCCCGGAAATCAGTAAAGCGATTTTTGATGCCGGGCATGAAATCGCTCACCATGGCTACTATCATGAAAACCCGACGCTGGTGAATCGTGATACAGAGCGCCGACTAATGGATCTGGCGTTCGCCTGTTATAAAAGACATTTCGGCATACGTCCTGTGGGATACCGTTCTCCCTATTGGGATTATAGCGAGAATACGCTGGATCTTCTGGAGGAAGCCGGTTTTCTCTATGACAGTAGCCTGATGGCGAGAGATCTTGTGCCTTACCATCCTCAACGTTGGCAGGTGAATTGGGAGACGGGAAATATCGCAGGCCCGGCCAGCGCGATTCTGGAAATTCCTGTTAGCTGGTATCTGGATGATTTTCCCGCACTGGCGTATACCGGCAACCAGGAGGGGATGAGCGATACTGACGGTGTTCTGCGACGCTGGAAGGATATTTTTACCTATGCTTATAACCATCAGGAAAACGGTTTATATGCGATGGCCCTTCATCCGCAGATAATCGGTCATGGGCATCATATGATGATGTTGTCACGCTTGATTGAACATATTAAAGGGCATGATGGCGTATGGTTTGCAACCTGTGAAGAGATAGCCAGTGTCTGGGTGGATGACGAAGAGGATCGACAAAAAATGCTCCGTCCTGATGTTCGTGGCGTAGCGCCGGTTCCGGATGATTATGGCTGGCCGGGCAAATGATATCACCTCATGACAATGTTAATATCAGTCGGGTAACGGATTACCCGGGCAGAAGTTACCTGTTTGCCCGCTTGTTAATGCATATTGTCCATCAGAAAGGGAGACTATCCCGGGACGTATAAAATCTTTTTTATTTCGGTCAAAACGTTAATCAACGAGAATAGTTTGTTTTTTGATTTAAATCATTTTTTAGTGTTCACAGGAAAATAAGCAAATAGTATTTATAATGTGAGTATTAAGAAAAATAAAATTTCCATAGTGATTAATTTTTATTTAACGCTTTGATTTTTAATGTTTTTGTATGTGTTAATTGATGTAAATCAATTTGGATTTTTTTATTAAATAAGTAAAAATTAAGTTGATATTTGCTTTTTGATGTGTTTTTTATATATAGCTGATTATTATTCTGAAATGTCAATTTTTGAATAACGACGCTGTGATACCGGCACCAGGGATACTTTGCGATAAAAGGGATTGAATATGGCAGAGAGCGTTCAGTATAACCTCAATTGTATTTGGCCACAGTGGGCCAAAACCTTCTATTGCATTGCAACCAGCGGAATAACGTTCATCAGACGTGGGTAAACGTTGGCAAAATCCCTGCAAACCTGGCGCTTTTCACGCTGTGTTTTTTGGTCGTTGCGCTTTTAATAAGAGTCACAAGCGTTGGCCGCCGATATTCGTCTGGCTGCTGAACTGCCACTTGATCAACAAGGAGATAAATCATGGATGCGATTTTTTTAAAGCTCGACAATATCAAAGGCGAAAGCCAGGTTGAAGGCTTTGAAGATCAGATAGAGATCATGTCTTATAGCCACAATGTGGCAATGCAGGTAAATAACGATGTTAGCCTCACGGAGCGGACCTCCGGGCGCGCGCATGTTGGTGAAATGTCGCTCACCAAATTTGTCGACCTCGCCACGCCTGTGCTCAATGAGTACTGCTGTAGCGGGAGGCTAATTAGAACCGCGGTGCTGACGTTGTGCCACAATGACGGCGGCAAAATGCGGTCGCTTATCGTTTATACCCTGACAAACGTGCTGATATCACAACTCAGTGTTAGCGGCGGCGCCGGCGGTAAGCCGGTGGAAACGATGTCGCTGAACTTCACGAAAATCAAATGGCAAATCACTGCCGAGAAATCAGACGGCGCTCAACAGGAGTCCAGAACGTCAGTATGGGATCTGGCGATGGACCAGATAGGGAAATGATGATGACGCCAACCATTCCGGTCGCGCTATTCGACAGGCTCTTGGTTGAGGGGATAAGCCCACATGAATTGGTACGCCGCAAATTAATGTGTTTATTCAACTCTTGCGCCGTGCCAGGTGGCGAGACATTACCGCCGCTGCTCACTCGGGGTATGCCGGAATGGCACGAGGTGAATGTGGGTGACAAACGGGTTCTCAACTGG
Organism: Salmonella sp. 5800; assembly: GCF_046558195.1. NCBI lineage: Bacteria > Pseudomonadati > Pseudomonadota > Gammaproteobacteria > Enterobacterales > Enterobacteriaceae > Salmonella > Salmonella sp. 5800. The sequence continues at coordinate 138,632 of NZ_JBGDOX010000003.1, read as the reverse complement.
TTTTGCCGTGAGCTTCGCGCTGCTATTTTACGTTATGAACCGAGCATCAACATGCTGAAAGTCAGTGTAAAAGATGCCTATCATCAGACGCTGGCGTTGTCTTTGGAAGCGATGTTACAGGATGAGTCTGAACCGTTAAGACTGGAGATAGCCTACTCTAACGGTAGATGGCGCTAGTAATGCAGGAAGGAACGCCGGGCCGGGCGTTTAACATTACCCACAAGCAATAAAACGCAGCGAACGAACCTGATAATCAGGCAGACAGTCCACCTTTCGGTATGGTTGATCTGCCTGCATCATTTTCAGGATGGTTAATAACGGACCATGACCGATTTAAGTTCGGTATAGTCATCAATAAACGCGCTGCCAAATTCACGACCAATGCCCGATCCTTTCATCCCTCCAAAGGGTACCGCGGGATCGAGGAAGGTATGCATATTGACCCACACCATGCCAGCATCAATATCTTCAGCGTAGCGTAATGCCTTAGACATATTTTCCGACCACACACTTGCAGCAAGGCCGAATGGCGAAGCGTTGATATGCGAAAGCGCCTCTTTTTCATTCTGATAACCGATAAAGCTACAGACAGGGCCAAAGGTCTCCTCGTGCATCAGCGTACTGTTTTTACTACGCACTTTTACCGCCGTCGGCTGTAAAAAGTACCCTTCGCCGGGTAAAGTTTCACCGCCGTAAACAATAGTATCCCCTTCTTCCCGTGCGCGTTGAATCAGATGCAGCACTTTTTCAAGCTGAACCTGATTCGCCAGCGGGCCCATCACCGTTTTTTCATCTAAAGGGGAGCCGGGCACGATCTCCGATAACCGTTGCCTGAGGAGCGCCATGACCGTATCCAGTTTTTCCTGGGGCAGATAAAAACGCTCTGCGGCAGCACAAATCTGTCCTTGATTCAGATAACCGGCTTCAAGAATACCGTTGACCATGGCTTGTGCCGTGAGATCATTGAGAAACAGCGCCGCATTTTTCCCTCCCAGTTCGAGGGTAACGCGTTTTCCTGACGATGTTGCCGAACGCCGGACTTTCTCACCTGTCGCAACTGACCCGGTGAAACTCACTTTGGCGCAATCTGGATGCGCGATCAGCTGTTGCGCTATCTCACCGCCAGCACCGTTTACCACGTTAATTACGCCATCAGGGAAACCTGCCTCTTTAGCCAGTTCAGCAACTCGCAGCAGTGTCAGCGGGGTATATTCACTTGGTTTAATGACGATGGTGCAGCCACATACCAGCGCTGCGGCCAGTTTCCAGATAGCAATCATAATTGAGAAATTCCACGGCACAATACCGACGACCACGCCAATGGGTTGGCGTTGGGTAAACGCTGTGTATCTCTCTTCTCCCATTGATGGCAGGGAGACATTCAGCGTTTCACCGGTTATTTTTCCTGCCCAACCGGCAAAGTAACGCAGGAAGGCCACTGACTGATCGAGTTCAAGACCGCGCGACAGCATAATCGTTTTACCTGAACAGACGCTTTCCAGTTGAGCTAACTCTTCACGATGAGCGGCAAGAGTATCAGCCAGTTTCAGCAGTAATGCGCCGCGTTGTAACGTTGGCATTTTACGCCAGACATCAAACGCCCGTCTGGCGCTCTGCATGGCCTCTTCTGCCTGCGCAGGGGTTGCCGACACAACGTCGGCGATGATTTTGCCGGTGGCTGGATTAGTGACCGAAAAGTTCGTGCCGTTTCCGGCCTGACGTTCACCTGCAATAAATTGTCCGTGTCGTTGGCGTAAAAAAGTCGTTACTTCGGCAAGTAATGTCACATCGCTCATCAGAAGTGCCTGTAGGTCAGGAATGTACGTTTTTCCATCCCAACATACTTTTTCGGAACTGAATATCGTTCCAAAGAACGTCATTCTTCCGGACGATATTTTGTAAAACGTTACCGTGCTGTGATAGCGGTCTTAGTCAAGCGTGATGACAAGGTAACGCGATGAATACAAAAATCGATGCGTTGAATTACTACAGCGCGACGAAAAAATACCCGTTGCATTTTCCTGCTCTGCAAGAGGATATTGATGCCGATGTGGTGATCATTGGCGGTGGCTTTTCAGGCATCAATACCGCGCTGGAACTGGCGGAGCAGGGGATCACTAATGTTGTCGTTCTGGAAGCCCGTCATCTTGGGTATGGCGGCACCGGACGAAACGGCGGTCAGGTGATGGCCGGTATAGGTCACGACATCGAAGTCGTTAAAAAATATGTAGGCGCAGCGGGAATGGAGACGCTGTTTAAAATCTCGAACCTCGGCGCGGGTATTATTCGGGAGCGAATTCGTAAATACCATATTGATGCTGATTTTGTCCCCGGATATGGTTATCTGGCCTACAACCAGCGGCAGTTAAAAACGCTGCAACAATGGGAAAAAGAATTCAAAGCCGCTACGCCGGAAGACGATATTGAACTCTATACCGGTAAAGACGTGCAGCAGGTTATCGGTTCCGACGTCTACTGCGGTGTTCTCAAGCATATGGGGGGAGGGCATGTCCACTCGCTGAATTTATTGCTGGGCTCCGCTCAGGCTGCGAATTCGCTGGGGGTGAAGATATTCGAATATTCACCTGTGGTTGAGGTCAGTTACGGTAAAACTGTGCGGGTACGTACTGCGATGGGCAGCGTAAAAGCGGCCAAATTGCTGTGGGCCTGTGATAGCTTTCTCAATAATCTGGAACCAGAAATTTATAAGAAAACGCTGGTTACTTATTCTTATCAGGTCTCTACAGAACCTCTCTCCAGCGAGCTTGTTGAGCGGATCAGTCCCTTGCGCGGGGCTTTTAGTGATATCCGCCCGGTGATAAATTACTACCGTCTCACAAAAGAAAACCGTCTGCTGTTTGGCAGCGCCACAAGGTTTCTTGAATATACCCCGCACGATTTTGCTGCCTGGAACCGCACTCTGTTGACGGAGGTCTTCCCTTATTTGAAAGACGTTAAAATCGATTTTGCCTGGGGCGGACCGATGGCCTGTAGCGCGAATCTGTTTCCGCAGATTGGCACGCTTCGTGAACACAATAATGTTTTTTATGTTCAGGGTTATTCCGGATTTGGCGTCACGCCTTCCCATATTGTATGCAAAATCCTGGCCGAAGGAATAAATGGCGGTTCCGAGCGGTATCGTCTGATGAGTAGCATTCCCCACGCGACAATTTATGGTCGCGACAGTCTACGTCTATTGCTGGTCAGTGCGGGAAAACTGATACATCAAACAGCCGGTTTCTGGAAAGGCCGGAATTAACCAGGAGAACATTAATGCACGCTTTTAAACTCAATCAACCTGTTCCTGAATTACAGCCAGTCGGGAGTGTCAGCCTGTTAGGGGCGTTGCCAACAGAAGGCGATCCCCAGGTCGCCGTTGCGATGATTTACGGTAAACCTGAGGATGTATTTACCTGTGGACTGTTTTCATCGACCCGCGGCGGTTTCACGATGATTTATCCCTTTACCGAGCACGCAACCGTGCTGGAAGGGGAAGTGGAACTCACTGTCGCTGGTCAGGAACCGATACGTTTTTCACCGGGCGATAGTTGGTTTGTTGAACAGGGAACCGAAGTGGCATGGAAAGTTTTAACGCCCCGTTTTGTAAAACATTATCTGGCAAACGTTGAAAGCCACAAACAGGGTTGAATCCTTTAATTGTTCGTCAGTAGCGTTGGCATCACTGGGGAGAATAACGCGCTCCCCACTTGCTATTAGCGCATGCGGGGACGGCGTCACAACGTTATTTACCGTTATCCCTCTTCAGGACGATACCTGTTAGATACGGTGCCTGCCATAAATAAGCGTTATTCCGGAGCGGTAATTTATTGTTGTAATAATAGTGAAGAGGTTGACCATGTTTAAAAACAGACTTGCCAGCCATCTTGAACGTGGCGTTATTGGTTTCCCCACGACGCTTGCCAGCTCCGTCGGGCTGATTATGGCAAGCCCGGTGATCCTGACCGTGACCAGTGGTTTTGGCTCAGGGGGAGATACCTTTGCCCTTGCGGTATTACTGGCATTTATTATGATGCAAGCGCAGATTACCACCTTTGCCGAAGCGGCAACGCTCATTCCCACGACTGGCTCCGTCTACGACTATATCTCCTGCGGGATGGGGCGTTTTTTCGCTATCACCGGTGCGCTTTGCGCTTACCTGATCGTACACATTTTTGCCGGCACGGCAGAAACCATTCTCGCTGGCGTCATGGCGCTGGTGAACTTTGAGTCCGTTAGCGAACACGTGGCCATGCAGCACAATACCTGGATGGTTGGCGTCGGCATGGTAGTGGTTTTCGGGTTACTGAATGCCATTGGTGTTGAAGTATTTGGCAAGGTGGAAGTATTTCTTACTTTCGGTATGTGGACTACCCTGACCATCTTCGGTTTATGCGGGATCCTATTATCCCCGGTCACTCATCATTCCGGGTGGTTTGGTGCACCGCTTGATGTCAGTAATCTTTCTGGTCTGTTTGGTTATATTGGCATGGCGATGTTTATGTTCGTCGGTTGTGAACTGGTCACGCCAATGGCGCCGGAAATTAAAAAAGCGCATCGTACGATCCCCAGAGCGATGGCGCTTGGCCTTTTAGCGGTGGCAGGTTGTATGTTCCTCTATGGTGCTGCGATTAACCGGCAGGTAAATAATGTGGTTGTCGATGCGGCAAACCATATCTTTTTACTGGATACGCCGATGGCTATTCCCGCCTTTGCCAATCGTGTCATGGGACATGTCGGGCAATACTGGCTGGGCGTGGGGTTGTTGTTAGCGGGATGTGCGACGATTAATACGCTGATGGCGGCAGTACCGCGTATTATATACGGCATGGCGCTGGACGGCGCTTTGCCGCGGTTTCTGACCTGGTTGCACCCCCGCTTTAAAACACCGGTCATCGCCATCGCATTCGGTGTTGCGATTCCCTGTTTACATGCCTGGTATCTGAACGGTGATATCGACCACATTGTTCCGCTGATCCTCGCTGCGGTCTGCGCCTGGGGAGTCGCTTATCTGCTGGTAACGTTATCGGTCGTTATCTTACGTATTCGGCGCCCCGATTTACCACGCGCTTACCGGGCCCCCTGGTTTCCCTTACCTCAGATTATTTCGAGCGTGGGTATTATTATCGCCATTATTAATATCGCGCCTCCAGGAATGAACAGTCGGGATGTACTTATACCATTCGGTATTATGCTTGGATTGACTGCCGCCTATGCCTTATTCTGGACATTATGTGTGCAACGGGTTAATCCTTTCCTCCCGCTTCCGGTAGAAGAGGTCGTGGAACGGGCGATGGGCAATTATGAAAAGCGAAACAATGAAGAGATGACGCCAGATGTCCTCCGTCCCCTGGTTTAAGAGCACATTAATGAACATGGTGTTACGTGATTTGAGCGGCTGGCGTTGTGAAAAATTGACCGAACATAGCGCCGTGCTGCATCTGAATGCATTTACCCAGGTTATCTGCCATGTTCAGCAAAAACGGTTATTCATGGCCAGTATTCACAGTTGTGAATTCAGGGTGAAAGGCACAATCAATTATCCTTTGCAGGGTAAAATTCGCGCTCATCAGCCCGGATGGCTGAAACGTTATCCCGTCATTTTTACTGGCAGTAAAAGTACCGCCGGGCTGATTAGCTATCTTAATCGTTTCCCCAATTTACAACAGGCTCTGAGTGAACTGGATTATCGTCGGTTTACTCTGGTTTTACATCATAAGGAATGGTATTGCAGCATTGAGCTATGGGCTGCTAGCGAAGTGGTTTGTAAAATGCCGCCGCTGCGCCGTTATCTGCGGCTTGAGCGGCACCAGCGTGTTCTTCTGCTTAGTGTGATAAATATGATCAATCAGGCCATGAATCAATGGCTGCAACAGGATACCGACGCCAGATAATATGACATTTTATTGCGGCATCAGCTCAGAGAGTGGTATTAATTTAGGCATATATGACAATGGGGAAAAGACCCGCAATTGACGCGGGTGAAAAAGAACGCTTTCACATATGCTGTGAATGTTGTACCGAGGACATTCTGGTTCGGGAAACCAGTTCCGTGCGATTTATCACTTCAGTTTTAGCAAAAATATTACGTAAATGCGTTTTCACTGTTGAGAGAGAAATATTCAACTGACGGGCAATCAATTTGTTGCTGGCCCCTTCGCAGACCATTCCCACAATTTCACGCTCTTTGGCGGTCAATATTGACGCCAGATTGTTGTCTTCCTGAAGAGAATCATGAATTGCCAGTCCCAGTAATGGTTGTACTGCCTGGGCTCGTAAACGCTCTTCGCTGGAAAAAGGTATATCGCGCATTAATGAAATGCCCGCGATAATACGATGGCCCCGACGAATAAAGATCTCAATCATGTCGCACACATGATTAGGTAGCATAAATTCATGATAATAATGGCGATGACGGGCACAGATACCGGGCGTCATCGTCGCTACGGTAACAACCTGTTGGCCGAACCGGGAAGGCGATAGCGGGTCTAATGGTTGAAAATGCTCCAGATATTGTTGGTGTGTGCTATTGGAAATGTTATGTAAAACATAGGCTTCCGGCTTTAAATAAGCATTAACACGATAAAAAACCGCCGACGACAGAGGAATGAGTTGCGCAATGCTCTGTAAACAATGGAGAGTGATCCCGTCATTATGGCCAGTAGTTGATAAGGCTGACATGTTATCTCCTTCCATCCGGATGAGCGCGCCGGGACGCAGTAAAATAGTGGTATGTTGAAACATACAATTTACATTCAGTTAACACAATCATTCACATGTTAATAATGTGACGTGTGTTGCGATATTTTTTATAACCGATTGAAAATAAATGTTTTTAATTTGAATCTTGTCTGGATTTCTAAAAAATAATTAAAAATTATTAATATAATTTTTTTCTGTCGCGGTTGACTCATCTCCTGAAAATGCCGTGGGTTCTCGTCCTTCAGGACGATATTCTTTTGAGACGCCTGTTCTATGATTTTCTGTAATAGCGCAGGTTAACAGAGACTTAATTTCTGGTTCAGACAGGATTTGCTAAATAACGTTTCAATAGCGTCATGCGCTATGCAGAAAACCGGCGTATCAATAGATAAAGCTTGCTTTCGGCATTCTGCCCGCAGCGCCAGACGAACGCTATTGCGAAATGTGAGTCATGTCTCCGCATCAGAAATGATAATTACAGGACAGAATAATGTTGAATCTCAACACATTACGGCAACAACAAATCCCCGTAATGACTGAATATCGCGCGCAGATACCCTTTCATATTCTGGCAAAACCCATAGGCCCTGCGTGTAATCTGGCCTGCCGCTATTGTTATTACCCACAGGGCGAAACGCCCGTAGAAAAAATGAATGAATCAACGCTGGAGGTTTTTATTTGTCGCTATATTGCGGCGCAACCTGCCAGTGCGCGTGAAATTAATTTTGTCTGGCAAGGCGGTGAACCGCTTTTAGCCGGAATCGGTTTTTATAAAAAGGTAATAGCGCTTCAACAACGATATGCGCCTGACGGCGTGACGATCAGTAATAGTCTGCAAACGAACGCGACGTTGTTAAACGATGCCTGGTGTCGTCTGTTTCGCGACAATAATTTTACTATTGGCATCAGTCTTGAGGGCAGTGAAGACTTGCAAAATTACCATCGTCCGGGCAAACGCGGCGAGTCCAGTTATCCGGCGGTGTTGCGGGGAATCACATTGTTACAACACTATCGAGTCGATTTTAACGTACTGATTGTCGTGCATGATGACATGGCTCGCCATGCGGCAGCCATCTACGATCATGTTGTTAGCCTTGGCGCTCGTTATCTGCAATTTCAGCCACTGATGAACGAAGGCAACGCCCTACAGCAACGTTACCAATTGAGTGCGGATAACTGGGGACGTTTCATGATTGATATCTGGCGTCAATGGCGCAAACGCGGCGATATGGGACGGGTTTTTGTGATCAACATTGAACAGGCATGGGCACAATATTTTACGCATATCAGCGCCACCTGTGTCCACTCCGCCCGCTGCGGCACGAATCTGGTCATGGAGCCGGACGGCAAACTCTATGCCTGCGATCATCTGATTAATAGCCAGCATTACCTGGGACAGCTTGCTAATAATACGTTAGCGCCAGCCGTAGATTCCGCAACCCGGCTTCCCTTTGGTATTAAGAAAAGCCAGCGCCGGGAGTGTCAACGGTGTTCTGTGAAAATAGTCTGCCAGGGAGGCTGCCCCGCACATATCAACAGTGCCGGCTACAACCGACTTTGTAGCGGCTATTACTCTTTTTTCACGGAGATTCTGGCTCCGCTACGCGCCTGGCCCCGGAATCTGAATGGACTGAAAGCCTGGTGTGCTGACGTTATGGGTAGATTTTCGGGCTGATGGTCCCTCTTGCTGCATTTGCTCGCCGCTCTTGTACAACATCCGTAGTCTGAAATGGGGAATAAGCCGTGAAAAAACAAGTAACACTTGCCACACTCAGCATTATCTTCTCCGGTACGGCGCACAGTACGCAAAACGAACGTCCTGATATTATCGTGATTATCGCTGATGATATGGGATATTCTGATATCACTCCCTTCGGTGGGGAAATCCCAACGCCTAATTTGCAGGCGATGGCTGAGAACGGCGTGCGGATGAGTCAATATTACACGTCTCCCATGTCTGCTCCCGCCCGTGCGATGCTATTAACCGGGAACACCAGTCAGCAAGCGGGTATAGGCGGTATGTGGTGGTATGAAAATACCATAGGTAAGGAAGGCTATGAATTGCGCCTGACTGATCGGGTGACGACCATGGCTGAACGCTTTAAAGATGCTGGTTACAATACGCTGATGGCGGGTAAATGGCATCTTGGTTTTACGCCAGGCTCGACGCCAAAAGATCGGGGCTTTCGTCATTCTTTCGCCTTGATGGGGGGAGGCGCCAGTCACTTTGATGATGCCGTGCCGCTGGGAACCGTGGAGATATTTCATACCTATTATACCCGTGACAATCAGCGCATTTCACTGCCCTCCAGTTTTTACTCCAGCGAAGCCTATGCCAGCCAGATTAATCGCTGGATCAGCGAGACGCCACGGGAACAACCTATCTTCGCGTGGTTGGCCTTTACTGCGCCACATGATCCTCTGCAGGCGCCGGATGAATGGATTAGTCGTTTTAAAAGTCAGTATGAACAGGGCTATGCAGACGTCTATCGTCAGCGTATTGCTCGTTTGAAGAAACTGGGTTTCCTGCGTGATGACATACCTCTGCCAGGACTGGAACTTGATAAAGAATGGCAGGCGATGACCCCGGAACAGCAGAAATATACGGCGAAGGTGATGCAGGTTTACGCTGCTATGATCGCCAATATGGATGCACAGATTGGTACCGTTATTGAGACGTTAAAAAAGACCGGGCGCGATAAAAACACGATTCTGGTCTTCTTAAGTGATAATGGGGTGAATCCGGCAGAGGGCTTTCACTATGAATCTGAACCGGATTTTTGGAAGCAATTCGATAATCGTTACGAAAATATTGGTCGTAAAAATTCATTTATCTCTTATGGTCCCCACTGGGCTGATGTCAGCAATGCGCCTTATGGTCGCTATCACAAAACGACCAGCGGTCAGGGGGGAATTAATACCAGTTTTATGATTTCCGGTCCTGGTATCATCCATAATGGCGCCATAGATAACGCCACAATGGCGGCGTATGATGTCGCGCCCACGCTCTATGAATTTGCAGGTATTGATGCCAGTAAATCATTATCTGAAAGACAGACACTGCCAATGATCGGCGTGAGTTTTAAACGCTATCTGACCGGTGAAAGTCTGCACGCGCCTCGCACACAATATGGTGTTGAACTCCATAATCAGGCGGCCTGGATAGATGGGGAATGGAAATTGCGTCGTCTTGTCACGGTATTCCCACAGGCGGGTAATGCGCCATGGGAATTATTCAACCTGCAACGTGACCCCCTGGAAACGCATAATCTCGCAGCAGATTATGTGGATAAAGTGAAAATACTGAGCAGTGCATATGAGGCATTTGCAAAACAGACAATGGTGCTTTATGCCAAAGGCAAGCTTATCGATTATGTGGGTATCGACAGTAAAACCGGGCGTTATCTGGCTGTCGATCCACAGACATTGCAGCCAGTTCCTGCTCCGTTAGCGATTCCTTTAGACACAAAATCGGACCAATAATTATTGGTTACGTTTCAAATGATTATTCAACGCTCACATAACCGCATTCAGCCAGTGACTTTCAGGATGAAGTTTCTCAGCGTTGGCGATGTATCGCCGCGCCGGTATGCCAGAGCCAGCTTTGCGACGGGCATCTGGTCTGCAACGGGGCGGTATACTACTCCCTTGACATTAACCTGTCTCATTGAATCTGGAACCATCGACACACCCATCTCTGCCGACACAAGGTTAATGACTGACGAAATTTGCGGCACGAGTTGACCAATTTTCGGTTCAAAGCCCGCTTTACCGCAGGCCTCGATCACTGCGTCATAAAGCGACAGGCCGATTTCACGTGGGAAGAGTAAAAAAAACTCATCTTTGAGAGTCGAGAGTGCAATCTGTTTACACGCCGCAGCAGGATGCGTTTCTGCCAGCACAATAACCATCGGCTCTTCAGACAGTAACCTAAGCTGGAACCGTTCATTGCCTGTAAAACCGGGTCTCAGAAAGGCAACATCCAGCGATCCTTCATTCAATTCATCAGCCAGTTGGGTTGTATTTCCTTCCTCAAGCTGCAAACGAACGTCAGGATAAGCCCGCTTGAAAGTACGGATTGCGCCGGGCACCACACTGTTAAATGCCGCAGAGGCAGTAAAACCCACCCTTAACACGCCCGACTCCCCCCTGGCAACACGCTGCGCCGCCAGCACGGCTCTTGTCGCGGTAGCAGGCATCCCTTTAACAACATCATAAAATGCTTTTCCAGCCTCGGTTAATTCCGCGCCATGAGGCACTCTCCGGAATAGCTGCGCTCCCAGCTCTCTTTCCAGATCCTTAATCTGTTGGCTTAGCGGCGGCTGACCTATGCCTAATTTTGTCGCAGCCCGCGTGAAATGCCGCTCTTCAGCGACGGCGAGAAAATAGCGAATATGGCGCAGTTCCATCCTCATCTCCAAAAGCAATTAAGAATGGCACCATCATATATTGGAAGAATGAAACCGGCGAGCGCATAGTGAGGTTAACAGGAGGTGCAATATGCCCGATATTTCTCATACACCGACACGTAGCTGGCTTTTTACTCCAGCAATTCAACCAGAACGTTTCATAAAAGCAGTTGAAAGTGCGGCGGACATTTCTATTATCGATCTTGAAGATTCCGTCACCCCGAATGACAAGGCGCAGGCCCGGAAAATTGCGATGCAGTTCCTTTCATCCCGACCAAACTCATCGCTGAAAATAGCATTAAGAATTAATGGAATGAATACTCATGCTGGCATTGAAGACCTGCATATGTTACTGGAATGCCGTTTTTTTCCTGATTACATTATTCTTCCGAAAACAGAGTCAGCCGCGCACCTGCAAATCGTGGATAGTCTTATCATGATGGCTGGTTCTGATACTCGCCTTATTGGCATTATTGAGTCAGTTGTCGGGCTTAATGCCGTAGAGTCTATTGTGGACGCCACCCCCAGACTCTGCGGGTTGATGTTTGGCGCCGCAGATATGGCGGCTGACATTGGCGCCACACCCGCCTGGGAGCCTCTTGCGCTGGCGCGGGCCAGAATAGTGGCTGCCTGCGCTATGAAAGGGCTTCTTGCAATAGATGCTCCCTTCTTTGATATAGGCGATTTTTCAGGTCTGAAAGAGGAAACGCTGCAGGCGCTCAGTTTTGGTTTTTCTGCAAAATCGGCTATTCACCCCGCTCAGATTAGTGTAATCAACACCGCATTTACTCCTACAACGGCAGAAATTAATCATGCTCGTGCAGTACTGACAGAGAATGCCAAAGGCGTCGGGATCGTTAGCGGCATGATGATAGATGCAGCCGTTGCCCGTCAGGCCCGGAGATTACTCGCCCGGGCAGGGATCTTTTCCTGATTTTATAACAGAGGAATTGATTATGAACACGTTATTACCCGCTTATAAAACCATTAGCGAGGGGCGCTACCGAGAAATTTCGGGTCTTTACTGGGAGGATTTTTATCCCGGTGATGTTTTTGAACATCGTCCCGGCCGGACGGTTCTGGACGCCGATAATGTGTGGTTTACCCTGCTCACTCTCAATGTGCAGCCGGTCCATTTCGATTCGGCTTACGCCAGCAAAACGGAATGGAAAAAGTTACTGGTTGATTCAACGTTCACTCTGGCGCTTTTAACCGGTATGAGCGTGCGTACTGTCAGCGCCAGGGTCGTGGCCAATCTTGGCTGGGATAAGGTACAAGCCGTCCACCCGGTTTTCGCAGGGGATACACTTTATGCTGAAAGCACTGTACTTAGCAAACGCCTGTCAAATAGTCGCCCGGGACAAGGCATCGTTACCGTTCGGACATGTGGTATTAACCAGAATGGTGTAGAGGTCATGCGCTTCGAACGAACAATGTTAGTTTATTGCTGTGGATGTTCGCCTGAAGAAGACGCCGCTTATTGAGAAATCGCCCTGAGGTTTAGAGTCATGATGAATGTTAATGCAGCGTATGCCGAAAAATGCGTGACGCCTGACGAGGCGGTTACTTTAATTACCTCCGGCAGTCACCTCTCTATGGGAATGTTTGCAGCAGAGCCTCCAGCTTTGCTGAATGCGCTGGCAAAGCGAGCGAAAAGGGGAGAAATCAACGATCTGCGGGTTTACTGTTATGAAACAGCCAGCATTGCCGGGAACACTATTTTCCGTTATGAGCTAAGTGACTATATTCATCTCTACAGTATGTTTATTACCGGTATTGAACGGGCTTTAATACGTCAGGGGATTGAGAGTTCCGGGCGAAAAATAGTTAACTATGTTCCTTCAAATTTTCATCAGGCGACGCGATTACTGGCTGATGATATTGGTATTGATACTTTTATTCACACCGTGTCCCCTATGGATAAGTATGGTTATTTTAATTTTGGAACTGGAAACGATTATTCCACCCGGATTGCGAGGACAGCTAAAAAGCTTATTGTCGAAGTTAACAAATATATGCCGCGCGTTCATGGAGAAGGTGCTGCAATCCATATTTCAGAAATTGACGCCATTGTTGAAAACCATGTCCCTTTAATTGAATTACCAATACGTACTGCCGTAGCTGAAGATATTGCTATCAGTCAGATTATCGCCTCTCTTGTGCCAGATGGCGCTTGTCTCCAGATGGGGATCGGCGCATTACCGGAGCTCATCTGTAATGCGCTCAAGGAACATAATGATCTGGGGGTCCATACAGAGGCGCTGAATCCGGGGTTGGTTAGTTTGATTCAACAAGGCGTCGTTACCAACCAGCGTAAAAATATCGACCGGGGAATGTCTGTATTTACTTTTGCTATGGGACAAAAGGATATGTATGACTATCTCAACGACAACCCCTCTTTTTTTAGTCGGCCTGTCGATTATGTTAACGATCCGGGGATCATTGCGCAAAATGAGAATGTTGTCTCCATTAACGCTACCTTACAAATCGATCTCACTGGTGCCTGTAACTCTGAACATTTGCTTGGACACCAGTACAGCGCTTCAGGAGGGCAATTGGATTTTGTCAGAGGCGCATATGCATCTAAAGGAGGTCGTTCCATTATTACGACACGCTCAACGGCCGCGAATGATACGATTTCTCGTATTGTTCCCCGCCTTGAGGGGCCTGTAACAACCCCACGAACGGATACGCACTGGATAGTCACTGAATTTGGCTCCGTAAACCTGAAGGGGCTCTCTTCAACCGAGCGTGCGCTCAGGATCATTGAATTGGCGCATCCCAATTTTCGGCAGCAACTTAGAGTAGATGCAAAAAAAATGCATCTGATTTAAAAGTAGGTTAATGCTATTTTTTAATGTAGCATCCCCAAAATATAAACATCATGAGTCTATTCAAATGATAATTGACAGAATTGATCACCTTGTATTAACGGTATCTGATATATCAACCACAATAAGATTCTACGAAGAGGTACTTGGTTTTTCTGCGGTAACATTTAAGCAAAACAGAAAAGCGTTAATATTTGGAGCGCAAAAAATTAACCTCCATCAGCAAGAAATGGAGTTCGAACCAAAAGCGAGTAGACCAACGCCGGGATCTGCCGATTTATGTTTTATTACATCGACATCGATAAATGATGTTGTGTCTGAGATCTTACAGGCAGGCATTCCCATTGTTGAAGGCCCGGTTGAGAGAACTGGAGCCACAGGCGAGATAATGTCTATCTACATCAGGGACCCTGATGGAAACTTAATTGAAATTTCGCAGTATGTTTAATGTTAAAACTTACTATTACTGCCTTTATTATGATCACGCATCCGTTTATATTGGTCTAATGGAGATCATATGGCAATAATTTCTGGAAAGAGTCTATGTTCAAACTTATTGACTTGAAGACATCGAGGAATTCATAAGAAAGCGTAAAAAAGGAAAGGTGGTGCCGGACTCGGAATCATATCTAGGATTAACATGCTGTTTGTTATTGGTTTTGTTGGTATTTCTCGTAAACAGCGCCCCCACGAAGGCCCCCATAAAAAATCGCTTTGTTTTTGTGAGAGTTAACACGAAAAATAGGTGTTTAAAGGTAGGGCTTCGTTATATGTAGCGTCAACTCCACATATAACGAGTTCTAGAAACACCGCCCTAAACTTCCACTAGTTCTCCACCATCAACCGGGCAAGCTTGGCAAAAATCGAACTCTTACTACTTTCGCCGCTCCTGAGCATATCCAGGGTGAAGCTATTGAGGTAAACACCAGCTAACGGGTGGCTAAATACATCGACGGCTTTGCCCCGGGCATCCCATATCAGCAGATTTTCCACCAGGTTAGGCCGTGCAATAGTAGGATTTGTAGGCTGGGCATCGCTTACCAGAACAAACACGCCATTCTCATGCGGTTGCAGATAAATATGGTGGTGCTTCATCTTTTGCGTTTTGGTCAGCGAGTCGTATTTCGAGCGGCCTGGTGATATCAGATAGGGCAGTACGTTTTGATCCGGTTTTGCTGAGCGGGTGATGGCGTACCCGTTAAATTTATCTCCTTTACGCTCTGCCAGCGCTTTTTCTTGTTCCTGATAAGCGTATGAATCGACAATATTAAATTGCGCCGGGCCAATCAGGCGTGGCACGCGGGAGCTGTTGTAGGTGGTAAGCAGGACATCTGCGGCGTGGTCGTAGAGATAGAAGCTTTTGTCGAATAATTTCTTTAATCGTCCCAGAGAGGGATGATCAACGGATAGATAGCCTAATTTACCTTCAGAGATCCCGGTATCAACCACCCTAAGTTGGCCGTGCTCAATTTTTAGTTCAACATGCCCAAGGAGAGAGAGATTGTTTTTCGTTTTGCGTACCGCATAGGCGGTATAGTGCCCGTCCGCCAAATCTGGTAGAGGGATGTGATGCTGATTGAGTAAGCTTTCTTTGAACCATAGTTCGGTTTTCGTTCGCCGTATCTTACTGTTTAGTAAGGTAACTGCTGACTTGAGACGGCTGTGAGGCTTCGTAAGATCGATTTCGTATTGAGCAGGGTCGCTCGCTGAGCGTTCGTTAATAAGAACAATCGCATCCAGCAATTTGCGATCAATATTTATACCCTGCAAGACCACAGGTAGCGGTTGCTGATTTAGCCACCCTTGCAAACGATCCAGTTTAAGTTGGGTATAGGTATCCCAATTGAGTTCGGGTTGTTTTCGGGCGTCGGCAAAAGCCGCATAGAAATCATTGTACTCAACAGATTCATTATCTTGCTGGCGGATGCTGTTGCTCCGTTCTTCATCTACCGCATTGAGCACCAGAATAGAAGTATTGGCGGGCAGCCCAGAAAAGCCGGTTTGCTGAGAATGTTTAAGCGATGCCAGCGGCCAGAGTTGATATTCGGGGAACTGGATGGCTAATGCGTCAAAGAAATAAGCTTCTTGCGTGGCGCTGAATTCGACGCCGTTATTAACCACCAACAGCGTATTAGCCAGCTGTTGATCGAGGTCGGTAGCGAACTGATTGACCTCGTGGGTGGCCTGAAATGGGATAGGTTGATGGGGGATCTCTAGTTCACTGAGCCGCTCGCAGGCAGCATTCATGATCACGTTATAGGTATAGGCTTGGCATTCACCATAGCCGCTGCGCTCACGAAAAAAGTCCAGTTTGCTGTCCCGGGCATCGAGTTTGCGCCGGGCTTTGAGCCGACGATTATCGATGTTAAACCACACGCCGGTATCGTCCAGAGAGAGGTGCAATTCATCCTCCGGTTCGACCAGAAATTTTCGTTTGTGCAGGGTAAAGGCGAGTTCGTTATATTCTGATGCATAAATGTCGAGTTCGAATGACTCCATCACTCCAGTGCCGCTTTTCTGCGTGACGGGCTGACTCAGGCGAGCGTTGAGATAGAACGTAGAGTTGAAGTAGGTTGGCGGTACCGAAAAGCGCTCACTGGCTTGTTCCAGCATTACCATTTTCAAATGCAGACTGAACAATCCCTGAATCAGGCGAGACAAATCATAATTTTCAGTTGTGAGTCGTTGGCAAAGCGTTTCAATGCGTTCTGCCAAAGTCCGATGCGCTGGGCTGTTCGGTGCAGCAGCAGGCTCTAGGAAAAAAAAGATGTGATGGTAATTGGGTAAGCAATGCAGCTCATATTTTACCTCCTGCCCGGCCTCCAGCCCAAGCTTCTGCCGCACGCAAGATTTTATCTCCTGATGAATTCGCGCATAGTAATCAGCGGATTTTTCTTTTCGCTCTTTAGTAAAGCGCTGAACCATAAAGTCTATCGTATAGATATTAGATACCGGAACCAATAGACGCTGGATGGTCGTCAGTTGATCTTCTTCAAGCTTGATCAAATTGGTGCGGGCAATTGGGGCGTCTGACAGCTCATTCAGATTAGGGATCATGAGACTTTTCCTTTAGTCGGCAACTTTTCTACACCCAGCAGGGTTAGTAACATTGGGTTAATGTCCAATGTCATGCTCAGTTTCGAGTTTTCCTGAGCTCGTCCGCTCTCTCTATTTTTGGGCTGATAGTACTGGTAGTCGGTTTGCAACAGGTTAAGGTAGTGGATCGTGTGATCCACGTTATCTTGCCACATCAGATTATTGGGGTTCTGGCTGTAGGCGACGTTCAGATAGACAAATCGAATGCGTTCGTAACGGCCTGCCAGCACAGCCTGAAGCTTTTTCTGCCCCTCTGTGTCTGCCTTTTGGCTGGTGATATTACGGATCTGGCGAATCTTGTTGTTGCTTTTCTCAAGCGTTTCTTCTGCCCGCGTTAAATCGTCCAACTGTGTCGCCCAGCGTTTAACGTCGATGCAGAGCAGGTCGTCACCCACTTCAATAAAGCGGTCAAAAAACTCATATACCAGCGGTTCAAGGCGTTCAAACACCTGTTGGTCGGAGAGTGGGGTAACGCCATAACTTTTTAGCACTTTATCGAAGAGATATTCACCAACATTGCCTTTGAGCAATGGAACTAGCTTGGGGTTGGGCACCCATTTTTTGAATGCCGTTTCCTGGATGTTGTCACATTCACGAATCAACTCGCCGACCAGGTTGCCGGGGGTAAAATCGACATCGTTTCTATACTGCGGAAAGAGGGTGAGCTCTGGCCGGTACTCTCTTGCGCCGCCAGCGAAATCCGACAGGGCGGAATAATCTCTGTGGACAAGTCCATCCGGGTCGCGTTTGTGGCAAAGTAAAATAGTTTGGTTGCCCTGTTGGCGATCGATAAACAGGGCGTGGTGGATAGATTGCATTTGCCGATTGGCGACATACAAGGAATTAGCCTGAAGTTTTTCCAGCCAACGCAGGGGATCGGTAAAGGAGTCAGAATCACGGAATAAATTACACAATTCGAGATATTCAAGGTTGCCGGCGCGTACCTGATTTATCCAGTCGGTTTTCAGGACTCGCTTATGAACAGCATCGATGCGGCGACCATTTTCTAAGATAGCCTGTTCAAACGCATGCCGCTGTTCAGCATCACTAAATGACTGGCTCTGACTCAGCTTTTCGCACTCCTTCATGAGGCGGTGGTTAAGCAAGGACATGCTTTCTGATATGACCTCGTTAGCGCCATCTTCACTGAGGGCTGCGAACTGGAATGCAACATTACGGAACACATCGCGGGGTAAAAAGATTTCTGTTTTCAATAGAGTGTCGCGACGCTCGACTCGCCCTACGGCCTGCACGACGACTTTGAATAAGCTCATATCATGTTCGGCCATTAACAGGCGATAGTTTTCGCCGTGGGCGAAATTAACGTTGATATCGGCCAACTTGTGGACGGTAATATCGTCATCGGCGTAGTGTTTAAGCACGGTAACGTAGTTAGGTAATGTATTGAGGTTGCCGCTGTTGTCCTTTACTTCGCTGTAAAACGAGGAGTTGATGAGCACTAAGCGCTCAAAATCGACATCCAGACGTGGTGCA
This sequence comes from Salmonella sp. 5800, assembly GCF_046558195.1. Taxonomy (NCBI): domain Bacteria; kingdom Pseudomonadati; phylum Pseudomonadota; class Gammaproteobacteria; order Enterobacterales; family Enterobacteriaceae; genus Salmonella; species Salmonella sp. 5800. The sequence continues at coordinate 120,103 of NZ_JBGDOX010000003.1, read as the reverse complement.
TTGACATCATTAATATCGCCGTCATGGTATTTAACAAAGTAGTTGAGGCCGGTGCCTGCACTTTTGTAGCTGCTCATAAATACCAGTACGGTATTGCTGTTCTGGAGATAGGTTTCTTGCCTAATATCTTCGACATTAGCCAGTGGTGAATCGAAAAAGACCAAATGGACGGTGTGACGCCCTTTGAATGGGGTAAAGGTCAGGATCTGGTCATGTTTCTTATCGTTATCTGTTTTTTCATCGCACCGGGAGTGCATACCGTACTGCTTGCGCCAGGTTGTCTTATGCGTGCGCCAGGCGCTGATAAAGGCCCGCTTAAACGTCCCTGAAAGTGACAAAATCAGGCTGTTTTTACCCTCGTAGGCGGCAAGCAATAACGCTTCCAGCTCCCGGCAGTACTGGCGTCGTTTATAGGTATTTTTCAGGGCGTATTCCAGCGGTTCTTTTAGCGCTTTGAATAAATCGTTATATACCTTTCGAAAGGTTTCGCTGTTCTGGCAGATATCGGTCAATTCCATCTGTTCATCATCAAACACTCTGAAGTCGACTTTGCGGATACTGGCCCTCAATCCACGTAATGCTTTAAGCGTGTCGATATCTGCCTTTTCGCGTTCAACGATTCGGTAGCCAAGGTCGCGGCTATAGCGTGCCAGGAAGCGGCGATTGAAGTTACCGTTTTTGGTGTGGCTAAAACCGCTGGTGGCGCTAAGCCCTATTACTTTATTGTGCGTACCGGTTAATAAACGCAGCAGCATGGCTTCGGGCAACTCTTGTACCAGATCCATTTCGAACGCCAGAATAATTGTGCGCTCGGCTCCCCTGTTCACGTAATTGAGTTCAGCTATCGGCGTCATCGTGAATACGGTTTTGGGTTGCAGGTAAGTGTAGAAATGATCAATCAACAAGTTTTTATCGGTGGTGCGATCGAAGATGTGGCGCACCACGCCAGCTACGTTATTGGCTGCGTCAACAAACTGGCCCAAAGGCGTATTCTGGCTGCTGGAGTTATCCTGGCCGCCATTCTTTACCCAGCGCTTAAAGTGTCGGTTGGTGATATCAGAACAGGCGGAGAGGATGACGGAGACCAACTGGAACAGATCGTGCAGGGTGGGGTTGGTGTCATTGGCATCATTTTCGACTTCGTAATACAGCTCAGTGCGCGTTATGTCGCCTTCGCTGTTTCGCATACGAATGCGTTTTAGCCCCTCTTCATTAACGTACATTTTGGGGTTAAAGCTGAACACATTGCGGGTGATGGAAATGATGCGTTCGGCGGCGTCGCCATTGACTTCGAATGCCCCTAACTGGTCGCGAAACATCTCCAGGATCGATCCCAGCGTTGTACCTGGGGATAGTTCGCACTTTTCTGCCAGTAAATTGCGCAGAGTAGTGATGAATTTGACCATCTCTTGCTCAAAGGTCGTTTGCGCTTCTTTGGGCTTGTTTCGGCGCTCTAAGCTGAGTACCGCGTTGTGAATACGTCCTGCGACGGAAATAACGTGCGCCAGGTTATTTTCCTGTGTGATTAGCTTTACATGGCACGTTTCTTCAAGGCGGGTGTAAGCTTCATGCAGTTCATCGATTATCACCGTGAAGCGGATATTTTTCTGGCGAAAAGGGCAGTCTGGATTACGTTTGAAGTGTTCGTCGCGAAGATAGGCAACCTGCCCGGTATGACCGGCTGCCGCAACGGTGCTGATCTGTGGATCTTTGGGGCTCAGCTTGCCGCCAAGGAGCAGGTCAAAACCTACGGGCTCAAAATTCACACCTTCGCCTCGTTTACGAGGTGTCAGGCGATAAGTTGATGTATCGAATTTTTTGGTGGTCATTAACAGCACTGATGGGCGGTACTGACACACTTCGAAAGGCAATACCTGCTTGATAAGCTCGAAGTAGACTTCGTGTACGCTCATTTTTGACGCAGGCTTTCCCAGCATTGCGTTAAGCTCTCGCTTTCTGCGAGCAAGCAGCCCGCAGCGAATATATTCTTGAATCGACGTTTCACCATTACCCCGTTCAAATAATGACTTGCATGCCGATACAATGGTGTTGCGAAGACTATGACGGTAGTTCTTTAGCTGGTCTTTGATTATTTCTATATCAAAATCCGTATGCTGACTATTGAATGTTGCCAGTTGTTCTTCACAACGATCAATCTGCGAAACCAGGTGATTAAGTGAACGCATCGCAACACTGATAAGGGAGTTGTTATTGGCATTTTTATACCAACGGGTATAGCGGTCGCGGTTTTTCAGGCCAGAGGCCCAGTCCATAAAATCAAGGTCGGCAATATCATTACGGGAGAGAACGCAAATGAACTCGCCACCAGCGGCCAGAATTTTCTCTTTCTGGTTGCTGTCCAGATCGATTTGTGATTTTTGCGGCGACATGAACAACAGGTTGGTAAAGCCGCCTTCGGGAAACAGGTAATTTGGCTGCTGGGCTTTGGCGAAACGTTCCAGATATTCAACATACCCTTGAATCACGCCATAGCTTTTGCCGAACCCCGTGCCGTCGGAACTGAAAATAACCTCAGCGCCATCACGTTCATGCACGTGGTAAAGTTGAGAGACTTGGGCGCGACAGGCGTTAATCTCTTTAATCAGCGTTATGTCAGGAATTTGCCTGGAAATGAGATCTTGCAGATTATTATTGATAGTTTTCTCTCCAACACGCTCACACTCACGGTAACTATTGATGGTTATTTGGTCACTTTCGATCAGAATCTTTTCCACCTGCATGGGGGCAAGATGCAAGGCTGTCGCGATTTCATTTATAGTATTGGACAGTGGTTCGTGTGGATTGCTAATCGTGAAGTGGTTTAGTGCTGCCGCAACGGTATCTGGATGCAATGCTTTTCTGAGGGTGGGAAAGGTGAGGCTGTAATCGTATAGCGCCAAATCATTGCTTATCAGGCAGCGAAACGGTTGTTTAGTGGGATCGCCACCAGGACGGCTGGCAAATCCCAAGATTTTTGCCTGTTCGAGGCGATAAAGCAATGCTGGGGCATCGCGGTCAGGTGAGTCAAATGCATCGTGGAGCAGCTGGCTAAATGGCATTGTGGCATTCAGCCGGTTATGGCTGACCAGCGCGGAAAAGTGCTGACGCACCAAGGTTAGCAGCTTACAATCTTCCTCTATAGTCCAGCTTTTTCTCATTCTTCTTCCCCTTAATATAAATGCCCCTGCAACCACTCCTCCACGCGCTCAACATTAAAAGCGCGTAACCCATACTCCTGCGTCAGCAACGCCTCCGGTAAATACTCATCATATTTTTCGAGGCACTTTTCAACGATGCTTTCGGCAAGACGGGATTCGGAAGGTAGCCCTTCCTGAAGTGCGCTGAATAACGCCTGTTTAACCTCCGAGACCGTAGTTTTTTCTACTTCAACCACACCAGCAAACGAGCCCGCCTTGAAACCGCGCTGGATAAGTAATGCCGACAGCGTATTTACGGTTTGATCGCCAAGCCAGGGAAGAATGTAGACATGCTGCCCCTGCTGAATAAAACATTCCGAAGCCAGATTATTATTGCGAAAACAGTGCAGCCCTTCATCAAACAGGTTTCTGGCCGTGGTATCGGCAAAATCGGCTTTGCGATCGCCAACGGTGATGCGGTAGTCTCCCTCCCGATAAATGGTAAGCATTTCCTGGCGGACGACATCATGAATGGACATCCCTTGTCCGCCAAATAACGGCGGCTGCCCGCCCTTTGTCGCCTCGACATAAATAACTTTTTTATCACTATCGATATCGGTTACCTTCCAGCGTCGACCGCCGAAAATAATGTGTTGGTCAGGCATCAGTGGGGAATCAACGGGAATGGAGCCCAGTGTTTTGCTCCCCGCCACAATGCGAAACTCTTCCGGCGTGCTGAACACGGCGTAGAAGGTGTATTGATTTACCTGACGTTCGCCCTCGACGCCCAGAACCAGTTCGCCGCTTGATAGCTGGGTCAGAAACTGGTGTTCCCCCATATGTTTCAATAACGTTTTGAAGTCATCGATCCGGACTTTCTGAAATGGCCCTTGCTGGCATAGCTGTGACCAGATCTGATCCGCACGCACGCCTCCCCACTGTGCCGCGATCGCCAGGATCTGATGGAACAGGGTGGAATAGTGCATCTGCCGGGTATCAGCTGGCTCAAACCATTTGCTGCCGATAAGTAAGCGGATCATGGCCAGCGACTGAACAAGCTGAAGCCTGAGCTGGTCGACAATGCCTGATGTTGGCGTCAGTTCATGTTCGGCAATCAGCATTCTCAATACGGCAGGCGAGTCGCGCCGACCGGAGCGTCCCATTCGCTGGCGCAGGCTGGCTACGGAATGGGGGGCGGTAACTTGTACAACGGAGCTGACTTTACCGATGTCGATGCCAAGCTCTAACGTCATCGTACAGATGGCGGTGGTGGGTAAGTTGCCTTGTTGAAGCCTCTGTTCCAGCGTTTCACGCAGATCTCTGGACAGCGAGCCGTGATGGGGGAAGAACTCATTGGGAACGATGCTCGCTTCACTCAGATCGCTAAGCGTAGCGGCAATGCTTTCGGTCCGTTTGCGACTGTTAGCGAACACCAGATGGGAGTCACCGCGACAGAGGCGAAAGATATCATGACAGATTTGCGTCTCTGCCGACGGCGGCGGTTGTTGGCCCGAGGTGGTTAGCGGTTCCAGATAACCTTTCACCTGTACTTTTAGCGTAGCGTGAGTCTGACTGTCGGTAATAATGTTGCAGGGCAGACGTTGATTTGGCCGCAGAGATAACGGTACTCGCTCCAGTTCCCCCAGCGTTGCGCTGAGTGCGACCCGAGGAACTGGATTGTCGATTCTTCCGAGCAGGTGATCGATTCGATTTAACAGAGAGAGAAGCTGCATACCTCGCTCAGAACCGATGAAAGCATGGAATTCATCAATGGCGATATATGTCAGTGGCGCGAAAGCCTGCTTTAACCATCCCGCATTGCGGATCAGCATCGCTTCCAGCGACTCCGGGGTGATAAGCAAAATACCGGCAGGGTTTTTCTTCGCTTTCAGTTTTTTGCTCTGCGCAACGTCACCATGCCAGGGCGTGACCGGTATCTCCAGCGCATCGCCGAGGCTTTCCAGCCGTCGATACTGATCGTTAATCAGGGCCTTAAGTGGGCTAATGTATAGAATGCCAAAACCGCCCTGAATATCCGCAATGGCAGAACAGGCGGGCAGGAAAAAAGCTTCCGTTTTACCCGCGGCAGTCGCGGCGCTGATCAGGACATCCCGATCGCCCGCTAATATCGGTGGAACGGCTTTTTTTTGCAGTTCCCGGAGATCGGCCCATCCCTGCCGGTATATCCACTTCTGTATCCGTGGATCCAGCCGCTGGTATTCGTTCATCATAATCTGAAGTCGGCCAGACCATCCTCATCGGCATCTTCTGCCGACGCTATTTCATCCATATCGCTGGGCTTTTCTTCCGCGATCGCAACATCAGCGATTAACTGTGACCACTGAATGGACGGGTTTTGTTCCAGCACGGCCAGCATATCCAGGAAGGCTTTAATGGTGTTTCGTGGCGTACGGAAATAAGCATCACCGATGGTATTGCTACAGTGGCGTAAGAATGCCGTCAGCGCATCATCAGGAACCAGATAGTTATCCGCATCGCCGCCGGAATAAACGTGACGCAGGTTTTTCAACAGAATATAGAGCTCTTCCGGCGTCAGGCTGGCTAAGTGTAGGGAAGGGGACGAATAATCAATCACCCCGGCACGCTGGGCGAAGCTGTTTTCCGCCAGCCGAGACTGGAGCGCTTCGTAGCTGTATAGCCCCTTGCGCGGATCGAACAGGAACTCTGGCGTACCGCCAAGTAAAAAGCCAATATACTCAGCCGTTCCTTGCAGACAATCATTCAGAATACGCAGTATCTGTTCATAGTTCGCAACCCTGGCCTGCGTATTGCTTAGTTTGTACAGATTGACCATCTCATCCAGATTAACCAACAGACCAGCGTATCCAGCCTGACGGACAAACAGGCTCATCAGCTTTAGCGAATCGTAGAAAGAGGCATCAGAGATAATGGTGCGCACACCCAGATCGTTACGGGCGTCGGTTTTCGTGGTGTATTCACCTCTTAGCCAGCGGATGGCATTTGATTTCAGTGTCTCATTATCCTGCTCGTGGCCCTGCCAGTAACATTCAATGACTTTGGCGAAATCGTAACCGCCAACCATATCAGATAGGTCAGCGAGCTTTTGGTGAATAATCGTCGGAACCGTCACGTTTGTACTTTCTGCTTCTTTTCTGGCTTCCGTAATAAAGCGCTCAACCACGCTTAATAATGCATTTCCGTCAGGCTTATTGCGCGTGGACAGATTTTTCATTAGCTCAGAATAGAGGTTACGCGCCTGTCCACCCGTCGCGTGGATACGCCTGTCCGGGGATAAATCGGCACTGATTGTCACCAGCTTTTTCTCTAGTGCGATTGAGCGCACAACGCTTAAAAAGAATGTCTTACCGGAACCGTATTCCCCGATAACCAGCCGGAATCCAGCACCGCCATCAGCGATACGCTCAATATCCTGATACAGCGCTTTTATCTCGTTGACCCGACCAACCTGAATATGCTGAATGCCAATTTTAGGCGTAACGCCTGACTTCAGTGACTGAATAATGGCGTCTCTTTCTTTGAGACGAATACGAATGTCAGACATAAATTATCCTTTGAGTTCTTGTGCAATTTCCAGGTCAACGTAAATATCATCGTCATCATCAAGCACCGGGGCGTCAACCTGTTCGAAAGACCAGTCATTAATTGCTTCAATCGCGCCGCTTAGCATCAAATTAAATTGCTGGCATAGCTCAGCGACTTCGTTTCGCGCCCAACGCTCTTTTTCCAGCAAACGTTGGTAAAGCTGGTGATGTGCCTCATCAAGACCTGCGCCAGTATGTGGCGGGATCTCCGCTGGGGATTCGTCTGCGGGTTCATCTTCGGTGAAGATGGTGTTCAGTAACTGGCGTACGTCCGTGGTATCAGACTCATGACGGGCAAGGATCCGTTCATCAAGAGAAAACGCGCCGCTCGTCGTTGATGGGGTTTGTAACGTAGCTGTCGGAGTTGTTTCTGCGGTTGACAGACGGTGGATATCGCTGGTGACGGTACTGCTGTCCAGGCCGAGGCTGGTGTAGATTTTTTCCAGTTGCTTAATTTCCGCCGGATCGATTTTTCCATCTGCGCAGGCGACGCTGATAATCACGTTGCCAATAGTGGATTTATCTTTATCGCTGAGTTGCTCAATTTTACCTTTCAGACCGGCCTGATTTGCAGGCGTATTGAGCCGCCAGGTGAGGTAGGCGTGCAGCGAGCGTTTTTCTGTTGGCGACAACGCATCATTGTGATCAATGGTTTTTTCCAGCGTGACCTGTTCAGCAACATCCACGCACTTGTCCATTTGCGCAATCATGGCGCCCAGCCGAAGCGCCACAGAGACTGACGTAAATTCCGCCGACGGTACGTAGAATTCCGCATGTCCTTCGGGAAACAAAACAATATGTCCTTCTGGTTCTGGCCGGACAAGGTGATAGCGCATATCCGGCGCAATGCCGTAGCCTGCTCGTCTGGCGAAATTTTGCATCAGCTCGGCTTCTTTCTTATTAATCTTATCCGGTACAGGCATACCCAGGCTGGCCCAGAAATCAGCTACTGTCGCTAGTCCTGAATGTTCACGGATTTTCTCATCTGCCCAGTGTTTAAATTCAGCAAACAAACGTTCTGCATCTTCGGTCAGTATTTCATCGGGAAGCAGCATGATGGCGGCGACATCACTTGGTGATGCATCTTTTTTACCGAGATAGCGACTGTAGGCATCCAGCGCGTTGATACAGGATTCTGCAACAGGAATTAATTTCTGAACTGGGGCTTTTAAAACGCTGGGATCGGGAAGATCCATCTGTTTTTTTACCTGAAGTTCCCGAAGCGTACCACTGGCGGGGGTATAGCTTAAATATAACCGTGTTTTGTTGGGTTTGACGACAATACCGTCACCGTATTTTTGAGTATAACGCTGTTTGAATAACGCGGAAAACTCAGAATGACATCGACGGGCAGGCGTGCGCAGGGTGTAATCGGGAAAATAGTGTATCCATGCCAGTGCCAGATCGGCACAAACAGGTTGTCCTTTATCGACCACTGTCGCCAGATTTAATCTGAACAGTAATGAACTCCTCGACGAAAAATACTCGTTCTCGCTGTGCATAGATAGCAGCTTTGGTCTGAGAATGATCATCATTTCCAGCAACTGCGTTGCATAATGCCGGAAGGAACCGCTTGCCTGAAATACGGTTCTCAGGCGCGATATCTCTTCAAATAATGCTTTGAATTCATTGTCAGAAATGGATTCTTGTGTGCCATCTGCCAGTACGCGGCGTTCAAGACCATAAAAATAGATAAAAACATAGCCAACAGGGCAACTCGCATCGCTGCGATCGCTTGCCAGCCAGTCAAGATAGGCACCACGGCAGCGAGGGGAGAGTGTGGCAAAGGTGGGCCAATATCCCAGAGATTCATCATAATAGTGGCGTGAACCAGGCTCAATGGATAAAGAGTCATTAACCAGAGAAGCATCGGAACCATCGTTATAAAGATATCCATATTCACTGTATGAATATGTTTTTAACTGCCCACCAAAATAAAAATTACCGTTCTTAATGACGATGTTTTGAATGGTGATGCTTTCTCCCGGTTTGACCCATCGCGCTGGCGTGGTATTGCTACGGGCAGCGCTTTCTCGCAATGGCTGGCGGCTGGTGCTGTATTCAACCGCCTGTCCATTAACAAAGCTAAAGGTTGCCAGTTCGTCATCATCGGATGCCTGAGAATGCATATTTGTCACGCTGCTGTCTGGCTTATTGAGAGATTCTTGTCGGGATGAATGATTTGTTTTGGTGATGATTTTGCTGTTTATATTGGGGGGAGGCGATTTTTTCTTTTTGGAAAACAGAAGCCAGATAACCGCCAGCATAATAACAAATATCCAGAAGCCCATTCCGTGCCCTTAATTGCTGATAACGCTTCCCGGCATTGTTCTACGAGCGGCAAAGGCGGTAAGCATAAAACTGGAAGAGAGATCGTAAAATGATACCGCGAATAGACTGGAGTACAAGCATAAAACTATTTTATTCAAAAGGCTTATGTCATATGGCTGAGGGATCAATTAGCAGGAATAATTTATATCGATGAACCACACATAAAACGATTGATATTATCCTGAGTATGGCGAAGGCGGTCAGCAATCTCAGTAAATCCGTCAGGCTCACGAAAGAACATTCCCCCTTCCACTGCCGTTTGATGATCCCCGGCGATCGCGGCGAACCGTTCAGCATCGTCAGGCAACAGTTGCAGGTTTCCGACAATCACCTGAGTAAAATCCACGCCCGGTACAGACCAGCGACGTTGCTTCATTTCGACCACATTGCCCATGGCTTCCAGCGTTTCATAGGGGCTGGCAAAATGATTACGCAGCAGACAATCCACATCATACCAGTGGCGTGCCAGTCGGGCCGGATTTGGCGCTTTGGTTTGCGTGCAGAATTGGTGCAGCGCCGTCAGCTTTTCCCAAAGAATATAGCCAGTGTCATAAGCGTTTACGGTCGCGGTGGATAACTTGAGTGTATCCATGCCTGCAATCCCGGACAGATAGCTTACAACAGGCATCAGATCGGTTGGCTTGCCACGATTTCGTCCGCCAAATTCCAACAGAATATGATCGCGCTGATAGGCCATACTGTCTTCTTTCACCCGTGGAAAATAGATATCGACTTTTTCGCCACCGCTGTTGAGTTCCATTTTTGCTTCAAGGCCCGAAATATCATAAATTTGAAAGCGTTGGTTTAACCGTTCTGCCAGCGCGTTTGTCCATTCTGTTAAGCGCTCTTGCTGCTGCTCTCTGAACCGGCGATTCTGGCTGTTATTTAGCGTGCTTTGCTCCCATGCCTGCTGTTCTTCCTCTTCTGAGTGACCTGCCAGATCGGCCCAGTGAACAGAAAGATCGATATCTTCAGAAAAACGCTCAATCACGTTCCAGCATTTGCTTAACGCCGTTCCACCTTTAAACGCGACAGATAAATCTCCCAGCAGATCCTCATTAAAAAGCAGCCGAAGGATCTCCGTTACCCAAAGATCCTTTTCCAGAAAGCTGGCTCCCAGCCCGGAGGGATGCTGCTGTGCCGCGTAAGAGAGGATTTCCTGAAGCTCAAGACGTTGTGATGCAGCTCCGGTAGTAATCAAAAATGTCCATCAGAGCGCCTTTTGCAACGTCATCAGGTGCGAGCGCCACGCGTGAAGCGCAGGCTCATTCATTAACTTTCCGGCAATCTGCCGCGCTTCAGCGGACGGGATGCTCAGCCGATGAAAAGCATTCTTCAGTGTTTCCGGTGGGGTATGTTGCTGATCCAGACTCAGCAAACCGCGCATCAGCTCTCCTTCAGGTCGGTTCAGCCAACGTAACCGGCTTGCTGATTTATGCTGGATCCGGACCAACTCATTGCCGACGCGGAACTCTCGCGTAGGGCCGTTTGACCAGTAGATGCGTTTAACCGGCGCCTGCGTTTGCAGCCCTAGCCGGTAAGCGGCTTCCAGCCCCTGAAGGGTGATTTTGTAACCGCGTTCCTTTGCCCATGCGGCGGCAACGGCATTGGCGCTGGCGACAACGTTTACGGATGGAAGGTTTTTTAACGGTTTTGGCCGGGAGTAGAAACCGCGTTCAACCCGGACCAGCAGGCCTTCTTTGACCAGACGACTCATTGCCTGTTGTACCGACGCGCGACTTCCCAGCGAGTAAAATCCGCTGATGGAAAAGGGAACGCCCCGCTTCATGCGGTGAACCCGCTGGCGGGCCAGAGCGGCAACAGACATTGATTCTCCTGTACTGACATTTTAATTGATATGTGATTTCATTGTATCCCTTGTATATCAAGGAGTCTAACATAAAAAATGTCAGTAACGTTCATTATAGAACAATTTATAAAATGGCAGTTATCAGTGAGGTTGCTTGCTGTAGGGAATGCCGGCGATAAAATATCCACATACAGAAGGCGGTGACAATGATATAGCATGGCCATTCTCTCCATCCACGGCGTTCGCAGTTATCAGGGTGAAAAGCCAGTAGAGTTCGACTTGAGTAAGTATGTCACTCTTATCTATGGACAAAACGGTTCTGAGAAATCAACCGTTTCTGGCTACTTTTATAAGCATGGTCGACCAGATTACAGCCGGTGCAGCCTGCAACCTCCATTGGATATGAACTACCTGGTGTTTAACCAGCAGTATGTAGACGATATTTTCAGTCAACCTTCTTAGCCGGGCATTTTCACTTTACATAGTGAAAATGCAGAAATAAAAACGGAAATAGATGATCTGGAAGCGGAGAGTAAAGTTTTTTTGCCCGGCGTGATGCTTTGGACGTGCAAAAACGCGACGTTGAGGGTATGGAAGAAAACATTAAAAATGGTTCTGCGAGACATATTTATGGGATTTGATGGCTGGAATCATGATCTTACCCAGTAATAGTGGACCCGCAACTAAGTGGGTAAACTCTCAACCAGAGGTGACTCACATGACAAAACCAGCATCAACCACCAAAAAGGCACGCAAGCAGCACACGCCTGAATTGCCTCGTCGTCCAGCCAGAAAGTGATGGAGTCGCGGTGGATAAGGGCTTTATTGTAGTTGCGCCAGTTGGTGATTCTGAACTTCTGCTTTGCCATGGGACGAGCTGTGTTGCCGGATGATGTGTGAACTGATCCTTCAACTCATCAAAAGTTCGATTTATTCAACAAAGCCGAAGATAACCCGTCTCTATCGATCATTACGTAGTAATGGAAACGGTGTGGAGGGGCGCACCTCTTTTTCATATCTAAGGGACGCCGTAGTGGCGTCCCTTAATTATTTACATAATCCCTTTTCTGACCAGAGGAGTATTAACCCACTCATGAGCTTCTTTACTTATCTCAGCATCCGGATCGCATTGTGCCAGTAGTCCGGAAAGTAAATTACAGAGCTATTTCTGAGATTCGGTTTCTTCGATTTGTTGTAAACCAATACCGAGGTAGCCTGAGAAAAATATGTATATGAATTTTCTCATCAATAATTAACGCATATTAAAACGATCATAATGGAAGGCTTTCTCTGATATCCCGTACTTTTGTAGTCCGGATAGTAGACTTTTCGCAAAACCTGCTGGCCCGCAAAACCAGACGTGAACGTTTTGGCTATTATCGCTTTCCATCATAATATGTTTGGCTTCCAGTTTCATCCCGGCATCGATACGGTGTAAAGTCACACCTGCTGCTGTACATAATAAATCGAGATTTACAGGGTACTGCAAATCATCATGCTGACCAACGCAATACCATAAATCAATAGGGCAGAGTTGGTGGTCTGAGTTTTTTAAATATTCCAACTGAGATATAAAAGGAGTGATACCGATCCCTCCCGCAACCCAGACCTGACGCTCAGATTGAATATTAAAGTCTAAATAACCCCAGGGGCCCTCAACAATCACGTCCTGTCCAGTTTTTAATTCTTTCTTTAGTGAATGTGTATGATCCCCTAATGATTTAATGGCAAAACGCAAGTGTTTTTTATCCTGGTAATAAGAGGCTATAGTGAATGGGTGTGCCTCTGCATCATGTTGAAATGTTAAAAATGAAAACTGCCCAGGTGTATGCAATAGAGGAGTGTCAGTATGTAGAGTTATTTCTATAATATCATTTGGGTAATAGTCGATGTTTGTGATGATCGCAACGCGTTTGTTTTTATAACCAATCATATTAAATAGTGAAAGGACGGCAGCGTAAATACCTGGAATACTCACAATTACCAGCAGAATGCCCGCAGGTGAATTCCACCAATATGTTTTAAATAGAACGGTAAAAATATGGAAAGCAGTAGCCAGGTAAAAAACAGGAAACAGACGATGTATAAAATGGAAAATGTTATAAGGGATTTTTTTTACAAGAGAAACCAGCACCAATCCTATCATCAGGTATGTAGACCATTCAGCAGCTAACAATCCTGCATAGATCAGTTGAGATTGCCATGAGCTTATCTGAACACTTCCCAGTGATCCTGGATGAGCAAGCCAGCCATTTTGCACCAGCCAGTGAGGTATTTTTTCGTCCAGCCAGTGCGCCAGCGTAAAGACTGTCGCGATAATACCAGCTTGTTTGTGTAAACCCCACGATTTATCCAGACCTTTCAGAATTCGATTCAACCAGGGTGAACGCAAAATCAGACACATAGCTAATGTCATAAAACACCATGCGACGCACCCACTAAAAAATAGAAAGTTTTGCCGAAACAGCCAAAAGATTTTAGATGTTTCAGCGTGGAATATTTCACCTGATAAGACAAAAATAAGACTTGCTGTGAGTAATGTTAAGCTACTCACAAAATACGTTATTTTCATAATGGCCTGTTTTTTAGCAGGCACGGGCAATTACCCGTGTCCTGGATAATAATTACGATTGATTGTAATTGTGATTATTTATAAAGAATAGCGGTGGCGTGTGATTGATTATCGATATGAAATGAAGTGATTCGATAATAATGAGCACCTGACGCTTCAGTTTTATTCTGAAGGAGTTGTATGATGCTTTCAGGATTTGTATTTATGGATGATACACTAACATGAGCAATTTCTTTCATGTCTGTTTCTGGATGACTAATTTCTGTTGCAGCAATGGATGTCTGCCCAAATAAAGAGAGTAAGAAAAAAGAGGTGACAATTTTTTTACTGATATTCATAAGAATTCCTTTCATATTAATAAACTTATCGATTAAAAGCATGAGCCAGCATACAGGGAATTTGCGCCAGCGAGTTTTTTTCTGCCAGAGATCTGCCTGGTACGGTTTTATCCACTCCTTCGGTGGGCAATATATGGACGTTAGTGATCCCCATCAAATTTAACGTTGACCGCAGATAGCTTTCCTGATGATCCAATTCCCGATGCCTGGTATCTGAATAAATTCCACCACGCGTGGAGACAATAAATGCTGGCCTGTCGACCAGTAACCCCGTTGCACCCGTAGAGGTAAAACGAAATGTCAGACCAGCCTGGCAAACCTGATCTATCCAGGTTTTCAGACCCGAAGAGACAGAGTGGTTAATCATCGGTGCACCTATTACTAATATATCGCAGAGGCTCAACTCCGCGATCGCGTTTCTGATACCCTCCACTTCACTTTGCGTTTGTGCGTCTGTAGACATTAACTTTCCCCCAAGCACCAGAAATGTCTCTTCGCGTAAGTGGGGTGGCGGTGTCCGTCCGAGATCGCGGTATGTCACGCTGGCATTCGGAAAGCGCTGGCAGATAGCTTTTGTCAGCGCCAGGCTCAGCTTTCGTGAGCTGGAGTTGCAGAGCATAGGGCTGCTGTCAATGTGGAGGATCTTCATGGTGTTCGTCTCATTTAAAACGTGTGGCTAGTTTAACCGTTCTTAAAATGATGTTTAAATAGACGAAATTGAACTTCATTGTTGCGATAAAAGAACAATCATGATTGACTGGAATGATTACTGGTATTTTGCCCTGATTGCAGAAGAAGGAAGCTACAGCCGGGCGGCAATACGTGCGCAAGTGTCCAAATCGGTGCTAAGCCGACGGATGTCGGCATTAGAGGAACAGCTTGGTGTACATCTGATTCAGCGGACAACCCGACGCCTTGCGCTGACCAAAGTCGGCGAGCAATTTGCGCAGGAGTGTCAGAAGCTGGTAAATCAAAGTGAGCGAGCCCGCGCTGTTGTTCAGGCGGTGCAGGAGTATCCACAGGGGACATTACGGATCAGTGCGCCGGTATTCATGGCAGAAACGTGGCTGGGAGCGCTCATCAACGAATTTATTGCTCGTTGGCCGCTGGCAAATGTGCAGCTCCTTGCTGTCAATCGCCCGGTGGATATGATTGCAGAAGGCATTGATATTGCGCTATCAGTAAGTTCAGGGGCATTGCCTGATTCTTCGTTGCACTATAAAAAAATCAATACGCTATACGATATTTTGGTTGCCAGCCCCCAGTGGGCCGAGCAACATCCTGATTTAAAGACCATTGGAGATCTTCACAGGGCTCCGGCAATGGTGAGACTGGCCGACGGTCGTATGCAATCGTGGCATTTAATCAATGGGAGTCAGGAAATCACCCTGTCACTTTCCCCCCGTTTGTATTCCAATAATCTGCGGGTTCTGTTACAGGCAGTCGCTGGCGGCAATGGTGTGGCTTTATTACCGTTTCCGGCCTGCAAGGAAGAATTGCAAAACGGGGGACTGGTACAAATTTTCCCCGAGTGGTCTGGCCAGCCAAGACAGATTTATGCACTATTCCCAGCGAACAAAGGAATGCCCGCAGTTGCACGCTATTTTATGGACGAGTTAACCATGCGGCAGGAGAAACTAAATTCAGGACATCAAAAATGTTAATTCATAGCGGCAGGGAACTGTCGCCGTGTTGTTGTAACAAATGACCAGACATGACTGTGGCAGATAATCCCGGCTTAGACATTCTGCAATCAGTTCAGAAGTCTTAAATATACGCTATGTTGCCGGGCATAAATATAGGGCGCAACGTCCCCCTCGCGGCTCACGTCCAGATAATCTGACCACCACTGCATCATCTCCATACGCGCCTCCATGTACTAACCTGCGGATAGGGGCCGAAAGTCAGACGATTTTCTTTACCGCCGAAGCGATAGCGGAAATACCATAGCTTAGAGCCGTCAGGTACAGAATTTGTGAATCGGTGATTTTTGTAGGTTTTTCGAGGGGGCGCGGCGCAGATCTTGCCATCAGTTAATATGAGGGTCTCTCCGTTCCTCGAACTGAATGAACCCTTAATCTGACCCACAATTTTCCGGATACGTAGGGATAAATCAAAACGCACCTGAAAAGATTTCCACGCTAAATCATTGAATTAAAAACACATGGGGATTTTTAAGGAAGTATAAAAAGGAAAGGTGGTGCCCGGACTCGGAATCGAACCAAGGACACGGGGATTTTCAATCCCCTGCTCTACCGACTGAGCTATCCGGGCAACGAGGCGCATTAAACCGTAATCGCCTCGCTTCGTCAACGAAATTTCTTCAAATCAACGTAGACTGCACAATCTATCACCACTTTGTTGCTATTGCACGCAGAATCAGGCAAAAAACATCGTCCATGCGGCGGAAATCGGCATCGCCAGCAACAGCGCCGGGAGCATATTCACTACCGGAAACATTTTGATTCCACATACACGCAAGCCGGTCGCCACCAGCAGCAGTCCGCCTACAGCGCTAAAGTCGCCCATCATTGCCGGCGTGGTCAGTGGAAGAATGAGGGTGGCGCAGGCGGCAAGCGTTAACTGGATAATCAACATCGGCGCGCAAATCGCCGAAACGGCGATGCCAAGCGAACAGGCGAAAATAATGGCAGTGAAAAAATCCAGAAAAGATTTAGCGATCAAAATGTTTGGATCGCCAGTCATCCCTTCATGCATCGCGCCGAAAATACCGGTGCCGCTGGCGCAAAAAAGTACAATGATAGCGACGTAACTTTGAATAAATGAGTCGTGTGTCGGCTTCTTACCCGATGCCATAAATAATTGTTGGATTTTCGCGACTGCGCCATTAATGCCTTTTTCCAGCAAACAAAACTCGCCGATAAGCGCGCCGACCAGCGTCGCCAGCACCATCACCGGAAGATTAGCGCACTTCATCACCAGCAGAATGCCAATTCCCAGAGAGCACAGACCAAAAATAGACGTCATTGAGACGCGAATCCGTTCTGGCAGACGCTGACTTAACAGCGCGCCAATAACGCCGCCGAATAAAATTGCGCCAGCGTTAATAAAAGGTCCAATTACCACAATGACTCCTGTTATTTGTCTTTCAAATTGCCTTATTATCACGCGATTAAGCTGTTAATAGCTTGATTATCTGTGACGTATAGAGCGCTGATTTTACCTTGCGCCGTCTGGTGAAAGGTGCCATGATTGCGCGAAATTTCTCCTGCCAGCATGGGGCTCGCCGGGATGAACATAGCGCCTTTATATTGTCTTCACTGTCGCCTGACTGCGCGAGGTTTGCCCCTTTCTTTCCTTTTTTTTGTCATCCCCGCTATGCGGTGAGGGCAGCGCACGCTCACTGCAGGACAACAGTAAAATCAGAAACAGTCTGTTTTTACTGATGTCTGGCGGTCGGAGCTGGTATCCAGTTTGACCCGGCATCTCGTTGGGCAAGGCATCGGCCTTGTCCGGGGTTACTCTACTCCCGAAACGGGTATTTGTGCTTATGAAATCAATGAATATTGCCGCCAGCGGTGAACTCATCCCCCGTCTCTCCACCCACCGAAACGTAGTGGCGCTGGACAGTACAGACTTTACCGATGTGGCCGCAGTCGTCATTACCCCTGCCGACAGCCGTAGCGGTATTCTGGCGTTGCTTAAACGCACCGGTTTTCACCTGCCGGTATTTATGCTTGCGGATGAACCCGTCAGCGCGCCTGTCGGCGTTACGGCGGTAATCGGCGGGAACGCGCAGGAATGGCTGGAGCTGGAAAACGCTGCCTGTCGCTACGAAGCGGAACTTCTGCCGCCCTTTTATGGCACCCTGACCCAGTATGTCGACATGGGGAATAGTACCTTTGCTTGTCCGGGGCACCAGCATGGCGAGTTTTTTAGAAAACATCCCGCAGGCCGCCATTTTTATGACTTTTTTGGTGAAAACCTGTTTCGTGCGGATATGTGTAACGCCGATGTGAAACTTGGCGATCTGCTCATACATGAAGGTTCTGCCAAACACGCGCAGAAATTTGCGGCAAAAGTGTTTAATGCGGATAAAACCTACTTTGTGCTGAATGGAACTTCGGCGGCGAATAAAGTGGTCACCAACGCCCTGCTGACGCGCGGCGATCTGGTGCTGTTTGATCGTAATAATCACAAATCCAACCACCACGGCGCCCTGATTCAGGCCGGGGCGACGCCGGTCTATCTTGAAGCGGCGCGCAACCCGTTTGGTTTTATCGGTGGTATTGATGCGCACTGTTTTGATGAAACGTACCTGCGCGACCAGATTCGTGACGTGATGCCGGAAAGCGCCGATGCGTCGCGTCCGTTTCGCCTGGCGATCATTCAGCTGGGTACCTATGACGGCACTATTTACAACGCCCGTCAGGTGGTGGATAAAATCGGGCATCTCTGCGATTACATTCTGTTTGACTCCGCGTGGGTAGGCTATGAGCAGTTTATCAATATGATGGCGGATACCTCGCCGTTGCGGCTGGAGCTTAATGAAAACGACCCAGGGATCTTTGTGACCCAATCGGTACATAAGCAACAGGCGGGGTTCTCACAAACCTCGCAGATCCACAAAAAAGATAACCATATTCGCGGCCAGGCGCGTTTTTGCCCGCACAAACGCCTGAACAACGCCTTCATGTTGCACGCCTCGACCAGCCCGTTCTACCCGCTGTTTGCGGCGCTGGATATCAATGCCAAAATCCACGAAGGGGAGAGCGGTCGCCGCCTGTGGGCGGAGTGCGTTGCGCTGGGCATTGACGCGCGTAAAGCCATTCTCGCCCGCTGCAAACTGCTTCAGCCCTTTATCCCACTGGTGGTTGACGGCAAGCCGTGGCAGACATATCCGACGGAGACCATTGCCAGCAATCGTCGTTTCTTCAGTTTTGAACCTGGGGCGAAATGGCATGGCTTTGAGGGTTATGCGGATGACCAGTATTTTGTCGATCCTTGTAAACTGTTACTGACCACGCCAGGTATTGATGCCGATAGTGGGCGGTACACCGAATTCGGCATCCCGGCGACCATTCTCGCCCACTATCTGCGTGAGAACGGTATTGTGCCTGAGAAGTGCGATCTCAACTCGATTCTGTTCTTGCTGACACCCGCCGAGAGCGAAGAGAAACTGGCGCGGCTGGTCGCGATGCTGGCGCAATTTGAACGGCACATTGAAGACGATACGCCGCTTGCGGATGTATTGCCGACGGTTTTTCAGAAATACCCGGTGCGCTACCGCGATTACACCCTGCGTGAGCTATGTCAGGAGATGCACAACCTGTACGTTAGCTTTGACGTTAAGGATCTGCAAAAAGCGATGTTCCGCAAAGAAAGCCTGCCGCATGTGGCGATGAACCCACAGGACGCCAACAGCGCCTTTATTCGCGGCGATGTAGAGCTGGTGCGTATCAGCGAGGCGGACGGGCGTATTGCTGCCGAGGGGGCATTGCCATACCCGCCGGGCGTACTGTGCGTGGTGCCGGGGGAGATTTGGGGCGGCGCGGCGCAGCGTTATTTTTTGGCGCTGGAAGAGGGCATCAATCTGTTGCCCGGTTTTTCGCCGGAATTGCAGGGGGTATATAGCGAGACCGATGCCGATGGAATTCAACGCTTGTACGGATATGTTTTAAAGTAACGTTGCCTGCAGGCCGGATAAGGCATTTACGCCTTATCCGGCCTGCGAAACAGGGCAAGGATTAATGTGCAACGGGTTGCGAACTTGCCGGAACGCGAACGTGTTTGTATTTGAACAAGGCTACGAACGCAAAGGCCAGCACCAGCGAGTAGCCTGCGAAGATGAGCCACACGGTCTGCCAGTCGGTAATGCCGTTTTGAGTGTAATACTCCACCACTTTACCGCTCACAATGCCGCCCAGGATACAGCCGAAGCCATTGGTCATCATCAGGAACATCCCCTGCGCGCTGGCGCGGATTTCCGGGCGTACTTCTTTTTCGACAAACACCGAGCCAGAAATGTTGAAGAAATCGAAGGCGCAGCCGTACACAATCATCGACAATACCAGCAGAACGGTACCGAACGGCGTCGGGTCGCCATAAGCGAACAGGCCGAAACGCAGCATCCACGCCACAATACTGATAAGCATAACGTTCTTAATACCATAACGGTTCAGGAAGAACGGAATGGTCAGGATGAATAACGTTTCAGAAATCTGCGAAATCGACATCATCACCGAGGCGTGCTGCACGATAAAGCTACTGGCGAATAGCGGATCTTTATCAAAGCTATGCAGGAAGGTGTTGCCAAACATGTTGGTGATCTGCAGTTCCGCGCCCAGCATCATGGAGAAGATGAAGAAAATCGCCATCCGCTTATTTTTAAACAGCGCAAAAGCGTCAAGGCCCAGCATTGATGTCCAGCTCTGGTTTTTCTGTTGGTTCGCCACCGGAATGTGCGGCAGGGTAAAGGTAAACAGTACCAGCAGAACGGAAAGCGTCGCGCCGATATAAAGCTGCATATGGCTCAGCTCGAAACCGGAGAAACTCACGCCCCACATCGCCAGAATAAAGCCAATGGTGCCCCAGATACGGATAGGCGGGAAGTCAGTCACAATATCCATGCCGGCAGACTGCAGGCGGTAATACGATATTGTATTGATCAAGCCCAACGTCGGCATATAGGCCAGCGAGTTAAGCAGGATCACAAAGAACATCGCCCCAGGCGTAGTGACTTCCGCGGCCATGAATAGCGTGATGGCGCCGACGACATGACACAGGGCATAGACCCATTTCGCGCTCAGCCATTTGTCAGCCACAATGCCTAACAAGGTCGGCATAAAGACGGCGGCAATCCCCAGTGAACTATAAACTGCGCCAATAGATGCGCCGTCAAATTTTAAGGTGACGAACATATACGAGCCCAGGGTAGTGAGCCAGCTTCCCCACAGACAGAACTGCAGAAAAGAGAGTATTTTAAGCTGCAGCTTAAGATTCATGTTAATTTCCTCACACCTGAGAGCGGATGAATGTTTTAAAAGGCACATTTGCCGTTGTGATTTGGTGTGATTCTATCAATGAGAGGCGGGCTTTTTTTGTTACCTGTGACAAATATTTGCAAACAATTTCTGATTGCAAAGCAAAAGAGTGACGGAGTTAACACTTTTACCTTTCCCGCCTCTGTCATTTGCCGGCCAGAGACGGGATGCGATGGTTTATCGGCGGCGATACGATCGCTGGGCGGAATTCACCTTATACAGATAGCGGCGCGACTCCGCAGATGGATGTCGGGTGGTTAATATCTGGTACACATCCCCCGGCGACATGCGGTTAATCATATTCGCGGCCTGAATCTTATCGTTCGAGAATACGCGTAATACGCTGCCTGCGCCGCCATTGTAGGCGGTAATGACCGCATAGCGCCGCGACGTCGGATTCTCAATACCGCTCAGATAGACATTATTCAACATTGCCAGATACGCTGTGCCGGTATCGATATTGCTGGCGGGGTCGAACAGGAAGTTACGGCTTGGCGTGCCGGACTTACCCTGAGAACGGAAAACATCTTTCCCGGCGCTGTGTTGCACCACCTGCATCAGGCCCAGCGCATCCGCGTGGCTGACTGCATACGGGTTAAACGAGGACTCCGTTTGCATAATCGCCAGAATCAGCGACTCGTCAACGCCGTATTTACGGGAGGCCTGGCGTACCATGCCAATATATTTATGCGCGCGTTTATCAAGGTGGTTCGGCACCAGATTAATGGTGACGCTGTAAATAATACGCAGGCCGTTACTGCGGCTTTTGAGCCGCGTTTTCAGCAAGTAATCCGCGAATGTCGTGGCGCGGCCTTCCCAGCGAATAGGCTGGCCGGTATTGTCGAGGACCTGACCATACAGGAAGGGTTCTTTAGAAATTTTTATGTCATCGACATCGGAGTAAAGATCGACGGAGGTTGGGTCGTCACCCATGAGCAACGTTTTAATAATGGCCCGGCGCAGATGTGCGGTAGGTTCCGTCCCGGCGATGGTTTCAACGGTAATGGTCCCATCATCAAAGTTGATGTGGCTGCGGGTCTGGAACTGATCGGTATATTTGACGTAGTCTTTCGGCCCGGCGATCAGGACTTCCTTATATCCCCACAGATTTTCAATATTGTTGGCAAATTGCCCCATCAAAATATCAAAGCCGTTGGTATCCTTGACCCAGGCTTCATTATACGTCTCGCCTTTTTTGGTCGAACTGGAGCAGGAGATGAGCAACGGCGCAATAACAGCAAGCGCGAGTAATTTTTTCATCATTCCGGGAGTGCATGTTGTGTTGTCGTTATGCCATGTTGCCGGGCAGCGGCGCTAAGGGCTTATCCGGCATAACTCACAGGCCGAATAAGCGCAGCTTCATTCAGCAACGGGCCTATTTTTTATCTTCTGGCGTATAACCTTCGATATGAACGTCTTTGCCTTCGAACAGGAAGCTCACCATCTCCTGTTCCAGCAGCTTACGGTGCTCGGCGTTCATCATGTTGAGCTTTTTCTCGTTAATCAACATGGTCTGCTTATGCTGCCACTGCGCCCACGCGTCCTTAGAGATCTCGTTATAGATACGTTTTCCCAGTTCGCCAGGGTAGAGCTGAAAATCTTGCCCTTCAGCGTCGCGTTGCAGGTAAGTACAAAAAATCGTTCTGCTCATAAGTCATCCTCTTCATCGACCGGGGCGTTAAACTGGCGCTCCGGTACGTAACTGCTGTAACAAGCGCTCCACGGGGGCCGCCAGTCCGACTGACGGCGGTTGCGCTAAGTTATACCAGAGCGCGCTGCCTTCATCCATGCAGGCGTCCAGTGACGACACGGGAAGCCACATAGGCACAATATCCAGGTGGAAATGGCTAAATGTGTGGCGAAACGCGTTAAGCTGGGTCAAATTATCAGCATTAACATGCCGTTGCGCCAGCCATTCACGTAATTCATCTTCGCTGGCGAACTGCGGAAAGCAGTAGAGTCCGCCCCATAAACCGCTGGGAGGGCGCTGCGCCAGGAAAATCTCCTGATTATGCTGTAACAATAAAAAGTAACCCGTCCGCTCCGGCAACGTCTGTTTCGGTTTCTTGCCCGGATAGCGTGACCAGCTTTCATGCGCAGCGGCGATACAACCGTTTTGCAGCGGACACAGGGTGCACTTTGGCTTTGAACGCGTACAAACCATCGCGCCCAGATCCATCATCGCCTGATTAAAACGCTCCACGCCGCGTGCGGGCGTCACTTGCTCGCTCAACGTCCACAGCGTATTCTCCACCTCTTTTTTTCCAGGCCAGCCGCTAACAGCATAACAGCGAGCCAGCACACGTTTAACGTTTCCATCAAGAATCGGATAATGTTTACCTAACGCGAGGGAGAGAATTGCGCCGGCGGTTGAACGCCCGACGCCGGGTAGCGCGGCGATTTCGGCAAAAGTTTGCGGGAATTCTCCACCGTGAAGCGTCGCCACCTGTTGCGCCGCTTTGTGCAAATTACGCGCGCGGGCGTAATAGCCGAGCCCGGTCCATAAATGGAGTACTTCATCCAGCGGCGCATTCGCTAAATCCGTTACCGTCGGAAAGCGCGCCATAAATCGCTCAAAGTAAGGAATCACCGTCGTCACCTGCGTTTGTTGCAACATGACTTCCGAGAGCCATACTTTGTAAGGCGTCTTGTTAATTTGCCAGGGCAGCGTTTTCCGCCCGTATTTGTCGTACCAGTCCAGAACCTGGGCTGAAAATTGAGACGCTTGCATGGAAACTCATTCATTATTGCCGGGGGCAAGATTGCAGCACAGAGGCCGCAGGGTGTAAACCGGAACTTTCCGCAGTGCGCTTCATGCTTGCATCCGGCAACTAACTTTGGATAATGCCCGTTTTCAGAACTCAAACACAGCAGACTACACTTTTATGAAAAACGACGTCATTTCACCGGAATTTGATGAAAACGGTCGCCCACTGCGCCGTATTCGTAGTTTTGTTCGTCGCCAGGGGCGACTGACAAAGGGGCAAGAGCACGCGCTGGAAAACTACTGGCCGGTGATGGGCGTCGAGTTCAGCGAAGCGCCGGTAGATTTCGCCACGTTGTTTGGTCGCGAAGCGCCGGTGACGCTGGAGATTGGTTTTGGCATGGGGGCGTCTCTCGTGGCGATGGCGAAAGCGCGCCCGGAGCAGAATTTCCTCGGCATTGAAGTGCATTCGCCCGGCGTCGGCGCGTGCCTGGCGTCCGCTCATGAAGAGGGCGTTGAAAACCTGCGCGTCATGTGCCATGACGCGGTAGAAGTGTTGCATAAAATGATTCCTGACAATTCTTTATCGATGGTTCAGCTCTTTTTCCCTGACCCGTGGCATAAAGCGCGTCATAATAAACGCCGTATCGTTCAGGTGCCGTTTGCTGAACTGGTATTGAGCAAGCTGAAATTGGGCGGCGTTTTCCATATGGCGACCGACTGGGAAGCGTATGCGGAACACATGCTTGAAGTCATGTCTTCTATCGACAGGTACAAAAATCTGTCAGAGAGCAATGATTATGTACCGCGCCCGGAATCGCGCCCGGTAACGAAATTTGAACAACGTGGCCATCGTCTTGGTCATGGCGTATGGGACTTAATGTTCGAGAGGGTGAAATAATGGCAAAGAACCGTAGTCGTCGTCTGCGTAAAAAAATGCACATTGACGAATTCCAGGAATTAGGATTTTCGGTGGCATGGCGTTTTCCGGAAGGTACATCTGAAGAGCAGGTCGATAAGACTGTCGATGACTTTATTAATGACGTTATTGAGCCTAATAAACTGGCGTTTGACGGCAGCGGCTACCTGGCCTGGGAAGGGCTGATTTGTATGCAGGAAATCGGTAAATGTACCGAAGAACATCAGGCGATTGTGCGTAAGTGGCTGGAAGCGCGCAACCTTGAAGAAGTCCGAACCAGCGAACTTTTCGACGTTTGGTGGGACTAATGAGTACAGGGTCGGCAAATGCCGGCCCGCTTTGTCTTGAGGGAAAGTTATGATGCGCAAAACGCTGCTGGCGGCAGTGCTAACGTTTACGGCGATGGCCGCTCATGCAGATTACAAATGCAGCGTCACGCCGCGTGACGATGTGATCCTGAGTCCACAAACGGTGCAGGTGAAAGGTGAAAACGGCAACCTGGTGATCACGCCGGACGGCAATGTGATGTACAACGGTAAGCAGTACACCCTTAGCGCCGCGCAGCGCGAGCAGGCGAAAGATTACCAGGCGGAACTGCGAAGCGCGCTGCCGTGGATTGATGAGGGCGCCCGATCGCGCGTCGAAAAAGGCCGCGTGGCGCTGGATAAAATCATCGCTAAAGAGGTGGGCGAAAGCAGCAACATGCGTAGCCGTCTGACGAAGCTTGATGCGCAATTAAAAGCGCAAATGAACCGTATTATCGAACATCGTACGGACGGCCTGACGTTCCACTATAAGGCTATCGACCAGGTGCGTGCCGACGGTCAGCAGTTGGTGAATCAGGCGATGGGCGGTATTTTGCAGGACAGCATTAACGAAATGGGCGCCAAAGCGGTGCTTAAAGGCGGCGGCAATCCTTTACAGGGCGTGATGGGCAGCCTCGGTGGTTTGCAAACCGCTATCCAGAACGAATGGAAAAATCAGGAGAAAGATTTCCAGCAGTTTGGCAAAGATGTCTGTAGCCGCGTAGTAACCTTAGAAGATAGCCGCAAAGCGCTGGTTGGCAGCCTGAAGTAATCTTTCCTTTTTAAACAATGGTGTAGATCGTATCTGCGCCTTTTTATTCTGTTTTTTCCTGCATTTTGTTATCCATCTCTAAAAAATACTCTCTGTTGGATATATATCGCTGGTTAATCGTATGACATCACATTATTCGTCTGCAATATAGGGATAATGCGACCAGTTGACATAACTGGAGATATAACATGGAGTTTTTCAGGAAAACGGCATTAGCTGCTCTGGTAATGGGTTTCAGCGGCGCAGCGTTCGCTTTACCGAATATCACCATCTTAGCGACCGGCGGAACGATCGCTGGTGGCGGTGATTCAGCAACAAAATCAAATTATACGGCAGGTAAAGTTGGCGTCGAAAATCTGGTGGATGCCGTTCCTCAATTGAAGGACATTGCGGTAGTGAAAGGCGAGCAGGTCGTTAACATTGGCTCGCAGGATATGAACGATGAAGTCTGGCTCACGCTGGCGAAAAAAATCAATACCGAGTGCGACAGCACCGACGGTTTCGTGATCACCCACGGTACTGATACGATGGAAGAAACCGCTTATTTCCTCGATCTGACCGTGAAATGCAATAAACCGGTGGTACTGGTCGGCGCGATGCGTCCTTCCACGTCAATGAGCGCAGATGGCCCGTTCAACCTCTATAATGCGGTAGTAACAGCGGCTGATAAACAGTCTGCCAATCGCGGCGTGCTGGTGGTAATGAATGATACCGTGATGGACGGACGCGACGTCACTAAGACCAATACGACTGACGTGGCGACGTTTAAAGCGGTTAACTACGGCCCGCTGGGTTATATCCACAACGGTAAAATTGACTACCAGCGTACGCCAGAGCGTAAACATACCACCTCCACCCCGTTCGACGTGTCGAAGCTGACCGCGTTGCCGAAAGTCGGTATCGTTTATAACTATGCGAATGCGTCCGATCTGCCGGCAAAAGCGCTGGTAGACGCGGGTTATGACGGGATCGTGAGCGCAGGCGTGGGTAACGGCAACCTGTATAAAACGGTCTTTGATACCCTGGCGACCGCCGCGCACAACGGTACGGTAGTGGTGCGTTCTTCACGTGTGCCGACTGGCGCAACCACGCAGGATGCGGAAGTTGACGATGCAAAATACGGCTTTGTCGCTTCCGGCACGCTGAACCCGCAAAAAGCGCGTGTCTTACTGCAACTGGCGTTAACCCAGACTAAAGATCCAAAACAGATCCAGACGATGTTCAATCAGTATTAAAGAGAATGCCCCGGTCGGAAGGCCGGGGCCATCTTTGGAAGACCTCTCGCACAACCAACACTATTATCTTGCTAATTATCATCCTGGTTATGATAATCGTGGGCGTCATGTCTCTGGACGGGAGGTCCACAAGTGGTTCGACAATGGATTGCTGGCGCAGTGCTATTTGCCCTGATTTCAGGCTATAGTTGGGCAGAGGTTGCTCAACCCTCCGATAACATCTTAAAAGAACAGTTTAGTAAGCAGTACCACGGCATACTTAAACTGGATTCCATTACCTTAAAAAATCTTGATTCGACGGGCAATCAGGCCACCTGGTCTGCCGAAGGGGATATTTCTTCCCGTGAAGATATGTATACCGGCGTTGGTATGGCGGCGGATTATTATTTTGTTGAAAAAACCTGGACCAAAGAGCGTCCCGTTAAATTTTCTGCCATGTTAACCAGTAAAGGGACGCCAGCCTCTGGCTGGACGGTGAACTATTACTCATTACAAATGGCAGCCAGCGATCAGGGCCGGGCTATTGACGACATTAAAACGAATGATAAATACCTGATCGTCAACAGTGATGACTTTAACTATCGGTTTGGCAACATTGAAGCCTCCTGGCGTGCGCAGAAAGCGTCGATCCCCGGTCTTGAAGAACAACTCTCTGCCCTGGATAAGAAAATAGCGGTAGCTAAAAAAGAAGCGGACGCATATTGGGGAAAAGGCGCTGATGGGAAACCGTTGACCCGCGCCGAGGCGTTTAAAAAGACGTTAAAAGAGCGCGATGATTATGTAAAAGCCAACGATAGCAGCGTATATGCCGAGAAATACGAAAAAGAGGTCTATCAACCGGCATTAGACGCGTGCCGTAAGCAGAGTGAGCCGTGCAATGAAGCGGCTATTCAGCAGAAAAGAGATTTAGACATACACGAGCAACGGCGGCAGGTATTTTTGAAATCAGAAGAGCTGCGTCGAAAAGCGCAGAATGACTGGATAACGTTAGAGAAAGGACAATATCCGCTGAATATAGCGGTACAGAAACTTCAGATGCAACAGAGTGATATCCGTGTGAAAATTATGGATATTAATGACGGTTACGAGCGCTGGAAAAAAGATACGGACGATTTGCGTCGTAAAGGGGTTATTAAATAATGCGCTTGCCGGCGGCGCATTAACCGCCACAGGTCGGTAAGCGTCGCGCTATCAGGTATTTTACCCGCTGGCGCGACAGGCTTATTCCTTGTTATTCCGCGAGAAACAACTCAAGAAGAGAGTTTAAAAACAGTTTACCGTGCCGGGTAATCTGCCAGTATTGCTCGCATTCGGTCAGGTAGCCCTGGGCAATAGCCTCGTCGATTGGCTGACGAATAACCGCTTCCGTAAGCCCGGTATAGGCGACAAATTCGGCGCGAGGCGCGCGCTCCAGCAACCGAAAACGATTCATAAAGAACTCAAAGGGTTTATCGTCATCACTCACGTCACGCTGGCTTTCCAGGTAACGTCCCTGCATATAACCGCGTGGGTGACGGGTTTTGGTGGTGCGCAGGATCCTGCCGCCCGGGAAGGTGACTTTACCGTGGGCGCCGCAGCCAATCCCCAGATAGTCGCCAAAGCGCCAGTAGTTCAGATTATGCTGGCACTGATAACCGGGTTTGGCATAGGCCGACGTTTCGTATTGCTGATAGCCCGCGGCGGTTAATAACTGGTGGCCCTGCTCAAAGATATCCCACAGTGCGTCATCGTCCGGTAAAACCGGCGGACGCGAACCGAACAGAGTGTTGGGTTCAATCGTCAATTGATACCATGAGAGATGCGGCGGATTAAGCGCAATCGCCTGTCGCAAATCATTCAGCGCCTCTTCCAGCGTTTGGTCCGGCAATCCATGCATCAAGTCGAGGTTAAAGCTGCGTAGCCCAAGCCCATTTGCCAGTCTTGCTGCCCGCATCGCCTCTTGTGGACCGTGAATACGGCCAAGACGTTCCAGCTTAGGCTCACTAAAGCTCTGCACGCCAATGGAGATCCGGTTTACGCCGGCACGCTGATAGTCGATGAAGCGGTCGGCTTCGACCGTGCCGGGGTTCGCTTCCATGGTAATTTCTGCATCCGCCGCCAGATTCAGGCGTGCACGCACGCCGTCCAGCAGCGTTTGCATCGCCGGCCCGGAAAGCAGGCTTGGCGTACCGCCGCCAATAAAAATGGTCTTTACTTCACGCCCTTGCGCCCAGGCGACATCGGCGTCCAGATCGCTTAACAGATGCTGGACGTAGTCGTCATGCGGCACCTCGCCCTTCAACGCATGGGAATTGAAGTCGCAATATGGACATTTTTGTACACACCAGGGAATATGAATATAAAGACTGAGCGGCGGTAGTTTAGCCATTGCGTAACGCATCCAGCAGCAGCTTGAGCGCTTGTCCACGGTGGGAAATCGCGCTTTTTTCTTCACGGGTCAGTTCTGCGGCGGTTTTGCCTTCAGACGGTACGAAGAAAATGGGATCATAGCCAAATCCGCCATTTCCGACCGCCTGGCGAGTAATGACGCCAGGCCAGCTACCGTGACAGACTATCGGTGTGGGATCTTCGGCATGACGCAAATAAACCAGCACACAATGGAATCGCGCCTGGCGTTTGTCGTCCGGAACATCCCGTAGAGTATGCAGCAGTTTTTCCAGATTTTGCTGATCTGTCGCGTTTTCGCCAGAATAGCGCGCGGAATAGATACCCGGCGCGCCGCCTAAAACGTCAACGGCCAGACCGGAGTCATCGGCAATGGCGGGCAGACCGGTCATTTTAGCGGCATGGCGCGCTTTGAGAATCGCGTTTTCAATAAACGTCAGGCCGGTTTCTTCCGCGGAGTCAACGCCCAGTTCCGTTTGTGCTACCACATCAAGCCCAAAATCGCTTAACAGCGACGCGAGCTCGCGCACTTTACCGGCGTTGCCGGTTGCGAGAACAACTTTTTGCATGGAATACCTACTCAGTTAACGCCGCAATTTCCGGCGGGATCTGTTGCGGGTGAATAATTTTTACCTGTTTGTGACGGCCCAGCTCGCCTTTTTCGATGACGATCTGACTTTTCGCCACGCGAAACTGTTTACCGAGAAACTTGATCAGATGGCTGTTTGCCTGACCGTCAACCGGCGGGGCAGTAATGGCGACTTTCACCTCGTCGCCATGTAAGCCCACAATACTGTCGCGGCTGGCTTTCGGCTGAATATAAAGCCGTAACACCAGACCGTCTTCGCAGCGAGTCACAGCACTCATAACGCCATCCACAGCCCCGGCAGCAACATGTTGCCCGTCGCTTGTAAGACTTCAGCGATTCCCATATTAACGACATACAGCAGCAGCACCAGAACCATCGGCGAGAAGTCGATGCCGCCCATTGCAGGCAGTATACGGCGAATCGGGCTGAGCAGCGGCTCGGCAAGCTGAATCAATACATATTCAATCGGGCTACGACCCTGGCTCACCCAGCTCATGATAGCCATGACCAGCAGCACCCAGAAGATCAGCAGGCCGATTGTTTTAAGTAAGATAAGCACCGCGGCAATCCAGATAATCGCCTGAAACGTAATTACCTTAAACAGCACTATCGCCTTAATAACGCTAAGAATAAACGCCACCAGCAGGGAAGCGCTGTCAATCGGCCCCATTGGCGGGATAATGCGACGCAGCGGTCCGATGATGGGCTGCGTAATTTTCACCACGAACTGGGAGAAAGGGTTGTAAAAGTCACAGCGGGCCCACTGCATCCACACGCGCAATAATAGCACCATGGTATACAGCTCAATTACCGTTGAGAGCAGGAAGGTCAACGTATTCATGGCGTTCCTCAGTTTTCCTTAATTTTTTGTGTAATCACGAGCACCAAAGATAGCGGTGCCGATGCGCACCATTGTGCTACCTGCCGCAATCGCGGCTTCCATATCGTCGCTCATACCCAGAGATAGGGTATCAACGTCAGGGTAGCGTGCTTTCAGCCCGGCAAATGCTACAGCCATTTGACGTGCGACTTCAAACTGCCTTACATAATCTGACTCTGGCGCCGGGATCGCCATCAGTCCGCGAAGTCGCAGACGCGGCAGTGTAGCCACCGCAGCGGCCAGCTCATCCAGTTCCGCCAGCGGAATGCCTGATTTGCTGTTTTCATCGCTGATATTAATTTGGATCAGAACATTTAGCGCCGGCAGATTATCCGGGCGCTGTTCGCTCAGCCGCGAGGCGATACGCAGGCGATCGATGGTATGACACCAGTCAAAATGCTCGGCCACCAGCCGACTTTTGTTGGACTGTAAAGGGCCAATAAAGTGCCAGTGCAGGCCTTCCACTTTCGCTTCCTGAAAGTGGCGGATTTTTTCCACCCCCTCTTGTACATAATTTTCACCAAATGCCCGTTGTCCGGCGGCAATGGCTTCTGCGATGTCGCTCGCAGGTTTGGTTTTACTCACTGCAAGCAACGTAACTTCTTCTGAAGAGCGGCCGCAACGCGTCGCCGCGGCGGAGATTTTGTCCCGGATGTATGCCAGGTTATGCGCGATATCGTTCATTTTCCGAGGATGTTTATATGAATATGGAAGAAATTGTGACGCTTAGTGTAAAGCATAACGTCTCGGATCTACACCTGTGTAACGCCTGGCCTGCGCGATGGCGCAAACAAGGACGCATGGAGAACGCGCCTTTTACCGCGCCTGATGTCGACAGGCTTCTGCTTGATTGGCTTAATGATGCGCAACAATATCAGTGGCGAACGCACGGCCAGCTTGATTTCGCCGTCTCGCTGTCTGGCACGCGGCGCCTGCGCGCCAGTGCGTTCACACATCAACAGGGAACGTCGCTGGCGCTACGGCTATTGCCCGAGCGTTGTCCTGATCTGGCGGAAATCCAGACGCCGCCGATAGTACCCGCACTGCTTGCCAGCGAGAACGGACTGATTCTGGTCACTGGCGCTACTGGCTGCGGGAAATCCACCACGCTGGCGGCGATGGTGGGATATCTTAATCAACATGCCGATAAACACATCCTGACGCTGGAAGATCCTATTGAGTACCGTTACACCAGCAAGCGTTGCCTGATACAGCAGCGGGAAATCGGCCAGCATTGCGCCACTTTTGCCGCCGGGCTGCGCGCGGCGTTACGTGAAGATCCCGATGTCATTTTACTGGGAGAGCTGCGTGACAGCGAGACCATTCGCCTGGCGCTGACGGCGGCGGAAACGGGGCATCTGGTACTGGCAACCCTGCATACTCGCGGTGCGGCGCAGGCGGTGGAAAGATTAGTGGATAGTTTTCCGGCGCAGGAAAAAGAACCGGTACGCAGTCAACTGGCGGGTAGTCTGCGCGCTGTACTATCGCAAAAACTGGAGGTCGACAGACAGGAGGGGCGCGTGGCGTTGTTTGAATTACTGATTAATACGCCAGCCACAGGGAATTTGATCCGTGAAGGCAAACTCCATCAGTTGGCCCACGTGATACAAACCGGGCAGCAGCAGGGGATGATGACATTCGCCCAGAGCGCGCAATGGCGTCAGGCGCAGGGACGACTGTAGCGAAGATGGCGGCGTAGGGGCGTTGTAAAGTGTTGGCTGGCGCGGTGGATTGAACGGCATGCAGGCTTGTATCCTGGCGAACCGGCGTTAAAATCGCAGCTTTGTTAAAACCACAGCGAAGCCATTTAACGATGTCATCACAACCGAATCAAAGCCTGATAGATGGCATTCGCTGTCTGCAATATCTGGTCTCCAGCGACCGTGCTATCGGATGTCGCGAGCTTGCCCGGCTGATGGATATTAATACCACGCGCGTTAATCGCCTGTTAATGACGATGGCCTCTATTGGACTCACGATGCAGGATGAGCACCGACGCTATTTACCCGGGCCAGGCATTCATGCTTTGGCGGCGCAGGCGATTCGCGGTTCAGCGCTGTTCTCCCATGCGTTGCCTATCCTTGAGCGCCATGCGCCCAGAGACATCGTGGTGGCATTAGGCGTGCTATGGGAAGACCAGATTATCTATATTTATCACTCTACGCCGGGTTCGCAGGGAAGTCAGGCGTTGGCGGGGTTTCGTATGTGCCCGGCCTGGCAGTCGGTAACAGGAGTGGCGTTACTGGCGGCAGAAAGCGATGAGGCGCTAATGCAGCGTTTTACTCCGGAGCAGTGGCGTAATCTGGCGCCGCATGTGGCGCAGCAGCGCCAGCGGGGATACGTGCTGTGGCATCACGCTGATGGTGAAGTTTCTATGGCGCAACCGCTAGGCAAGCACGCCGCAGCGCTGGCCTTTGCGGGAATGTGGCGGATTGATGAGGCGGAGGCGACTGCGCGTTTACAGGCGTTGAAGGCATTAAACCAGCTTATTGCCCAGTAAGCCTGGCAACCGTGACCGCGTTATCCGCCTGCTGACAAAAACGGCTTTAATACCCCTGTTCAAAATAGCTTTCGAGGATAATCACGGCGGAGGCCGAGTCCACTTTGCCTTTGTTCAGCGCGCGATACCCACCTCGTTCAAACAGACCGGAGCGTGCTTCAACGGTGCTGAGTCGTTCATCGTGCAGCGTGACAGTTACCCCGAAACGCCCATGAATACGGTTGGCGAATTTACGTGCGCGCGCCGTCAGCGGTTGTTCAGTGCCATCCATATTGAGCGGTAGCCCGACAATAATTTCGTCCGGCTGCCACTCTTTCAGCAAACGTTCAATGAGCGTCCAGTCGGGCGTGCCGTCCTGTGCTTTGATTGCCGGAAGCGGACGGGCGGTGCCGGTAATGCGTTGTCCTATTGCAACGCCGATGCTTTTTGTGCCGAAGTCAAAGGCCAGTAAGGTGCCGCTCATCAGGCGTGCCCCGCAACGCCAGGCATGGTCAGAATATCAATGCCAATAAGTTTTGCCGCTTCGCGCCAGCGCTCGGCAATGGGCGTTTTGAACAAAATATTGAGATCGGCGGGCGCGGTAAGCCAGGCGTTATCAAGCAACTCTTGTTCAAGCTGGCCTTTATCCCAGGAGGCGTAGCCCAGCGCGACCAGCACATCGGAAGGCTGTTGTTGGGTACCTAACGTTTCCAGCACATCGCGGGAGGTGGTAATCACGGTATTGTCTGAGATACGAATGCTGGAGGCGAAACGTGACGGCGGAGTATGGAGAATAAATCCGCGATCTTCCGCCAGCGGGCCGCCGAGCATCACGGCTTTATCAAGACGAATTGACGAATCGCGCGGTTCCGGCGTAATTTTTAGTTTTTCCAGAATCCCTTCAATTTGCAGATTTTCCAAAGGCTTATTAATAATAATCCCCATAGCGCCGTCCTGGTTGTGCTCGCAAATATACACCACGGAACGGCGGAAAATCGGGTCCTGGAGCGCAGGCATGGCAATAAGAAAGTGATGCTGTAAATTCATTGTCAGAGGTTCTGTTTCCTGGTTCAAAAAAACGACAGCGTTCAGTATGTGGGGAAAGCGGACGGTTGTCACTCATATAAGCCGTCTTTTGCCAAAGGACGGCGGCCTTATCGGGCAATAGATTGCCGGATGGCGATGCTGATGCGCCGCCTTATCCGACCGGGGCGGCGTGATTGCTCAGGCCCGGTAAGCGCACGCCACCGGGCAATAAACCTTTACTTCGCCAGACGCGCTTCGATGGCGTCCATCAACATCCCGGTGATAGAGATCGGGTATTCCGCTTCAATTTCACGCACGCAGGTTGGGCTGGTCACGTTAATTTCCGTTAAGCGGTCGCCGATAATATCCAGACCGACGAAAATAAGCCCTTTGGCTTTAAGCGTTGGCCCAACGCGGCGGGCGATTTCCCAGTCGCTTTCGCTCAACGGACGGGGTTCGCCGCGACCACCAGCCGCCAGGTTGCCGCGGGTTTCGCCGCCCTGCGGAATACGCGCCAGGCAGTAAGGCACCGGCTCGCCGTCGACGACCAGGACGCGCTTATCGCCATCTTTGATAGCGGGCAAATAGTTCTGTGCCATGCAGTAGCGGTTGCCCAGCTCGGTCAGCGTTTCGGCAATAACGCCTATGTTAGGATCGCCTTCCTTAACGCGGAAAATGGACGCGCCGCCCATACCGTCCAGCGGTTTCATAATGATATCGCCGTGTTTTTCCCAAAACGCTTTGAGCTGCGCTTTATTGCGCGTTACTAGCGTTTCCGGCGTCAGGTCGGCAAACCAGGCGGTATACAGTTTTTCATTACAGTCGCGCAGGCTTTGCGGTTTGTTGACGATCAGTGTCCCTTCCTCTTCAGCGCGTTCCAGAATATAGGTCGCATAAATAAACTCGGTATCAAACGGCGGATCTTTGCGCATCAAAATGACGTCCAGATCGGCGAGTTTAATCTCCTGCTCGCTGCCGAACTCGTACCATTTATCGTAATTTTGCTCCACGCTCAACGTTCGCGTGCGGGCGCGGGCTTCGCCGTTAATCAGATAAAGGTCGGCCATCTCCATATAATGAAGTTCATAACCACGACGTTGGGCTTCCAGCAGCATAGCGAAACTGGTGTCTTTCTTGATGTTGATGTGTGCGATGGGGTCCATCACGATGCCGAGCTTGATCATTATTTTCTCCGTTAACGCTTCATCCTAAGTCGCCAAAACGCACCTGTAGCGCGGTAATGGCGGTGAGCGCGGTTGTCTCAGTACGCAGAACGCGAGGTCCTAACAGAATATCAGTAAACTGATAGCGCGCGGTCATCGCGATTTCGTCCGCCGACAGCCCGCCTTCCGGGCCGATCAGCAGTCGGACGCGTTCAACCGGCAGCGGCAGAGTGTTGATGCTGGCATGGGCGCGCGGATGAAGATTGAGCTTCAGCCCGGAATCTTGCTCGGCGCACCAGGCTTCCAGCGCCATCGGCGGGCGAATTTCCGGCACCCGGTTACGCCCGCATTGTTCGCAGGCGGCGATGGCGATCTTTTGCCACTGCTGGCGCTTTTTGTTCAGACGTTCATTATCCAGTTTAACGCCGCAGCGCTCAGAGAACAGTGGCGTAATGAGGCTTACACCCAGTTCGATCGATTTCTGGATAGTAAATTCCATTTTTTCACCGCGCGACATCACCTGGCCCAGATGGATATGTAGCGGCGATTCACGATCGTCGATTTCGCCTTTCATCACTTGCACTTCAACGCTTTTCTTACTGGCGCTAATGATTTCAGCATCGAATACCTGATTGCTGCCGTCAAACAGCTGTAACGCTTGTCCCGCTCCCATGCGCAGTACACGACCAATATGGTTGGCCGCATCTTCGCATAACGAAATCTGCGTACCGGACGTCAACAATTCAGGGTGATAAATGCGGGGAATACGCATAATAAAAAAATCCGCGTCATGGCCCCGGCGTTTGGCTATCCAGGGCATGGGTTAACAAGAATCCCGCTAGTGTAGGTTAGCTCTTTCGCGCCTGGCAAGCGCGTTGCACATAGGGATTATGATTACCCTGGACCTTCGCGATACGCGCATCGCGCTCGCACTCCCAGGCGGTAACGGGGTACTGCTTATCCCAGACGTTAAAAAGCTGCGTTTGTTGGCGGGAAAGTTTCAGTTGGTATTGGTCGCGCATATAAAAATAAGTGCGGGCGATTGCGCCACGGGCGCGGGCGGGCGGCTCGGCGATTTTCGCTTTAAAATCCACTTTCATGGCGCATTGCCCGTACTGACCTTCGCCGCCGTTCCACTGGCTATACATAAAGTTGCCGCGATCGCCATTCACTTCGCCAATCGCGGGTTGCAGGTTATGCATATCGCTTTCCATTTTGCGGTAGACCGGGTCTTTAGCGCAGTTTTTTCGCCCGCCGTCCTGCCAGCACTGGCGCTGATGACCGAATTGCCAGGCGGGGACAACGTGCTCCCACTCAATGCGTCTGGCGCGATTCTCGTTTTTACGCACCTTATAGCCGCAGGACTCCAGGTCTACGACGCCTTTTTTACCCTGCCAGCGGATTTGGCACCCGCAGTAAAAGCTGCCGGGCGCGTCGGCATTGACTTTGACGCTCGCCGCTTTGGCCTGAGAAAAATTGTTAATGCCGTCGGCCAATGCATGGCCTGAAAACGCTGCGGCCAGCAACGCAGCGGCAAAAGAAAAATTACGGTACATTGCACACTCCATAGCAAAACGAGCCCGCAACGTAACGAAAGTTGTGTCTGTATGCAATCAGTCCGCTCAGGAAAGTTCCCGGACGTTTCGGGAAACTACCCGGCGACCAGTGGTTCGCCGCAGTGAACGCAACGATAAACCGCTTCGCCGCGTACTACCCGATTATGACGGCGGACGGTGAGTTGATGTTGCTGGCATTGGCAATGGTAGGGAAAGGTATTGCGCCGTACGGATTGCAGCGCAAATTGATGAGTACGTCTGGCCGGAACGCCCAGCACGCTTTCCATCATCCACTTCCATTCCTTGCCATGCGGAGCCTTGCGTCCGAAGTGCTTCCACACCAACAGATGCGCCAGTTCATGCGGCACGACCTCTGCAATAAAGGTGTCGATGTTTTCCAGCAGTAACACCGGGTTGAGGCGGATTTCGTAGCTCTCCAGCCAGGCGGTGCCCGCCGAGGTGCCGCGTTGCGTATACACCAGTTTCGGCTCCGGATAATGTCTATCGAGCTTGAGGTTCGCTTGGGCGAGATTTTCCCGCAGGCGGCGCATTACGGCCTGCTGGATAGCGATAGGGAGACGAGGGGTTTTCATAGCGGCAGAGAATAGTGCGACGGAAGAGGGACTGCAAGAAAAACGCTTCCTCCTGTGGCAGGAGGAAGCGTGGAGGGATTAGTCGTGGGCGCCGATTTCGCGCAGTTTACGACCTTTCATCAGGTTACGTTCAATGTGTTCCAGCGAAACGTGTTTGGTTTCCGGCACCAGCCACAGGGTCAGCAGGATAAACAGCACGTTCAGGCCAGCGTAGACCCAGAAGGTGTTGGCGTTACCCAGATTGTTCAGCATGGTCAGGAACGTTGCGCCGACGATCATATTGGCGATCCAGTTGGTCGCGGTGGAGCAGGTGATGCCGAAATCGCGGCCTTTCAGCGGCTGGATTTCGGAGCACAGTACCCAAATCAGCGGACCAGCGCTCATCGCAAATCCAATGATGAACATCAGCAGCATAGCGATAGCGAAGTATTGCGCAGACGGCGAATGGATGCCGATGTGCATCATCGTACCCAGAATCCCCATACCAATCGCCATGACCAGGAAGCCCAGCGTCAGGGTCGGCTTGCGGCCCCAGCGGTCAACCAGGCCGATAGCGATGAAGGTTGCCAGGACGTTAGTCAGACCAACAATAACGGTGCCCCACATCTGCTCCGTAGTATTCGTGTACCCCGCCAGTTCGAAGATTTTCGGCGCGTAATACATGATGACGTTCATCCCGGTAAATTGCTGCATTACCTGCAACAAAATGCCAAGAAACACGGCGCGGCGGAAGTTGCTGTTCTCTTTGAACAGCGCCCAACCGCTCTGTTTAACCTGCAAACTTTCGCGAATTTCATCGAGCTCACGTTTTGCTTCCGCACTGGTGTCACGCAGGCGCAACAGGACGCGTTCAGCATCATGGAAGCGGCGTTTCGCCGCAAACCAGCGCGGGCTGTCCGGCAGGAAGAAGACGCCGATCAGCAGCAGAATGGCCGGGATGATGATCACGCCGAGCATCCAGCGCCATGCGCCGCTGTAGCTGAACGCGGTATCTGACAGATAAGCGCCCAGAATCCCGATGGTGATCATGAGTTGGTACATTGAGATCATACTGCCGCGAATTTTTTCCGGCGCGATCTCGGACAGGTACAACGGTGCAGTGTAGGAAGCGACGCCGACGGCCAGACCCAGCAGCACGCGAGAAATAATCAGGACTTCAACGTTAGGCGCCGCAGCGGAGAACAGCGAACCGGCGACGAACAGGATAGCGCCGATCATCAGGCTTTTTTTACGACCCAGCTTAAAGGAGAGCCAGCCGCTGCCGACAGCGCCGACGGCCGCGCCAAACATCATGGAGCTGACCACCCATTCCTGAGTGTGTGCGGTAATTTGAAACTCGTCGGTAATGAAGGGTAAAGCACCGGCGATAACGCCGATATCCAGGCCAAAAAGTAATCCTGCCAGGGCTGCAAGAAAGCAGACAAAAAATGTCATGGCCTTGTTGGAACGCCCTTGTTTTTTATTGTCAGGCATTATGCCCTCCGGTTGGGTTAGCAATTTTATCGATGTTAAGAGTAGGTGAGTACGCCGTAAAAAGATGTGAGGCTAATCACAATGGTGTAATCGTTTACACTACTATTTATCTCGGTGATTATTTAATTATCTGAAAAATAATAGTTTTAATAATCTTATAACTATATCAATCGCCTGGTATTCAGACAAAGTTGAAAAAATATGTAATATTTTCATCGCAGAATTAGCATACCGATAGTGATGCGGTCAGTTCTTAATGAAAATGAATGTAACCGCTTTCATGATGACTGAAACTGAATGATAAAAAGTGTAGTCGAAGAAACGAAAGGGGAGAGTGGATTGTGCTGCGCATCACAAAAAGGTCAGTATAAATACACGCTGGAACATCTGATAACGTTGCGTGTATCAGCAATGATAAAGGCCAGCAGGGCGCTGGCCTTGATAAGTACGGTATGGTTTACCTGACTGAAAAACAGCGTCAGGTGCGGGCGATTATTTCAGACCGGCAGCATCGCGCAGCAGTTGCGCTTTGTCGGTTTTTTCCCATGGGAAGTTTTCGCGACCGAAGTGGCCGTAAGCCGCAGTTTCTTTGTAGATCGGGTGCAGCAGATCCAGCATCTGAATCAAGCCGTACGGGCGCAGGTCGAAGAATTCGCGCACCAGCAGAATCAACTGTTCAGCAGGCACTTTTTCAGTACCGAACGTTTCCACCATGATGGACGTCGGCTCCGCTACGCCGATAGCGTAGGAGACCTGGATTTCACAGCGATCCGCCAGACCTGCCGCCACGATGTTTTTCGCGACATAACGCGCAGCGTAAGCTGCAGAACGGTCAACTTTAGACGGATCTTTACCGGAGAAGGCGCCGCCGCCGTGACGCGCCATACCGCCGTAGGTATCAACGATGATCTTACGACCGGTCAGACCACAATCGCCCATCGGGCCGCCGATAACAAAACGCCCGGTTGGGTTGATAAAAAACTTAGTGGACGTATTTAACCATTCAGACGGCAGAATGGGTTTGATGATCTCTTCCATCACCGCTTCTTGCAGCGATTTTTGGTCGATATCTTCTGCGTGCTGCGTAGAGAGAACCACGGCGTCGATACCGACGATTTTGCCGTCGTCATACTGGAAAGTGACCTGGCTTTTTGCATCCGGACGCAACCATGGCAGGGTGCCATTTTTACGCACTTCAGCCTGACGCTGTACCAGACGGTGCGCGTAGGTGATTGGCGCAGGCATCAGTACGTCGGTTTCATTTGTCGCGTAGCCAAACATCAGGCCCTGGTCGCCCGCGCCTTGTTCCAGCGGGTCTGCGCGGTCAACGCCCTGGTTGATATCCGGAGACTGTTTGCCAATTGCGCTCAGTACCGCGCAAGAGTTGGCGTCAAAGCCCATGTCGGAATGCACATAGCCAATTTCGCGCACCGTATTACGGGTAATCTCTTCGATATCGACCCAGGCGCTGGTGGTGATCTCACCGCCAACTAAAACCATGCCGGTTTTAACGTAGGTTTCACAGGCAACGCGTGCTTTCGGATCCTGTTGCAGGATAGCGTCCAACACGGCATCAGAGATTTGGTCTGCGATTTTGTCAGGATGCCCTTCTGATACGGACTCAGACGTAAAAAGGTGTTTTGCCATATTTAATTTCACCTAAGGAGAATTTAGTTAGCTCAAACTGTTGTGCGGAATAGTCATGACAGAAGATTCTACCATGAGTCTGAAGGTTACTGACACTGGCAGTCTGAGTGTTAATCAGTATGGATGGATTAACATCTGGACGGCTATTTTAGGTCACTTCTTCGCCCAATTTCCAGCTTTTTTTGAAGGCCGTCGCAATGTCGGTCAAAATCAGGCGGTAAACGTTTCTGATAATGCTGACATTATGCGCATTTATGCTTTGCTTTTTTTCTGCGTTCTGGGTATAAAACGCGACGCGCGGCTCATACAAAAGCACACGACGTTTTCTTCGTGTCGCCACTTCCAGCCGGGTTAAAACGTTGCTTTGGCTTGTGGGTTCGTCTTACGAGGCGGCCGTGGAGGTGATACGAGATAATGAACCGTTGTATTCTGCTGAATCTGTCGCATCGTTCTGGTGCGCGCATGTCCCCCGCAATCTGCATCTCTGCTTTGCATACCTGCCGATGTTATACCCATCTCGGCGCTTCTCAGGATTCCAGAGCCGGCAATGGCGCTGAAGACTGAACAAGGGCGCTCTTGTTAACGCAAGAGTTTTCTCGTGGTTTCGCCGAACCGTTATCTGTGAGTTCGGTTACGTGTTTACAATGATATGAAAAAGAAACCGGTCGCGCAGGCGGAGCATCAGCGCTATCTGCTGGAAAATCCGCTTGTCTATGGGTTGTTATCGCGTCTTCGGATTGCGATAGTAGTCAACTGTTTTACACTTGCTAATAAAAATTGAGGTTCGCTATGTCTGACGACATGTCTATGGGTTCGCCTTCGTCAGCAGGCGAACAGGGTGTACTACGCTCCATGCAGGAGGTTGCAATGAGCTCCCAGGAAGCCAGCAAGATGCTGCGCACTTACAATATTGCCTGGTGGGGCAATAACTACTACGACGTCAACGAGCTGGGCCATATTAGCGTATGCCCCGATCCCGACGTACCGGAAGCGCGTGTCGATCTTGCCAAACTGGTGAAAGCGCGCGAAGCGCAAGGTCAGCGTCTGCCGGCGCTGTTCTGCTTCCCGCAGATCCTGCAACACCGTTTGCGTTCAATTAACGCGGCGTTTAAGCGTGCGCGTGAATCTTACGGTTATAACGGCGACTACTTCCTCGTTTATCCGATTAAGGTCAATCAGCATCGCCGCGTGATCGAGTCCCTTATCCATTCCGGTGAACCGTTGGGGCTGGAAGCGGGGTCGAAAGCGGAACTGATGGCGGTGCTGGCGCATGCCGGCATGACCCGTAGCGTGATCGTCTGTAATGGTTATAAAGACCGTGAATACATTCGGCTGGCGCTGATTGGCGAGAAGATGGGCCATAAGGTTTATCTGGTCATCGAAAAGATGTCTGAAATCGCGATTGTGCTGGAAGAAGCCGAGCGCCTGAACGTGGTTCCTCGCCTGGGCGTACGTGCGCGTCTGGCCTCTCAGGGGTCCGGTAAGTGGCAATCCTCCGGCGGCGAAAAATCAAAATTCGGCCTGGCGGCGACCCAGGTGCTGCAACTGGTGGAGACCCTGCGTGACGCCGGGCGTCTGGACAGTCTGCAATTGTTGCACTTCCACCTGGGATCGCAGATGGCGAACATTCGCGATATCGCGACCGGCGTGCGCGAGTCCGCACGTTTCTATGTTGAGCTGCATAAGCTGGGCGTTAATATCCAGTGCTTCGACGTGGGCGGCGGTCTGGGCGTGGATTATGAAGGTACCCGCTCGCAGTCCGACTGTTCGGTGAACTATGGCCTGAACGAATATGCCAATAACATCATCTGGGCGATTGGCGATGCCTGCGAAGAGCATGGTTTACCGCATCCGACGGTGATTACCGAGTCTGGCCGCGCCGTCACTGCGCACCATACGGTACTGGTCTCTAACATTATCGGCGTGGAGCGTAACGAATACACGGATCCGACTGCCCCTGCTGAAGATGCGCCGCGCTCGCTGCAAAATCTGTGGGAAACCTGGCAGGAGATGCATAAGCCTGGCACTCGCCGCTCGCTGCGTGAATGGCTGCATGATAGCCAAATGGATCTGCACGATATTCATATCGGCTACTCTTCCGGCGCGTTTAGTTTGCAGGAGCGCGCCTGGGCGGAACAACTTTATCTCAGCATGTGCCATGAAGTGCAGAAGCAACTGGACCCGCAAAACCGTGCGCATCGTCCGATTATCGACGAACTGCAAGAGCGAATGGCGGACAAAATGTACGTCAACTTCTCGCTGTTCCAGTCAATGCCGGACGCGTGGGGAATCGATCAGCTCTTCCCGGTGCTGCCGCTGGAAGGGTTAGATCAGGTACCGGAACGTCGTGCCGTGCTGCTGGATATAACCTGTGATTCCGATGGCGCTATTGACCACTATATCGATGGCGACGGTATCGCCACGACGATGCCGATGCCGGAATACGATCCAGAGAATCCGCCGATGCTCGGCTTCTTTATGGTCGGCGCCTATCAGGAGATCCTCGGTAACATGCACAACCTGTTTGGCGATACTGAAGCGGTTGACGTGTTTGTCTTCCCGGATGGTAGCGTCGAGGTTGAGCTGTCGGACGAAGGCGATACCGTTGCGGATATGCTGCAATATGTGCAACTGGATCCGAAAACGCTGTTAACGCATTTCCGCGACCAGGTAAAACAGACGGATCTGGACGATGCGTTGCAGCAGCAGTTCC
The DNA here is from genome assembly GCF_046558195.1 of Salmonella sp. 5800. Classification (NCBI taxonomy): domain Bacteria; kingdom Pseudomonadati; phylum Pseudomonadota; class Gammaproteobacteria; order Enterobacterales; family Enterobacteriaceae; genus Salmonella; species Salmonella sp. 5800. Next base: position 76,888 of record NZ_JBGDOX010000003.1, on the reverse strand, counting down.
TTGAGGAATTTGAAGCGGGACTGTACGGTTATACTTATCTTGAAGATGAGTAATTAAGAGTATTCCGCTTGTGGGTCGATTTAATTATTTAAATCGACCCTTTTATATTTTATAAATTCTTAATTATCAGCGGCGTCGCTTCTCTATGTAATTTTATGCGCCTACAATCCCCCTAATAATTAAAAAGGGGGGTGAGTATGAGCAAATTTAAATTTAATGCCGTCATTGTTGGCTTGTTTTTGCTGTTAGGCGGCTGTTCCAGCGGAATGCAATCTAATAATGGCTCTTCATCCGACGTCGGCACCGCCTGGGGCGGCGACGGGCATTCATCGGTACAAAGCGTTTCGGTAGAACGTGCCGATCGAGAACCTGCCGAAATGGTGGTAATAAATTACTCCACTCAATATCCGTCAGGTTACGATAAAGTTTATAGTATACGTATCAGCGATCTTGAATATGCTGTGCGCGACGCTAATTTTAATTCGATTCCAATTACGCGTCGCTACAACGCATCAATGGGACAATGGCAATATAGTATTCCTGCAAGATCAGGGATGAACTATCAGTTATATATTCGTAATTACAGTCATGATACCAATTACGAAATCGTCGCAACGGTTGATGGCCTGGACGTGTTGAACGGAAAAGCAGGCTCGCTGAATCATCATGGCTATATTGTTAACGCTGGCGATTCACTGGCGATTAAAGGGTTTCGCAAAGATAAACACACTGAGGCGGCATTCCAGTTCGCCGACGTAGCTGACGCTTATGCGACCCACTCCGCGCAGGGCGATGTACGCAACATCGGCGTCATCGGCTTTGCCGCTTTTGCATTGCAGGGTAAAGCACAAATACGCTACCGCCTTGTTCCTCGCAGGCTTTCCCGGCAGACAATAACGGGTATGCGCCGCCGCCCTGCCGCAAATAAACCTGGCGTCAGGGCGTCAAATACGCGCTAGGCGAATCAGCGCCTTTCCTGCCGAGTCTGGTGGGGAAGGACTGTGTGACGCGCATAGCCGTAGGTTGTGGGAAAGAAACGACCACTCTCTGGCAGGGAAATTGTTTACCATAAACATTAGGATTTGTTTACACTACCCTCAAGTGGAGCAATTGCTGTCTACATAGGTATGTGCATGGAACAAATTTTAACCAAGCGGCGCTATTTTGATATAGGGCTGCAAATAGAAGAACTACTCTATTCAGGGGTATTTAAAGCTGGCGAGCGACTTCCGGCGGAGAGAGAACTCAGCGAGCGTTTTCAAACCAGCCGCACGACGATTCGTGAGGCGATTATTATGCTTGAGCTGAAGGGAGTGGTAGAGGTTAAGCAAGGCGCAGGCACTTACTTTATTGATAGTCTGGAGAAAATCAATCAAAAAGCGCTCTTGCCTTACTCAGACATAGGCCCCTTTGAATTGCTACAGGCCCGGCAGGTTATCGAAAGCAACATCACCGGTTTTGCCGCTACGCAAATAAGATTTAATGAACTTAAGCAGCTTAAACGTATTATTGAGCAGCAGGAAAAGCAGATTGGCGGCGACAGCGACAAATTTGAAGAACTGGATCGCCAGTTCCACAATATCATCGCGGAATCCACGCAAAATCGTGTATTAATGAAACAATCTGCCGAGCTGTGGCGGGCTGTCAGGACCGAAAATCCGCGCTGGAAGCAGTTAAACTATAAGTATTTACATAAAAAAGAGTTAAGAATGAAATGGGTGGAAGATCACCGTAGTATCTTCCTTGCATTGCAAAAACGCGATGCTGAGCAGGCCAGACAGGCTTCGTGGACCCATCTTGAAAACAGTAAAAATGAGCTGGTAAAAATCTTCCAACAGGATGATTCGCTGGAGGATTTTGATGATTTTTTCTTCGCCACCTGACGGCTATTTTCAGGCGGATGACATTTTTGTCAGCGATTAACCGGGCCTGCCGCCAAAAACAAGCCCGGAGAGAGGGAATCAGGCTTCGTAAATGCTCAGCTTATCCCAGTCAAACTCTACGCCAATGCCGTAGGTGTCCGGTGCCACGGCGCGATAATTGTCGACCACCAGCGGATGTTTGGTATATTGATCGATCGGGAAACTGTGAACCTCCAGTCAGCCAGTCTCGAATGCGGAAACCAGTCTGACGTGTAATTCCTGCATACCGAGCGAGCATACCAAACGACCGCCATTCGTCGACAGACGCGCCGCCTTCAACCAGCCATTTTCCACAGCGGCAGTTTTTCACGTTTGCCTTTCAAATCCCAAAGGGCGATATCCACCGCAGACATCGCAAACGACGCGATGCCTCCGCGACCCACATAGTGAATATGCTATTCCATAAAGTCATAGATATCGTCAATCGCAGCGCCATCTTTCTCTGACAGTACCGGGGCAAGATCGTGATCGATCATCGCTTTAATTGCATACCCTCCCTTTCCGCCGGTATAGGAATATCCGGTGCCAGTTGAACCGTCTTTCAGCGTAATCGTCGTGGTTACCAGTTCGAAATGGCTATTATGCCATGTTTCGCGTCAACTAAGACCTCGGCCAGAGGGGCTTTGAAAGCTTTGTTTCAACGTGCCTAATCTGCGTCTTCATCAATTTTTTCCTTTTTTCAATCAATGGATTAATTTGCCAATTACGTCTAAAGGCGGCTCACTCCTCATCGCTTTAGCAGCGACCCGGATGATCAAAACCGTAACTGATGTTCTTAGGTTAACGTTGATGCTGATAATAAATTGAGTTCATTAATTCACTAGACAAATTATCAGATTTGGTTTGCTGTATTTCGGGTAGTTATTGAACCAATCATGCGTGACATATACGCTCGCAGCGGGCGTGTTATTCAATAAGGTATTGTTTTTCATGTTTTTTAATGGTTTCAGGTTGTATGGGTGGTATGCCAATTCGTGGCCGATTTTTCTAATCAAAATCACGCTTTTGTGAATCGTAAAATTTATCCTGAGAAGCTAATTTTATAAATAATTGATAAATAAATTATTTTTATTCATTGGCTATTAGTCAGCATACCGAGATGAAGAATCCGGTGCCGTGAGTGTGATCATATTCACGGATTTTGGTATGCTGTTTAAGCAGAATTGGTAAACAAAACAGGAGTGGGAAAAATTCATGGACACTATAGCTCGCCAGTTAGACGCCGCAAGGCACCAATTCAAAACGACTTATTCACGTCAGGGAATGGAAGCCAACATCGTACATATTGGATTTGGCGCCTTTCACCGTGGTCACCAAGCGGTTTATAACGATCTCACGAATGAGATAACCGGCAACCGCTGGGGGATTTTTGAACTAAATCTGTTCGGCGATGCGGAGCTGGTGGATGCGCTAAATGCGCAAGAGGGGCTGTTTTCAGTGGTGGAAACGTCAGCCAGCGCCATCAACAGTCGCCTGGTTCGTACCGTCACCGGCGCGTTGCATACGCCGAAGTCAGGTATTCAGGCGGCGATCGAGAAGCTAACTGAGCCGCAGGTAAAAATTGTTTCGTTGACGATAACGGAAAAAGGTTACTGCACCGATCCGCGGTCCAGAACGCTCGATCTCAGCCATCCGCTCATCAAACACGATCTTGCCGATCCTGAACATCCCCGCTCAGCACTCGGACTGATCGTCGAAGCGCTACGGATACGCCGCCAGCAAGGGCTTCCCCCGTTTAGTGTACTGTCGTGCGATAACATTCCGGAAAACGGTCATTTGACCAAAACGGCGATCGTTACGTTTGCCGATAATCTCGATCCGCAACTGGCGGCCTGGATAGCGAAGCATGTCACCTTTCCTGGCACCATGGTCGATCGCATCGTGCCGGCAATGACGCCAGAGCAATTTGACATGATTAAAGACCAGATCGGTTTTGCCGATCCCTGCGGCATCGTATGCGAGGATTTCCGTCAGTGGGTTATCGAAGATAATTTCGTTGCCGGTCGTCCTGACTGGGATAAAGCAGGGGCGATGTTCGTCTCGGACGTGCTTCCCTATGAAGAAATGAAACTTCGTATGCTGAATGGCAGCCATTCGTTTCTCGCCTATAACGGCAGCCTGGCTGGATATGAGTTTATCTATCAGTGCATGGAAGACGACGCTTTTAAAACCGCCGTACATCATTTAATGACGGAAGAGCAGGCAAAATCGCTGCGCCCGAATTTGGCGGTAGATGTACATCAATATGCGCAGTTGCTCATTGATCGATTCAGCAACCCGAATATTAAACATAAGACCGGACAGATTGCGATGGACGGTTCTCAGAAGCTGCCTCAGCGGGCCGTCGATCCTTATCTGACGCTCCAGGCGCGCGGCGTTAAGGGCAGGGCGTTGGCGACGCTGATTGCGGGCTGGCTCCATTACGTCATTAATACCCTCTCTCAGGGGCAGAGTGTGGCCGACCCGCTCAATGATACCTTCAATGCGGCTATTAAAAATAAAAACACGCGATGGGAACAAGCGCTGTCTTTGCTGCAGATAAATAGCATCTTTGGAACGCTGGCCGGCGACAACGCAGACTTTTTAAACGACATTCAGCAGGCCTTTAACCATATTGAGTTACATGGCGTCACGGCCACCATTCACCGTTTATCTTCAAAGGGTTAAGTATGAAAACGCTTATCTGTAATAATCCGGGAAATATTGAATACATTGAAAGGGATATTCCTCATTTAAAAGACGATGAAGTACTGTTAAAAATTAAAGCGGTTGGTATTTGCGGCACCGATATCCATGCGTTTGCCGGCCGCCAGCCCTTTTTTGCCTATCCGCGCGTGCTGGGTCATGAAATTTGCGGCGTGGCGGAAATATTGGGTAAATCGTGCAGCACGGCGAAGGTTGGCCAACGCTATAGCGTTATTCCCTGTATTCCTTGCGGCGCTTGCGCAGCCTGCCGGGAAGGAAAAACCAACTGCTGTGAGAACGTCTCGCTGTATGGTGTTCACCAGGACGGCGGCTTTAGCGAATATCTGGCCGTTCGTGAACAAAATCTGGTTGAACTGTCGGATAACCTCACCGACAGCGCGGGCGCGCTGGTTGAGTGTTTCGCCATCAGCGCCCACGCAGTACGCCGCGCTGACGTGAAGCCGCAGCAAAACATTGTGGTGGTCGGCGCCGGGCCGATTGGGCTGGCCGCCGCCGCGATAGCAAAAGCCAAAGGCGCTCGCGTCGCGGTAGCTGATATTGACGCCGAACGCCGTCGTCTGGTAGCCGAAAAGGTAGGCGTTGCAACGCTCGATCCGTCGTCAGACGACTATATTGATGCGCTGAAAGCCTGTTTCTCCGGTGAATTAGCCGGCACTGTGCTTGATGCCACCGGCAATAAATCCTCCATGAGCCGCGCTGTCGATCTGATTCGTCACGGCGGAAAAATCGTCTTCATCGGGCTGTATATCGGCGAGCTCGTCATTGACGATCCGACCTTCCATAAAAAAGAGACCACGCTATTGAGCAGCCGTAACGCGACGCGGGAAGACTTCGAATGTGTCATTGAGCTCATGGCTCAGGGCGCTATTAGCGAAACAATGATGAAAAACCAGGAATTCGATTTCTATACGTTCGGCAACCAGTACCAGAAGAACGTGGTAGAAAACAAAAAATTGGTTAAAGGCGTTATCAAATTTTAATAGCGGGATAGTTATGTCAACAATATTAGTCAAAGAAAATGAATTGAAAGCGCTGGCGTTTAATAAACTCACCCAGGCGGGTCTTGACGCGCAAACGGCGCAGCAGGTAGCCGACGTTTTGGTTCATGCCGATATTACCGGCGTTCACTCCCACGGCGTTATTCGCGTAGAGCACTATTGTACCCGCCTGAACGCAGGCGGGCTCAATCCAAAAGCAACATTCAGCATCGAACAGATTTCGCCTTCAGTCGCTATTCTGGACTCTGATGATGGAATGGGACACTGCGCGCTGATAAAGGCGACAGATCACGCTATTAGTCTGGCAAGAGAGACGGGGCTGGGCTTCGTCAGCGTCAAAAATACGTCCCACTGCGGCGCGCTCTCGTGGTTCATTGAGCAGGCGACAAGCCAGGGAATGGTGGCTATCGCCATGACGCAAACGGATACCTGCGTTGCGCCGTATGGCGGCGCGGAGCGCTTTCTGGGGACTAACCCAATCGCCTTCGGCTTCCCCGTTAAAGACAGCCATCCGATGATCGTCGATATGGCGACCAGCGCCATTGCGTTTGGTAAAATTCTGCACGCCAAAGAAACCGGGAAACCAATAGGTCATGGTCTGGCGCTGGATAAAGAGGGACATATCACTACCGATCCGCATAAAATTGAAAATCTGCTGCCCTTTGGCGGACACAAAGGTTCTGGTATTGCCCTGGCGATTGATGCGCTCACGGGCGTCCTGATGGGGGCAAACTTTAGCAACCATATTGTTCGGATGTATGGCGACTATGACAAGATGCGCAAGTTAGCGAGTCTGGTTATCGTTATTGATCCGCAGATGTTGGGCAATCCGCTGTTTTCCTCAATAATGAGCACAATGGTCAATGAGCTAAGGGCTGTAAAACCGATGCCCGGTGTTGATAAAGTGCTGGCGCCAAACGATCCGCAAATCGCCTATAAAGAAAAATGTTTAAAAGAAGGTATTCCTGTGGCTGAAGGTATTTACCAGTACCTGATTGGCTGATAATTATAATCACGACCATTATTTAGGATAACTATAGTATGCTATATGGAAATATAGAGCAGCTTACTTTATTACCTTACGTTAACCACATTATTAAAAAACTTATCATCGAAGCGGTGAAGATAGCTGAAGATCAGCCTGCTGGTAGATATGAACTTTCTTTCCCGGAGTCATTTCTTATGATAAGCGAAGGAGAAACGCACTCTTCGTTAAACCGCAAAGCTGAACTTCATAAAAAATATATCGATGTTCAGATTTTACTAAGCGGTTATGAGGAGATTGGCTATTCCAACAAAATTGATACCAGGATAAAGGAGCTTGAGCATCTTCCTGATGACATCATCTTTCCTGAATGTGTCGCTAATGAGCAGTTCGTTACATTAAATCCTGGCGATTTCGCGCTTTTTTACCCCAACCAGGTCCACCGTCCGCTTTGTACGCGTGGTAAACCTGCGCCGGTTAAAAAAGCGATTGTGAAAATTCCGGCCACGGCATTTAGCGAGTTAAGCTCGCCCTGTCAGACGAAGGAATAAAGAAAGCGCCAAATGCAATTCAGGAAAGGACCTTCAAGTCATCCTGAATTGCAGCCAGAATGAATAAGGTGGCACTTTTCTGACTTCAGAGCCTTTTCGCGTTGAGGCTAATCGCGGAAAGGCTTTTTACGTTCTGTAAAAAGAGGATGCGGGGTCTCCCCGGTAAATAAGTGAAAATGATACGAATCGATTTTGATATTGTTTTTTGTTCAACCTGAATAATATGGTCTTTTACACGGAAAGTGATTGGCGAGGTGTTATGAATCATATTTTTAAATTCGCATTTATTTTTATTATCAATATTATATTTTTAATAAATGCTTCAGCAACAACGATGGACAAAGATAAATTTGTAGAAGCGAATGGTATCAAAATTCATTACGTTGAAGAGGGCGAGGGGCCTCCGCTGCTGTTGATTCACGGTGGTGGTCTGACGGCGAAAAGCTGGCAGGGATTAGCGAAAGAGGCATCTCGATATTTTCGCGTCATCATGCCGGACAGTCGTGGACATGGATTGACCAATAACCCGCAAGGAACGTTTAGCTATGATCTGATGGCGGAAGATATGGCGGCTTTTGTTAAAGCGCTGAAGCTGGAAAAACCGCTGGTGATGGGTTACAGCGATGGCGGCATGGTCGTTCTGAAGTTAACCAGCCGATACCCGGATCTAGCGCGCGCTGCTATCGTCGGCGGCGCAACGCATCGCTTTGCTACGACCCATTACATGCAGGGGATGGAAATTTTTTATGGTAAAGGAATGCCTCAGGCGGAGATGCCCCTCATTCCCGGTAGCGGTCACGCCATTTTCCAGACGCCGGGGAAAACACCGCTGTTTTACGCATTAGTGCTTGAGTTTTTACAGCGGCAAATCCCTAAGACCTCTTAACTGGCCGCGATGGACGTATGAGCCTACTGATTTGCGCTGGATATATATTTTTTTCGGGCGTTGTCTACTGTACCTGGCTAAACTGACTTCAATAATGCGGTCTGTCAGAGTAAACTTTGAGCCGTAAACAAATTCAAACCCTTCCTCGTCGGGCCTAACGACGCGGGAGGGTTTTTTTATATTGACTAAGAAGAGGTTTTTGCCATGAGCACCTTAGGTCATCAGTACGATAACTCACTGGTTTCTAATGCGTTTGGTTTTTTACGTCTGCCAATGAACTTCCAGCCGTATGACAGCGATGCCGACTGGGTGATCACTGGCGTACCGTTTGATATGGCAACGTCCGGTCGCGCTGGCGGCCGTCATGGCCCGGCGGCGATCCGTCAGGTGTCGACCAACCTCGCCTGGGAACATCACCGTTTCCCGTGGAATTTTGACATGCGCGAGCGCCTGAACGTCGTGGACTGCGGCGATTTGGTGTATGCGTTTGGCGATGCCCGTGAAATGAGCGAAAAATTACAGGCGCACGCTGAAAAACTGCTGTCTGCAGGCAAGCGTATGCTCTCTTTCGGCGGCGACCACTTCGTCACGCTGCCGCTGCTGCGCGCCCACGCGAAACATTTTGGCAAAATGGCGCTGGTACATTTTGACGCGCATACCGATACCTACGCTAACGGCTGCGAATTCGATCACGGCACGATGTTCTACACCGCGCCGAAAGAAGGCCTGATCGATCCGCATCATTCGGTACAGATCGGTATTCGCACTGAGTTTGACAAAGACAATGGCTTTACCGTGCTGGATGCCTGCCAGGTCAACGATCGCGGCGTGGATGATATTCTCGCTCAGGTGAAACAGATCGTCGGCGATATGCCGGTCTATCTGACCTTTGATATCGACTGTCTGGACCCGGCGTTTGCGCCTGGCACCGGTACGCCGGTGATCGGCGGTTTGACCTCCGATCGCGCCATTAAACTGGTACGCGGTCTGAAAGATCTGAACATTGTCGGTATGGATGTAGTGGAAGTCGCGCCGGCTTACGATCAGTCGGAGATCACCGCTCTGGCGGCCGCGACGCTGGCATTAGAAATGCTCTATATCCAGGCGGCGAAGAAGGGCGAGTAAGTTGTTTTGCCGGATGGCACTGCGCTTATCCGGCCTACGCTTACCGGGCCTGTGTAGGCCGGATAAGGCGTTCACGCCGCCATCCGGCACTGTTCGGGGATTATTTAATCCCGTCCGCGCTCATACGATCGCGCACATGCTGTGCGCGTGCGGCGGACGCCGGGTGATCGTCGAACATCGAGCTTTGACGACCCGCTTCCAGTTTTGCCAGTTTCTCAAAGCTGGTGGCGAGTCCTGCCGGACTGATACCGCGTTTGCGCAACAGATCGTAAGAATAATCATCCGCTTCGGACTCCTGACGCTGGGAGAACTGCGAGTTCACCAGTTTTTCGCCAAGATCGCCAAGCTGCGATTGCGACAGGCTGCCGACTACTCCTCCTGCCGATGCCGCCGCGACGCGCACGGCGTTAGTGCCCAGCGCGACCTGCATCCCTTTCTTTACATGACCCAGAGCGACATGGCCCATTTCATGGCCGATCACGGCTTCAACTTCGTTGTCGGTCATCATGTCCATCAGTCCGCTGTAGACGCGGATACAACCGTTCGCCATGGCAAACGCGTTGACGTCTTTCGTCTCGTAAACCTTATAGTTCACCGGCTGGCCGTTAATGTTATCCCCCAGCGCGGCGGCAATTTTTGTCAGTCGTTTAGCGTATTCGCTGCTCGCCGGCGCGATTTTCGCTTTGCTGTCGAGCTCTTGACAGGATTGATCGCTCAACGCTTTTACCTGCGCATCGCTTAACGTATAGGCCTGAAAAGCTTCAGCGCCCGAAGAAAGTAGTCCATTAGAGTCCATATTCTGGCAACCGGTCAGCACCGTCGCCATGCCCAGAGCAAGCAGTAAAGCGCGAATTTTCATTTTTCTCTTCCATACGAATTAATATTATTTTGAAATGCGCCCGTTGCAGATGAATTAGCGCCTGGGTTAAGTATAAAGAAAAGCGTGGCAGGCAAGTTAGCTAATTGCGCAACATGCGAGCACGATCCGGAGATTTCTGAAGCGGTAAAAGGATGTTCCATGTACATGACGCGCGGCTTGGGGTAAATTGTTGGCAAATTTTCCGGCGTAGCCCAAAACGCGCTGTCGTCAAGTCGTTACGGGCATGGCCTTTCAACATCCGATCTGGAGTCAAAATGTCCTCACGTAAAGAGCTTGCCAATGCTATTCGTGCGCTGAGCATGGACGCAGTACAGAAAGCCAAATCCGGTCACCCGGGTGCCCCGATGGGTATGGCTGACATTGCCGAAGTCCTGTGGCGTGATTTCCTGAACCACAACCCGACCAACCCGTCCTGGGCCGACCGCGACCGCTTCGTGCTGTCCAATGGCCACGGCTCAATGCTGATTTACAGCCTGCTGCACCTCACCGGCTATGACCTGCCGATGTCCGAACTGCAGAATTTCCGTCAGCTACATTCAAAAACCCCTGGTCACCCGGAAGTGGGCTACACCGCTGGCGTTGAAACCACTACTGGCCCGCTGGGTCAGGGTATTGCCAATGCCGTCGGGATGGCGATTGCAGAGAAAACTCTGGCGGCGCAGTTTAACCGTCCTGGCCACGACATCGTTGACCACTTCACCTACGTCTTTATGGGCGACGGCTGCATGATGGAAGGCATTTCTCACGAAGTGTGCTCTCTGGCTGGTACTCTGAAACTGGGCAAACTGATCGCGTTCTATGATGACAACGGTATCTCTATCGACGGTCACGTTGAAGGCTGGTTCACCGATGACACCGCGAAACGTTTTGAAGCCTACGGCTGGCACGTTATCCGTGGCATTGACGGTCACGATGCCGACGCCATTAAACGCGCCACGGAAGAAGCTCGCGCCGTGACTGACAAACCGTCCCTGCTGATGTGCAAAACCATCATCGGTTTCGGTTCGCCGAACAAACAGGGTACCCACGATTCCCACGGCGCGCCGTTGGGCGACGCGGAAATCGCGCTGACCCGCGAACAGTTGGGCTGGAAATACGCGCCGTTCGAAATCCCGTCTGAAATCTACGCCCAGTGGGATGCGAAAGAAGCCGGCCAGGCGAAAGAGTCTGCATGGAATGAGAAATTCGCGGCTTATGAGAAAGCCTTCCCGCAGGAAGCTGCTGAATTCACCCGTCGTATGAAAGGCGACATGCCGGCTGACTTCGATGCGAAAGCGAATGAATTCATCGCTAAACTGCAGGCTAACCCGGCGAAAATCGCCAGCCGCAAAGCGTCCCAGAATGCCATCGAAGCCTTCGGTCCGCTGTTGCCGGAATTCCTCGGCGGCTCCGCTGACCTGGCACCGTCTAACCTGACCCTGTGGTCCGGTTCGAAAGCGATTAACGAAGATGCCGCAGGTAACTACATTCACTACGGTGTGCGCGAATTCGGTATGACCGCTATCGCCAACGGTATCGCCCTGCACGGCGGTTTCCTGCCGTACACCTCCACCTTCCTGATGTTCGTCGAATATGCCCGTAACGCAGTGCGTATGGCAGCGCTGATGAAACAACGTCAGGTGATGGTGTACACCCACGACTCCATCGGTCTGGGCGAAGATGGCCCGACGCACCAGCCGGTCGAGCAGGTGGCAAGCCTGCGCGTAACGCCGAACATGTCCACATGGCGTCCGTGCGACCAGGTGGAATCCGCGGTGGCGTGGAAATATGGTGTAGAGCGTCAGGATGGTCCAACCGCGCTGATTCTGTCCCGTCAGAACCTGGCGCAGCAGGAACGTACTGAAGAGCAACTGGCGAATATCGCCCGCGGTGGTTACGTACTGAAAGATTGTGCGGGCCAGCCGCAGATTATCTTCATTGCGACCGGTTCTGAGGTTGAGCTGGCGGTTGCCGCTTACGAAAAACTGACTGCCGAAGGCGTGAAGGCGCGCGTGGTTTCCATGCCGTCCACCGACGCATTCGACAAGCAGGATGCGGCCTACCGTGAATCCGTGCTGCCGAAAGCGGTCTCTGCGCGTGTGGCGATTGAAGCGGGTATCGCTGACTACTGGTTCAAATACGTCGGCCTGAACGGCGCTATTGTCGGGATGACCACCTTCGGTGAATCCGCCCCGGCAGAGCTGCTGTTTGAAGAGTTTGGCTTCACGGTGGACAACGTGATCGCCAAAGCGAAAGCGCTGCTGTAATCCTTAATACGGCATAAAACGGGTCGCTTCGGCGACCCGTTTTTTATTCCCCCTTTGACAACCTGCCGTTTTCCAGCCGTACCACCCGTGAAAAATGACGCCGGGTAAACGCAGCGTCATGGCTAATCGCCACGACGCTGGTTCCCCGTGCCCGGCATGTCGCCAGCCAGTGTTCAAATACGGTTAGCCAGTGGGCGTCAAAATCCCGGCTGGGTTCATCCAGCAATAACACAGGCGGCGCCATCGCCTCCAGACTGGCGACCGCCACCATCCGGCGCTGCGCGGCGTGCAGATCAAGCGGGTGTGCCTCGGCGACGTCCGTTAGCTGGCATAACCGCAGCGCGGCCTGCGTGCGCCGTGAAATTTCCTCTGCCGATAAGCGCTGTAGTTTCAGCCCAAAAGCGACCTCTTGCGCGACATTGCTGTGGAAAATCTGGTTTTCCGCTTCCTGAAAGAGTACGCCGATAGCGGCGGCGCGTTGACGATTTTTAAGCTGCGCAATCGGCTCTCCATTAAGCGTTACCGAGCCGGAAGTGGGGGAAAGCAGGCCGGCCATAATCCGTAACAGCGTTGATTTTCCCGCGCCGTTATCGCCGGTCAACGCCAGCCATTCGCCGTCACGAAGTTCAAGCGAGATGGCGTGCAGACAGTCTGCTGCGGCATCCGGCCAGCGATAAGCGACCTGATTTAACGTCAACATAATGGGGTTAGCGCTCCGTCGCGCAATTGCCATACCCGCTGGCATCGCGTCAGAAAAGGAAAGTGATTACGTTCAAAAAGCACAATGAGAGAATGACGTTCCTGCGCCCACTGTTGTAACCGTTCCAGCAGCGTCCCGGTGGCCGCTGAGGTCAGCCGACTGAAGGCTTCATCAAGAACTAATAGCCTGGGCTGCATGGCAAGCGCGCTGGCAATCACTACCCGCTGCGTTTCGCCGCCGGAGAGCGTGCCGGGATGGCGATGGCGTAACGACTGGCAGTTTGTCAGAGTCAGCGCCTCGTCAATGCGCCGTAGAATTTCTGCTTCATGGAGGCCGAGATTCTCCGGGCCAAACGCCACCTCTTCCTCTACGCTAAAGGTACAGCCGGAAAGCTGTAAATATGGCGATTGCTGCACCAACTGGATGGTGGGCGACTGTTCTACCAGCGGGAGCCGCCCGATAGGGACGCCAAGCAGTAAGCCTGTGCCGTTAATATCGCCGGGGAGATAATCCGGATACCAGCCAGCCATCAGTTGCGCCAGCGTACTTTTTCCGCTGCCGTTATCGCCGACTATCGCCACTATTCCGGGTGTTGAATAGTGGAAATCAAAACATGCCGGCGGGCGTGTCGCATCGGACGGAAGATAACGAAACTGCTCTAACGTAACCATATCCACACTCCCGCTTCCGCCAGTATTAGCAGTACCATGCCATACCGCGCAACCCGTTGTAACATGCTATCTTTCGGCGCCCACAGCGTGGTTCGGGCTCGATGCAGCCGAAACCCCCGCATATCCAACGCCGCGCCGCGTATTGTCAGATCGTTAAGCGCATTTTGCGTAAGCGGCACGATCAGCGCAGGCATAGCCCGTAGCCGCTGATACCAGCCTTCATCCAGCGGTACGCCGCGCGCGCGCTGGGCTTCATGAACGATCGTCAGTTGTCGTTTGAGTTGTTCGACGACCAGCAGCGGGCCAGCGAACAGGTAAGCGATGCCGGGTGGCAGACGTGAAGCGAACAGGGCGCGAATAAACCGCTGAACCGGCACATACTGCATCCATAGCTGCGACGTCGACACGATCGCCAGCAGGCGTAGCCATAGCGTAACGGCATATATCCAGCGCTGCGGATCGCGAGGCTGCCCGCTTATCCATTCCGTTAGCCAACCGCCATGTACCAGCCATAGCCCAAACCCTAAAGACAGCATCAGCCAGGCGACATACTTCGCCCGCCGCCGCGTTGATTTCAGCGCCAGCAGACAGAGGAAGGCCGCCGCGCTATAAACCGGGAGCACGGTCTGCGCAGGGAGTAGCAGCGTGGTGCAGGCCGCCAACGCCCATAAGGTTAACGAGGTAAACGGATGCATTTAGCGTACGGCTGACATCGCAGGAAAATGCCGTGTCGTACGTAACGGTAGCTGACGCAGCAGCACCCAAACGATGATCGCCGTCAGAATTTTATCGACCAGATTAGCGCCTATGACGGTAATCGCGACCGACTCCACCAGGTTTTGGCCCATTGAATGCATCCAGGCGACGAATAAATCAGCGCCGCTACCGGTAACGCCGCCAAAAAGCGCGGTACGAAGCGGTACGGCGACCAGCGTCACCGCTAACGTAATGACGACCCCGCTGACGATCACTTTGGGCAGGGTACGAAACCAGCCTGCGCGCGCCAGCCACCCGGCGACCAGACCGATAACCATCGCTACCGGGGCAAACGCGGCAGCGATAGGGTCGGTAAGCAGCCCCCACAGCAAGTTGGTCAGAAGCCCAGTCAACATGCCGATGAACGGCCCTAACAGTACCGCGCTAATTAAGGTGCCGATCGAGTCGAGAAAAATAGGCAGCTTCAACATGCTAATAAGCTGTCCGCCAATCATATTGATGGCAATAGCGATGACAATCAGCACCAGAGACTGGCTGGAAAACGGGCGACGCGCCATAAAGTACCTCTTAAAGAGTCGTCAATTAACAGGAAGAAATATGCAGTTCGTCATAACCGGAAATGGCGCACGGTTGACGGCTGAACGTCAGCGCTGGCAGCTCGCCGATAACCAGTTCCAGCGTGGTACGCACGGTACACCCTGGCATCATATGGCCGCCGAGCATGGCCCCGTAGGGATCCGATACCGCGAGATGCAGATGCTCGCCGGTCAATTCAAGCGTGCCGTTTAGCGAGATAACTTCAAACGTGCCTGTGAGCGATGTGGTCGCCTCTTGCCCGGCATAACGCAGCGCAACGTCGGTCAGACTGCCGGTACACCCTGCAATCCAGGCGGCATGTAATTGGTTCTGTTGCACAAAGGCGTGTAATTGGGAAAACACTTCCTGGCCGGGAAGCAGACGAAGCGCGTAAAAGCGCGCTGTAGAGGCATTGTGGTGAGATACAGTCATCGTTACAGGACTCCGAGACTCGGACGTGGCGCTGATAATATAGACGCTGGCGACAGCGCTTTCTGATATAAATCAGTATTTGTGACGCGACGATGAAAAGATCTGACGGATGAACTGGTGATTCTTAAATATGGAATAAATTGCAGCGTAAGCGGCCATGAAATGTGATGCAGGTCAGATAACTGTCTTCTTCGACTGGACAAACATTCCTTTTATTCCCCGTTTCGCTTATTCTAGCTGAAGCGTTTCAGTTAATTAAATGTTCGACAATTAACCAATCAGTCGCAGTTTGCGACAGGTGAGGTTTTACTCGACGATGAGCTGCATTACTCTGTCAGCCTCATCTGAATCGGGATAGCCTTGCAGGAGACCTATGACCGTACGCATAGCGATTAATGGCTTTGGTCGCATCGGGCGTAACGTGGTTCGTGCTTTGTATGAATCCGGACGTCGGGCGGAAATTACCGTGGTGGCCATCAACGAGCTGGCGGATGCCGCAGGCATGGCGCATTTGTTGAAATACGATACCAGCCACGGGCGTTTTGCATGGGAGGTTCGCCACGAGCGCGAGCAGCTTTTTGTCGGTGACGATGTCATTCGTATTCTGCATGAACGAACGCTGGCGGATCTGCCGTGGCGCGAACTGGGCGTGGATGTCGTGTTGGATTGTACGGGCGTATATGGCAACCGGGAGCATGGCGAGGCGCATATTGCCGCTGGCGCGAAGAAAGTGCTCTTTTCTCATCCGGGCAGCAACGATCTTGACGCCACCGTCGTTTTTGGCGTGAACCAGAACCAACTGCGTGCGGAACATCGTATTGTCTCAAACGCGTCCTGTACCACGAATTGCATAATTCCCGTCATTAAATTGTTGGATGATGCTTACGGCATTGAGTCTGGTACCGTCACGACGATCCACTCCGCGATGAACGATCAGCAGGTGATCGACGCGTATCACTCCGATCTGCGGCGCACGCGCGCGGCCAGCCAGTCGATTATCCCGGTAGATACAAAACTGGCGGCAGGCATTACGCGTATATTTCCGCAGTTTAACGACCGTTTTGAGGCGATTGCGGTGCGCGTTCCAACCATTAATGTGACGGCGATCGATTTAAGCGTAACGGTGAAAAAACCAGTAAAAGCCAGTGAAGTCAACCAGTTGCTGCAAAAAGCAGCACAAGGTGCATTTCATGGTATAGTTGACTATACGGAATCACCGTTGGTCTCGATAGATTTTAACCACGACCCGCACAGCGCCATTGTTGATGGCACGCAAACCCGGGTCAGTGGCGCCCACCTGATCAAGACGCTGGTCTGGTGCGATAATGAATGGGGCTTTGCTAACCGGATGCTCGACACCACGTTAGCGATGGCCGCAGTTGGTTTCAGGCTCGACGCGTCAGCGTCGACAAAACTTTAAGCATCATTGAGAGGATTCACCATGTCTGTAATTAAGATGACCGATCTGGATCTGGCCGGGAAACGCGTTTTTATCCGTGCGGATCTGAACGTACCTGTTAAAGAAGGGAAAGTGACCAGCGACGCGCGTATCCGCGCCTCTCTGCCGACCATCGAACTGGCTCTGAAACAGGGCGCGAAAGTGATGGTAACTTCCCACCTGGGTCGTCCTACCGAAGGCGAGTACAACGAAGAATTCTCTCTGCTGCCGGTTGTTAACTACCTGAAAGACAAACTGTCTAACCCGGTTCGCCTGGTCAAAGATTACCTGGACGGCGTTGACGTGGCCGAAGGTGAGCTGGTGGTTCTGGAAAACGTTCGCTTTAACAAAGGCGAAAAGAAAGACGACGAAGCGCTGTCTAAAAAATATGCCGCCCTGTGTGACGTATTCGTGATGGACGCCTTTGGTACCGCGCACCGCGCGCAGGCTTCTACCCACGGTATCGGCAAATTTGCTGACGTTGCGTGCGCAGGCCCGCTGCTGGCCGCTGAACTGGATGCGCTGGGTAAAGCGCTGAAAGAACCGGCTCGTCCGATGGTGGCTATCGTTGGTGGTTCTAAAGTATCTACCAAACTGACCGTTCTGGATTCCCTGTCTAAAATCGCTGACCAGCTGATTGTCGGCGGCGGTATCGCCAACACCTTCGTTGCCGCTCAGGGCCACAGTGTCGGTAAATCCCTGTACGAAGCTGACCTGGTTGACGAAGCAAAACGTCTGCTGACCACTTGCGATATCCCGGTTCCGACCGATGTTCGCGTTGCCACCGAGTTCTCCGAAACCGCACCGGCGACTCTGAAATCCGTTAACGACGTGAAAGAAGACGAGCAGATCCTGGATATCGGCGATGCTTCCGCTCAGCAGCTGGCTGAAATCCTCAAGAATGCCAAAACCATTCTGTGGAACGGCCCGGTTGGCGTGTTTGAGTTCCCGAACTTCCGTAAAGGGACTGAAATCGTGGCGAATGCCATCGCTGATAGCGAAGCGTTTTCCATCGCTGGCGGCGGCGACACCCTGGCGGCAATCGACCTGTTCGGCATTGCTGACAAAATTTCCTACATTTCTACTGGCGGCGGCGCATTCCTCGAATTCGTGGAAGGTAAAGTTCTGCCAGCCGTAGCGATGCTCGAAGAGCGCGCTAAGAAGTAATCGTTACGGGCAGGGATTCCTGCCCGTTGATTTATTGCCGATCTGACATTCAGGGCGGCCCGTGTTTTTTCCCAAAGCCCGACGATACAGGACAACGAAACATGTCTAAAATTTTTGATTTCGTAAAACCAGGCGTGATCACTGGTGATGACGTACAGAAAGTGTTCCAGGTAGCAAAAGAAAACAATTTTGCTCTGCCGGCAGTTAACTGCGTGGGCACTGATTCCATCAACGCTGTTCTGGAAACCGCTGCAAAAGTTAAAGCACCGGTCATCGTTCAGTTCTCCAACGGCGGCGCTTCCTTCATCGCGGGTAAAGGCGTGAAAACTGACGTACCTCAGGGCGCGGCAATCCTGGGCGCTATCTCTGGCGCGCATCACGTTCACCAGATGGCTGAACATTATGGCGTTCCGGTTATCCTGCACACTGACCACTGCGCGAAGAAACTGCTGCCGTGGATCGACGGTCTGCTGGACGCGGGTGAAAAACACTTCGCGGCTACCGGTAAACCGCTGTTCTCTTCTCACATGATCGACCTGTCTGAAGAGTCTCTGCACGAAAACATCGAAATCTGCTCCAAATACCTGGCGCGCATGTCCAAAATTGGCATGACTCTGGAAATCGAACTGGGTTGCACCGGTGGTGAAGAAGACGGCGTGGACAACAGCCACATGGACGCTTCTGCCCTGTACACCCAGCCGGAAGACGTTGATTACGCGTACACTGAACTGAGCAAAATCAGCCCGCGTTTCACCATTGCCGCTTCCTTCGGTAACGTACACGGCGTTTACAAGCCGGGTAACGTGGTTCTGACCCCGACCATTCTGCGTGATTCTCAGGAGTATGTTTCTAAGAAACACAACCTGCCGCACAACAGCCTGAACTTCGTTTTCCACGGCGGTTCCGGTTCTACTGCTCAGGAAATCAAAGACTCCGTAAGCTACGGCGTAGTGAAAATGAACATCGATACCGATACCCAATGGGCAACCTGGGAAGGTGTTCTGAACTACTACAAAGAAAACGAAGCGTATCTGCAAGGCCAGCTGGGCAACCCGAAAGGCGAAGATCAGCCGAACAAGAAATACTATGACCCGCGCGTATGGCTGCGTGCTGGCCAGACTTCGATGATCGCTCGTCTGGAAAAAGCATTTAAAGAACTGAACGCGATTGACGTTCTGTAATGTAGTCTGTTGATTAAAATGGCTTCCCTCGGGAAGCCATTTTTTTATCGTTATTTCCGGAGAGCGGCGTTAACGCTTTCATCCGGCCAACTCACAGTGTGCCTGCCTTTTTGGGGATGATGCCGAAAAATGGCATATTCCTCTGTTTTTGTTTACCTTTAAAAAGTTCTTTTCGTGAGAATGATCTCATTTGCTTGTTTTGCTATGACCAAGGAATATTGAATGGAAGATTTGAATGTTGTCGACAGCATAAATGGTGCGGGCACCTGGCTGGTACGCAACCAGGCGTTATTGCTCAGCTATGCTGTGAATATTGTTGCGGCTATCGCTATTATCATCATCGGCTTGATTGTAGCGCGCGTGATCTCCAATACGGTAAATCGTCTGATGCGTGCGCGTCATATTGATGCGACAGTGGCCGACTTTCTTTCTGCGCTGGTGCGCTATGGGGTTATCGCTTTTACGCTGATTGCGGCTTTGGGGCGCGTGGGGGTTCAAACCGCCTCGGTTATTGCCGTACTGGGCGCCGCTGGTTTAGCCGTTGGCCTGGCATTACAGGGATCGCTTTCTAACCTTGCGGCTGGGGTATTGCTGGTTATGTTCCGTCCGTTCCGCGCCGGTGAGTATGTCGATTTAGGCGGCGTTGCCGGTACGGTACTGAATGTGCAAATCTTTTCCACAACAATGCGCGCGGTAGACGGCAAAATTATTGTAATTCCGAATGGCAAAATTATCGCGGGAAATATCATCAACTATTCTCGTGAGCCGGTTCGCCGTAACGAATTCATTATTGGTGTGGCCTACGATTCGGATATCGATCAGGTGAAACAGCTGCTAACGACGATTATCGAGTCCGACGATCGTATTTTAAAAGATCGCGAAATGACGGTGCGTTTGAATGAGCTGGGCGCCTCATCGATTAATTTTGTGGTGCGTGTCTGGAGTAAAAGCAGCGACCTGCAAAATGTCTACTGGGACGTGCTGGAACGTATTAAACGTGAATTCGACGCCGCTGGTATTAGCTTCCCGTACCCGCAGATGGACGTCAATTTTAAACGCGTGAAAGATAACGCCGCGGAGTAATTTTCCTCCCGTGCTGCCTGCCGGTGCTGCGCTTATCCGCCTCCAGTATTCTCTGGTTATTGAGCGGATAAGCGTAGCCGCCATCCGTTATTCAGTCTCTTCATTAGCTTTTCTTATTAGTGATTAAAATTATCAATTTCCGCTAATAATATTCCCGCGCTATAGTCTGCCTTTAAGAAAAACAGCTCAGGGTAGTTAACGTGATATCTTATTATTTTCAAGGGCTTGCCCTTGGCGCCGCCATGATCCTTCCGCTTGGCCCGCAAAATGCGTTTGTGATGAATCAGGGAATTCGTCGCCAGTACCACCTCATGATAGCGCTGCTTTGCGCGTTAAGTGATTTAGTCCTGATTAGCGCCGGTATTTTTGGCGGTAGCGCGTTGCTGATGCAGTCGCCGTGGCTGCTGGCGCTGGTCACATGGGGCGGGGTTGCGTTCTTGTTATGGTACGGTTTTGGCGCGCTGAAAACGGCAATGAGCAGTAATCTGGAGCTGGCCAGCGCCGAGGTTATGAAGCAGGGGCGCTGGAAAATTATTGCTACGATGTTGGCGGTAACGTGGCTGAATCCGCACGTTTATCTGGATACGTTTGTCGTGTTGGGCAGTCTCGGCGGACAACTGGCTATGGAGCCAAAGCGCTGGTTCGCCCTCGGCACGATTAGCGCGTCGTTCTTATGGTTTTTTGGGTTAGCGCTACTGGCGGCCTGGCTTGCGCCTCGACTGCGTACGGCGAAAGCTCAACGCATTATCAACATTCTGGTTGGGGTGGTGATGTGGCTTATCGCCTTCCAACTGGCGCGGGAAGGCGTCGCGCATATGCACGCGCTTTTCAACTAAGCGTTGTCTGATGGACAACAGGCCGATATCCGCTAAGCTTGCCTGCATGCGCCCTGTATATCAGGGCAATGACTGCAATATGGAGGAGAGACTGTGAAGTTCAAAGTGATGGCCCTGGCGGCATTAGTGGGTTTAAGTGCAATGTCGGCGCAGGCAAGCGAATTGCCGGAAGGCCCGCACATCGTGACTTCCGGTACGGCAAGCGTCGATGCTGTGCCTGATATCGCCACCTTAGCGATTGAAGTGAACGTCGCGGCGAAGGATGCGGCGACGGCGAAGAAGCAGGCCGATGAGCGCGTGGCGCAATATCTTTCCTTCCTTGAGCAAAATCAGATTGCGAAAAAAGACATTAGCGCGGCGAATCTGCGCACGCAGCCGGATTATGATTACCAAAACGGTAAAAGCATTCTGAAAGGGTATCGCGCGGTGCGAACCGTTGAGGTGACGCTGCGTCAGTTAGATAAACTTAATTCGCTGCTGGACGGCGCGCTGAAGGCGGGTCTGAACGAGATTCGTTCGGTATCGCTGGGCGTAGCGCAACCGGACGCCTATAAAGACAAGGCCCGCAAAGCCGCCATTGATGACGCGATTCATCAGGCGCAAGCGCTGGCAGCCGGTTTTAACAGCAAATTGGGGCCGGTTTACAGCGTTCGTTACCATGTCTCTAATTATCAGCCGAGTCCGGTGGTGCGAATGATGAAAGCCGCAGATGCTGCGCCGGTATCCGCGCAGGAAACTTACGAGCAGCCGACCATTCAGTTCGACGATCAGGTCGATGTGGTATTCCAGCTTGAACCTGGAACAGGGCAGACGTCGACAACGGCCGCCAGCACGCAGTAATCTCGCCCGGCCTGGGCGCTTCCAGGCCGCGTTTTCTCCCGGTGTTCTCGTTTTTTGCTCCGTATTACGCAATGAAATGAAGATTTGCTAATACGGTGAGCGTTTTGAATCGCCTTGTCGCCAGCAAAAAATAGCCAATGGCGCGTCGTTTTTTGCCGCCTGAACGCAATGATTTTGTGATGAATTTCAAAGAAGTGACGAGGGAATAATGGGTCATGCAGGCCGGATAAGACGTTCACACCGCCATCCGGCATTCATAGAGAGGCTAATCCTGACGCAGCACCTTGTGCCCGTACTCCAGCAGCGCGTCGGTCACTTTGCGCATCATTCGGCTTTCCGGGGCAAAGCGGTGCCAGTAAAGCATCCGGCGCTGTAGCAAACCAGGCGTTAAGTTGATCAACTCGCCGCTTTCCAGCTCTTTCTCAATCTGCAGGTGAGGGATCATGCAGCAGGTCGTGCCCTGACGCGCAAGCTGTACAAACGCTTCGGATGAATTAACGATATGGCACGGCACGCTGCCGGGCGGTAGATCGAAATTCTGTTGCAAAAAGGCCTGATGCATATCATCCAGATGGTCGAACGCGACGGCGGGCGCTTTCAGCAGCGACGACCGGGTAACGCCATTGGGGAAATAGCGCTCGGCAAACGGCTTTGACGCGACAAACAGATAGTCGAGTGCGCCCAGTTTGTCTACCAGGCAGCTGGGCAGCGCCTGATGCTGAATACTCACCGCGCCCACCACCTCGCCGCGCCGCAGACGTTCTTGCGTGCGCGTTTCATCTTCCACCTGTAAATTGAGACGGATAGGGGAGTCCGCCAGCACCGGCGCCAGCGCCGGAAGCAGCCAGGTCGCCAGACTGTCGGCGTTAACCGCCAGCGACAGAAGCAGCGGCGTAGAGCCGGTTTGTTCATCGCCCAGCCACTCTTCTTCCAGCAGTTCAACCTGACGCAGCAGAGCCAGTAATTTTTGTCCTTGTTCCGTGGGGCGAGGAGGAACGGTACGCACCAACAAAGGTTGTCCGAACATATTCTCAAGCTGTTTTATGCGCTGTGAGACGGCGGATTGCGTGATGCACAGCTTCTGGGCGGCGCGCTCGAATCCTCGTTCACGTATAACGGCATCCAGCGCCTGTAGTGTTCTGTAGTCCGGACGTTTCATTGTTGTGTCATGCTCCTGTTATTTTTTTCCGCACTATGACATAAATTTGCCGTCGGTACAGATGAAATCCGTAGCCTGTGTACGGACACGGAGATTTTTCCCGACAATGTTCTATAATGCGGCTGTATTTTCACACCACAGGCGAAACGATCTATGACGCAGGATGAACTGAAAAAAGCGGTAGGATGGGCGGCACTTCAGTATGTACAGCCCGGCACCATTGTGGGCGTTGGTACAGGCTCAACGGCCGCACACTTTATTGATGCGCTGGGCACAATGAAAGGCCAGATTGAAGGCGCGGTCTCCAGCTCGGACGCCTCGACTGAAAAACTCAAAGGCCTCGGTATTCATGTGTTTGATCTCAACGAAGTGGATAGCCTGGGTATCTATGTCGATGGCGCGGACGAAATCAACGGTCATATGCAGATGATCAAAGGCGGCGGCGCGGCATTAACCCGTGAGAAAATTATTGCTTCCGTGGCGGAGAAATTTATCTGCATTGCGGATGCCTCTAAGCAGGTAGATATTCTTGGCAAATTCCCGTTGCCGGTCGAAGTGATTCCGATGGCGCGCAGTGCGGTCGCTCGTCAACTGGTGAAGCTGGGCGGGCGTCCGGAGTACCGTCAGAACGTGGTCACGGATAACGGCAACGTGATTCTGGATGTTTATGGTATGGAAATCCTTGATCCCATCGCGCTGGAAAACGCCATTAACGCGATTCCGGGCGTCGTGACCGTAGGGTTGTTCGCCAACCGTGGCGCCGATGTCGCACTGATCGGCACGCCGGACGGGGTGAAAACCATCGTAAAATGATCCCGCCAGGCGTATTTCCTGCCGCGTAAAAAATTCGGTCAGGGCAAATTTGGTGACATGTATCACGTTTAATCGTTTGCCCTGCCGATCCCTCCAAAGAAAAAGTTATTCCCGGTATTTTCATCTGCTATTTCCCGCTGTATGCGATTCCTTCACGACGCTGGCGCAAACGTTCATATTGCCGTGATAATTTTTTTTGATATGTTGAAGGACGGATGCAAATCCATACACAACATCAGATGGCAAAAAAAGACAGGATCGGGGAAATGGCAAAGGTATCGCTGGAGAAAGATAAAATTAAATTTCTGCTGGTTGAAGGGGTGCATCAAAAGGCGCTGGAAAGCCTTCGTGCGGCAGGTTACACCAACATTGAATATCACAAGGGCGCGCTGGACGCTGAACAGTTGAAAGCGTCCATCCGCGATGCCCACTTCATCGGTCTGCGATCCCGTACTCATCTGACAGAAGAAGTGATTAACGCCGCAGAGAAGCTGGTGGCGATTGGCTGTTTTTGCATCGGCACCAACCAGGTGGATTTAAATGCGGCGGCAAAACGCGGTATTCCGGTCTTTAACGCGCCATTCTCGAATACCCGTTCCGTGGCGGAGCTGGTGATTGGCGAGCTATTGCTGCTGCTGCGCGGCGTGCCGGAAGCGAACGCCAAAGCGCACCGCGGCGTATGGAATAAACTGGCGGCGGGATCGTTCGAAGCGCGCGGTAAAAAGCTTGGCATTATCGGTTACGGCCATATCGGAACGCAGTTGGGCATTCTGGCGGAATCGCTGGGGATGCATGTCTATTTCTATGATATTGAAAATAAACTGCCGCTTGGTAACGCAACTCAGGTGCAGCACCTGTCTGAATTGCTGAATATGAGCGATGTGGTCAGTCTGCACGTACCTGAAAACGCCTCCACCAAAAACATGATGGGCGCAAAAGAGATTGCCCTGATGAAGCCGGGTTCGCTGCTGATTAACGCCGCGCGCGGTACGGTAGTGGATATCCCGGCTTTGTGCGACGCGCTGGCGACGAAACATCTGGCGGGGGCGGCTATCGACGTCTTCCCGACGGAACCGGCCACTAATAGCGATCCGTTTACCTCTCCGCTGTGCGAATTCGATAACGTGATCCTGACGCCGCATATCGGCGGCTCGACGCAGGAGGCGCAAGAAAACATCGGTCTGGAAGTCGCAGGAAAACTGATTAAGTACTCGGATAACGGCTCGACGCTGTCCGCCGTGAACTTCCCGGAAGTGTCGCTGCCGCTGCACGGCGGTCGTCGCCTGATGCACATCCACGAAAACCGCCCGGGCGTATTGACCGCGCTTAACCAGATCTTTGCCGAGCAGGGCGTTAACATTGCCGCACAGTATCTGCAAACCTCCGCCCGAATGGGGTATGTGGTAATTGATATAGAAGCCGATGGCGATGTGGCGGAGAAAGCGCTGCTGGCGATGAAGGCGATTCCGGGCACCATTCGCGCCCGTCTGCTGTACTAATTTCCTCTAAATGGGCAGGAGATGACCTGCCCATCCTTTCTTCTGGTTTCCCTGCCTCAACATCTCTTCGTGTAACGCATACATTCTGTTTTCGAGCCTTGCCGCAATTGGTAATTAAAGGCAGCGTTGCGTGTTGTACAGCAATAAAAGGAATTTACGATAAGGGCTCAGCATAGCGCTGAAACGGGAAAGCCCCTACCGAAGCAGGGGCTCTAAAAAGGAAAGGGACGATGATGAGATACGTCATCATGCTGCTGATCCTGTTAATCATCGCTACGCCAGCATATTAACAGAGAGTACGCAGGAGGGAGGTTCGCCTCCCTCACCCTTCACCGAGAAATTTAGGTCAAAAAAGCGACGCTGTCAATCGGCAAAACACGGCTACCACTCCCAAATTTTGGACGGCGTCACCACCGCAGGCAGCGGGATATCCCACTCTTCAACCGGCAGCTTTTCCACTAACTGGCAATCATGCGCGTAACCCACAGGTAGGATCTTATGCTGCTGCCAGTTTTGTAGCGTACGGTCATAAAATCCGCCGCCCATCCCCAGGCGCTGCCCGCCTTCGTCAAACGCCACTAACGACGTTACCAGCACATCCAGCTTTGCCAGCGGCAATACGTCGCGGACATCAAGCCGTGGCTCCTGGATCTTTAAGCGGTTGGTCACCAGCGCACTCTGCGGATGATAGTGCAGGAACAGGAGGTTGCCAGGGCTAAAGGGATGAAGAACCGGAAGGTAGACGCGCTTGCCCGCTTGCCATAGCTGTTCTATCAGCGGCTGGGTGTCGAGTTCGCCATCAAAGGAGAGAAACACGGCGACAGTGTGCGCCATCACGACGGGAGGAAAGCTGAGCATTCGGGCGGCGGCCTGTTGACCAAAGCGGCGTTGCTGCTCTGGCGTCAGCGCACGGCGACGTTGCCGAATCATTCGGCGGATTTCTTGTCGTGATAAAGAGAGTTCGGGAAGTTGCGTCATGGCTGTCGCCAGTCAGAAGGGGAATCTCCGAGATGCCGCCGCAGGCTGTAACCCTTGAACCCTTGGTTCAAGGTGAATGTGTCGTCACAGTTTTAAGGCTTCTCGGACGAACCGAGCATGCTCACCAACCGCGGAGCGCCACATTCTTGTGGTATGAAATATCGGCTCAGGGGACTGGCCCGCTTGCAAACATCTCAGAGAAATTCTG
Organism: Salmonella sp. 5800; assembly: GCF_046558195.1. NCBI lineage: Bacteria > Pseudomonadati > Pseudomonadota > Gammaproteobacteria > Enterobacterales > Enterobacteriaceae > Salmonella > Salmonella sp. 5800. The sequence goes on along the minus strand of NZ_JBGDOX010000003.1, from coordinate 50,291 downwards.
TTTTCACAATCACTTTACCATAGTAAAGCGAAAAGTGTTATTCAAAGTTTTGGCCCGTTTTTTCGGTTATGCGACCTTGATCAAGCAACGCCTGTTCGATGGTCTGTTGTAGCATCCGAATACGTTGTTCCATGCTCGCCGCGTAATCGCGGGTCTTCGCTTTTTCCTGAGTTAACTCATAGCTGATATTCAATGCGGCAATGAAAACCAACTGCTCAGTATTTGTGACTCTAGTGCGAACTTTCAGATCTTGCAACCGCTGATTCAGATCGTCCGCAGCCTGATTCAACGCATCCCTTTGGTCAGGCGGGCAATTCACTCGCAGTGAACGGCCAAATATTTGGATATCGACGGGTTGTGCAGACATGCCACCTTCCTGCTGATTGACTGCGCTGCCTTCGTCTCCAGACCCAGGGTCCGCGAAGGGGCGACACTATAGCTACCCTGGTGTGAAGATACAAGCCCTTTTCTGGTTCACCAGGGTCCAAAGTGGTAGCATATCATGAATATCCTCCCTTTGATGACGAATGCTTATGTCTATACAGAACGAAATGCCTGGTTACAACGAAATGAACCGGTTTTTGAATCAACAAGGGGCCGGTCTGACCCCGGCTGAAATGCATGGTTTAATCAGCGGGATGATTTGCGGCGGCAACAACGACAGCTCATGGCAGCCGCTGTTGCACGACCTGACGAACGAAGGTCTGGCCTTCGGGCATGAGCTTGCTCAGGCGCTGCGCAAAATGCACGCGGCGACCAGCGACGCGCTGGAAGACGACGGCTTTCTTTTTCAGCTTTATCTGCCTGAAGGCGACGATGTCAGCGTATTCGATCGCGCAGATGCATTAGCCGGGTGGGTTAACCACTTTTTGCTTGGCCTCGGCGTAACGCAGCCTAAACTTGATAAAGTCACCGGCGAAACGGGTGAAGCGATTGACGACCTGCGTAATATTGCGCAGCTTGGTTATGATGAGAGCGAAGATCAGGAAGAGCTGGAGATGTCGCTCGAAGAGATCATCGAATATGTCCGTGTTGCGGCGCTGTTATGTCATGACACTTTCACGCGCCAACAGCCGACCGCGCCGGAAGTGCGTAAACCGACGCTACACTAAGAAAAAACGAAATGGAGGCCATGTCATGACTCAGCAGGAATACCAACGCCGTCGCCAGGCATTACTGGCGCAAATGCAGCCCGGCAGCGCCGCGCTGATCTTTGCCGCGCCGGAGGCGACGCGCAGCGCAGACAGTGAATATCCGTATCGCCAGAGTAGCGACTTCTGGTATTTCACCGGTTTTAACGAACCGGAAGCCGTGCTGGTACTGATTAAGAGTGATGACACCCACAACCACAGCGTTTTGTTCAACCGCGTTCGCGACCTGACGGCGGAAATCTGGTTTGGTCGCCGTTTAGGACAGGATGCCGCGCCGGAAAAACTGGGCGTTGACCGGGCGCTGGCGTTTAGCGAAATCAACCAGCAACTCTTTCAGTTGCTTAATGGTCTGGATGTGGTGTACCACGCGCAGGGCGAATATGCGTATGCCGACGAGATTGTTCTGGCTGCGCTGGAGAAGCTGCGTAAAGGCTCCCGCCAGAATCTGACCGCGCCGGCCACCATGACTGACTGGCGACCGATCGTCCATGAGATGCGCCTGTTCAAATCGCCGGAAGAGATTGCTGTCCTGCGCCGTGCCGGGGAAATTAGCGCGCTGGCGCATATCCGCGCGATGGAAAAATGCCGTCCGGGGATGTTTGAGTATCAGCTGGAGGGGGAAATTCACCACGAATTTAATCGCCACGGCGCGCGCTATCCCTCCTATAACACCATTGTCGGCAGCGGCGAAAATGGCTGTATCCTGCATTACACTGAAAACGAAAGTGAAATGCGCGACGGCGATTTAGTGCTTATCGACGCGGGCTGTGAATATAAAGGTTACGCGGGCGACATCACGCGTACTTTCCCGGTGAACGGGAAATTCACGCCAGCCCAGCGTGAAATTTATGACATCGTTCTGGAATCGCTGGAGACCAGCCTGCGACTGTTCCGTCCTGGCACCTCTATTCAGGAGGTGACCGGCGAAGTCGTGCGCATCATGATAACCGGGCTGGTGAAGCTGGGGATTTTGCAAGGAGAGGTTGATCAACTGATTGCCGAAAATGCGCATCGTCCTTTCTTTATGCATGGCTTGAGCCACTGGCTGGGGCTGGATGTTCATGATGTCGGCGTTTATGGGCCGGATCGCTCCCGCATCCTGGAGCCGGGCATGGTACTGACCGTAGAGCCAGGCCTCTATATCGCGCCGGATGCCGACGTGCCGGAAGCGTATCGCGGCATTGGCGTTCGAATTGAAGATGACATTGTCATTACCGAAACCGGTAATGAAAACCTGACCGCTGGCGTTGTGAAGAAGGCGGATGACATTGAGGCATTAATGGCGGCGGCGCGGCAGCAATGAGCGTCATTATCGTTGGCGGCGGCATGGCAGGCGCGACGCTGGCGCTGGCTATCTCTCAGTTCAGTCATGGGACGTTGCCGGTACACCTGATTGAAGCGAAAGCGCCTGAAGCCGACGGTCATCCCGGCTTTGACGCCAGAGCGATTGCGCTGGCGGCGGGCACTTGCCAGCAACTGGCGCGAATTGGCGTCTGGCAGGCGATTTCCGATTGCGCAACGGCAATCAACACCGTACACGTCAGCGATCGCGGTCATGCCGGATTTGTGACTCTCGACGCGCAGGACTACAGTCTGGCAGCGTTGGGGCACGTTGCGGAGCTGCATGATATCGGGCTGCGTCTGTTTGCGCTCTTGCGTAAAGCGCCAGGCGTTACGCTGCACTGCCCGGAGCGCGTAGCCAGCGTGTCGCGTACCCAACAGCAAGTTAACGTCACTCTGGAAAACGGCAATGTGATAGCTGGCAGCGTGCTGGTGGCGGCTAACGGTACCCACTCCGCGCTCGCGTCAGTCTGCGGCGTTGACTGGCGTCAGGAGCCTTACGAACAGTTAGCGGTGATAGCGAATGTCGCAACCGCTATCCCGCATCAGGGACGCGCCTTTGAACGTTTTACCCCCAATGGCCCGCTGGCGATGTTGCCGATGTCGCATGGCCGATGTTCGCTGGTTTGGTGTCACCCGCTCGACCAGCGCGATGAGGTGCTGAGCTGGTCCGACGCGCAGTTTTGTCATGCGTTGCAGGCCGCGTTCGGCTGGCGGCTGGGGCGAATTACTCAGGCGGGTAAGCGCAGCGCGTATCCGCTTGCCCTGACTACGGCGGCAAAAGTGTTTACTCACCGGACTGTCGTGGTCGGCAATGCGGCGCAGACGTTGCATCCTATCGCCGGACAAGGGTTTAATCTCGGTCTGCGCGATGTCATGAGCCTGGCGGAAACGCTGGTCGCGGCACAGGACGCGGGCGAGGATATTGGCGCCTGGCACGTGTTATCGCGCTATCAGCAGCGTCGTCAGGTTGACCGGGATACGACGATTGGCGTAACGAACGGTCTGGTCCATCTATTTGCAAATCGTTGGGCGCCGCTGGTTATTGGGCGCAATATCGGTTTAATGGCGATGGAATTATTACCACCTGCGCGCGATGCGCTGGCACAGCGGACCTTAGGTTGGGTTGCGCGTTAAGCCGATCTGTAGGCCGGATAAGGCGTTTACGCCGCCATCCGGCATCGTGTTCGTAAAAATACCGGATGGCAGTTTCGCCTTATCCGGCCTACGGTTTTGATTGTTCCGGTTTCCAGGAGTAAATAGTGCAAAGTGTTGATGTAGCAATAGTTGGCGGAGGTATGGTGGGACTGGCTGTCGCCTGCGGCTTGCAGGGGAGCGGCTTGCGCGTTGCGGTACTGGATCACGTTGTCCCCCAGCCGTTGGCGAACGATGCGCCGCCTCAGCTTCGGGTGTCGGCGATTAATGCCGCCAGCGAAAAACTGCTTACCCGTCTTGGCGTATGGTCAAACATTGTGGCGCGACGGGCAAGTTGCTACCACGGTATGGAAGTCTGGGATAAAGACAGCTTTGGCCGTATTACGTTTGATGACGCAAGCATGGGATATAGCCATCTGGGGCATATTGTTGAAAACAGCGTCATTCACTACGCACTGTGGCAAAAAGCGCAGCAAGCGGCGGATATCACCTTAATGGCGCCAGCGGAGTTACAGCAGGTTGCCTGGGGAGAGAACGACGCCTTCCTGACTTTAAAAGACGGCGCGATGTTAACCGCGCGTCTGGTGATTGCCGCGGATGGCGCCAACTCCTGGCTGCGTAACAAAGCGGATATTCCCTTAACTTTCTGGGACTACCGTCACCATGCGCTGGTAGCGACTATCCGCACCGAAGAGCCGCATGGCGCGGTTGCTCGCCAGGTGTTTCATGGTGAAGGTATTCTGGCGTTTTTGCCGTTAAGCGATCCGCATCTGTGTTCCATTGTCTGGTCGCTTTCTCCGCAGGATGCGGAGCGTATGCAACAGAGCGGCGACGAGGCGTTTAACCAGGCGTTGACTATCGCCTTCGATAATCGGCTGGGCTTATGCCGCCTGGAAAGCGAACGGCAGATTTTTCCGCTGACGGGCCGCTATGCTCGCCAGTTTGCCGCGCATCGTCTGGCATTGGTCGGCGATGCCGCGCACACCATCCACCCGCTGGCAGGGCAAGGCGTCAACCTCGGCTTTATGGACGCGGCCGAACTGGTGGACGATCTGCGCCGGCTTCAGCGCCAGGGCAAAGACATTGGTCAACATCTTTATCTTCGTCGTTATGAGCGTAGCCGTAAACATAGCGCGGCGATGATGCTTGCCGGGATGCAAGGTTTTCGTGACCTGTTTGCCGGCGAAAATCCGGCAAAAAAATTGCTGCGTGACATCGGGCTGAAACTGGCGGATACGCTCCCCGGCGTCAAACCCCAACTGCTTCGCCAGGCAATGGGGCTAAACGACCTTCCGCAATGGCTTCGTTAAGCGTCTGACTGCACGCCAGCAAGAGTTTGAAACCCGTCACACTTTGCTTTCCCGGCTATCGCGCCGGGGGGCTTTCCTCGTTTGAAATAATCTAATTTCACCGCTTATTTCGCATTATATTTTCTAATGCCACTATTTTTGGCGAACGCGATTTTAGACATTTTTTCCGCATTTAATATTAATTTATGTTGTGGTAAATCGTATCAGCTTCCTTTTTATGACGGTTATTTAGTGTGATATTGGTTTTTTGTGCTGATGAGATTTTAGCGTTTTTTAGTCATAAGCTAATGTGATGGTAAATTCAGCCTTATGGTTTAGCGCCTGGTTCGGTGGTAAGTTCAGGAGCAAGAGAACGTTTGCGTCGGCGCAGGAAAAAGGGCGTCGATGCCAGGTTTCGTGGCGAAGATTTCCCATGAAAATGGTTGTTAGCCCCCGCTAATTCAACGAGGAAAAGATGGCCCAACAGACGCCTTTGTACGAACAACACACGCTATGCGGCGCCCGCATGGTCGATTTTCATGGCTGGATGATGCCCCTGCATTACGGCTCTCAGCTTGATGAACACCACGCTGTGCGCACCGATGCCGGGATGTTTGATGTATCGCATATGACCATTGTCGATCTTCATGGCAGCCGCACCCGGGAGTTTCTACGTTATCTGCTGGCAAACGACGTCGCGAAGCTAACGAAGACGGGTAAAGCCCTCTACTCCGGTATGCTTAACGCATCGGGCGGCGTGATTGATGACCTTATCGTCTACTACTTCACTGAAGATTTCTTCCGTCTCGTTGTTAACTCCGCCACCCGCGAAAAAGACCTCTCCTGGATTACCCAACACGCTGAACCTTATGCCATCGACATCACCGTTCGTGACGACCTGTCGCTGATTGCGGTACAGGGGCCGAATGCGCAGGAAAAAGCGGCGACTCTGTTTACTGACCAACAGCGCCATGCAGTAGAAGGTATGAAGCCGTTCTTCGGCGTACAGGCGGATGATTTGTTTATCGCCACCACCGGTTATACCGGCGAAGCGGGCTATGAAATCGCCATGCCGAATGAAAAAGCGGCGGATTTCTGGCGTGCGCTGGTGGAGGCGGGCGTGAAGCCGTGCGGTCTTGGCGCGCGCGACACGCTGCGTCTGGAAGCAGGCATGAACCTGTACGGTCAGGAGATGGATGAAGGTATCTCTCCGCTGGCGGCTAATATGGGATGGACTATCGCCTGGGAACCTGCTGACCGCGACTTTATTGGCCGTGAGGCGCTGGAGATGCAGCGTGAAAAAGGCCATGAGCAGCTTGTCGGTCTGGTGATGACCGAGAAAGGCGTATTGCGTAATGAACTGCCGGTGCGTTTTACCGATGCGCAGGGCAATCAGCAAGAAGGCATTATCACCAGCGGGACGTTTTCCCCAACGTTGGGCTACAGCATTGCGCTGGCGCGCGTTCCGGCGGGCATCGGCGAGACGGCGATTGTACAAATTCGTAACCGTGAAATGCCGGTAAAAGTGACTAAACCTGTTTTTGTGCGTAACGGCAAAGCCGTCGCGTGATTCATCCTTTTTTGGAGATTAATTGATGAGCAACGTACCCGCAGAACTGAAATACAGCAAAGAACACGAATGGCTGCGTAAAGAAGCGGATGGCACTTACACCGTTGGCATTACTGAACACGCTCAGGAGCTGTTGGGCGATATGGTTTTTGTTGATCTGCCGGAAGTCGGCGCGACCGTAAGCGCGGGCGACGACTGCGCCGTGGCGGAGTCCGTAAAAGCGGCGTCCGACATTTATGCGCCGGTAAGCGGCGAGATCGTGGCGGTAAACGATGCGCTGAGCGACTCCCCGGAGCTGGTGAACAGCGAACCGTATGCCGGTGGCTGGATCTTTAAAATCAAAGCCAGCGATGAAAGCGAACTTGAATCGCTGCTGGATGCCACCGCGTATGAGGCATTGTTAGAAGACGAATAATGTTGTGCCGGATGGCGCTAATGTTTATCCGGCCTACTCACTGCAACGCGAATGATTTTGCGTATTCGTTTTCGCACGCGTAGGCCCGGTAAGCGTCAGCGCCACCGGGCAATTGAGTTAGAGACACCTACGATTCACTGCACGTTTCAGGAACCATCGCCCATGACACAGACGTTAAGCCAGCTTGAAAACCGCGGCGCTTTCATTGAACGCCACATCGGACCGGACGCCGCGCAGCAGCAAGAGATGCTGAATGCGGTTGGCGCCGAGTCGTTAAACGCGCTGACAGGTCAGATTGTGCCGAAAGACATTCAGCTCGCGACTCCGCCGCAGGTTGGCGAGGCGGCAACCGAATATGCCGCACTGGCGGAATTAAAAGCCATCGCCGGGCGTAACAAGCGCTTCACGTCGTACATTGGCATGGGCTACACCGCCGTGCAGCTACCGCCGGTTATCCTGCGCAACATGCTGGAAAATCCAGGCTGGTATACCGCCTACACCCCTTATCAGCCGGAAGTCTCTCAGGGGCGTCTGGAAGCGCTGCTCAACTTCCAACAGGTGACGCTGGACCTGACGGGGCTGGACATGGCTTCCGCCTCTCTGCTGGATGAAGCGACCGCCGCCGCTGAAGCGATGGCGATGGCAAAGCGCGTCAGCAAACTGAAAAATGCCAACCGGTTCTTTGTCGCCTCTGATGTCCATCCGCAAACTCTGGACGTCGTGCGTACTCGCGCCGAAACCTTTGGCTTTGACGTCATTGTGGATGACGCGGCGAAAGCACTGGATCACCAGGATGTGTTTGGCGTGCTGTTACAACAGGTAGGCACCACCGGTGAAATTCACGACTACAGCGCACTGATTGCTGAGCTGAAATCCTGTAAAGTTGTGGTTAGCGTCGCCGCCGATTTTATGGCGCTGGTGCTGCTTACCGCGCCGGGTAAACAGGGCGCGGACATTGTTTTCGGCTCTGCGCAACGCTTCGGCGTACCGATGGGGTACGGTGGCCCGCATGCGGCGTTCTTTGCCGCCAAAGACGAATTTAAACGCTCCATGCCAGGCCGTATTATCGGCGTCTCAAAAGATGCGGCGGGCAATACCGCACTGCGCATGGCGATGCAGACTCGCGAGCAGCATATCCGTCGTGAGAAAGCGAACTCCAACATTTGTACCTCGCAGGTACTGCTGGCTAACATCGCCAGTCTGTATGCCGTTTATCATGGTCCGGTCGGTCTGAAGCGCATCGCTAATCGTATCCACCGTCTGACCGATATTCTGGCGGCAGGTCTGCAACAGAAAGGCTTAAAGCTGCGTCATGCGCATTACTTTGACACGCTGTGTGTGGAAGTCGCTGATAAAGCTGCGGTACTGGCGCGTGCGGAAGCGGCAGAGATCAATCTGCGCAGCGATATTCATAACGCGGTTGGTATTACGCTCGATGAAACCACCACCCGTGAGAATGTGGCGCAGTTGTTCAATGTTTTGCTGGGCGACAGCCACGGTCTGAACATTGAAACACTGGATAAAGACGTGGCGCTTGATAGCCGTTCCATTCAGCAAAGTATGCTGCGTGACGATGCGATTCTGACGCATCCGGTATTTAACCGTTACCACAGCGAAACCGAGATGATGCGCTACATGCACTCGCTGGAGCGTAAAGATCTGGCGCTGAATCAGGCGATGATCCCGCTGGGTTCCTGCACCATGAAGCTGAACGCCGCCGCCGAGATGATTCCTATCACCTGGCCGGAATTCGCTGAACTGCACCCGTTCTGCCCGCCGGAACAGGCCGAAGGATATCATCAGATGATTAGCCAGCTTTCTGACTGGCTGGTGAAACTCACCGGGTACGACGCCGTCTGTATGCAGCCTAACTCCGGCGCACAGGGGGAATACGCGGGGCTGCTGGCGATTCGTCACTATCACGAAAGCCGCAACGAAGGGCATCGCGATATCTGCCTGATTCCGGCCTCTGCTCACGGCACTAACCCTGCTTCTGCACATATGGCAGGAATGCAGGTGGTGGTTGTGGCGTGTGATAAGAACGGCAACATCGACCTGGACGATCTGCGAGCAAAAGCAGAACAACATGCTGCGAACCTCTCTTGCATCATGGTGACCTATCCGTCCACCCACGGCGTCTATGAAGAAACGATCCGTGAAGTGTGTGAAGTTGTGCACCAGTTCGGCGGTCAGGTTTACCTTGACGGCGCGAACATGAACGCCCAGGTCGGCATCACCTCACCGGGCTTTATTGGCGCGGACGTTTCGCATCTTAACCTGCATAAAACTTTTTGCATTCCGCACGGCGGCGGCGGCCCAGGCATGGGACCGATCGGCGTTAAAGCGCATCTGGCACCGTTTGTACCGGGTCATAGCGTGGTGCAAATCGAAGGGATGCTCACCCGTCAGGGCGCGGTGTCTGCCGCGCCGTTCGGTAGTGCCTCTATCCTGCCAATCAGCTGGATGTACATCCGCATGATGGGCGCAGAAGGCCTGAAGCAGGCAAGCCAGGTCGCGATTCTTAACGCTAACTACATTGCCAGCCGTCTGAAAGACGCGTACCCGGTACTGTATACCGGTCGCGATGGCCGTGTGGCGCACGAATGTATTCTTGATATTCGCCCATTGAAAGAAGAAACCGGCATCAGCGAGCTGGATATTGCCAAGCGTCTGATCGACTACGGTTTCCATGCGCCAACCATGTCGTTCCCGGTGGCGGGCACGCTGATGGTAGAGCCGACGGAATCTGAAGGTAAGGCCGAGCTGGATCGCTTTATCGATGCGATGCTGGCTATCCGCGCAGAGATTGACCAGGTGAAAGCCGGTGTCTGGCCGCTGGAAGATAACCCGCTGGTGAACGCGCCGCACATTCAGAACGAACTGGTCGCCGAGTGGGCGCATCCGTACAGCCGTGAAGTTGCCGTATTCCCGGCAGGCGTGGCAGACAAATACTGGCCGACGGTGAAACGTCTGGATGATGTTTATGGCGACCGTAACCTGTTCTGCTCCTGCGTACCGATTAGCGACTACCAGTAATTTACTGATTCGACTGTTTTCTAAAGGCGCTTCGGCGCCTTTTCAGCTTGTTAATAAAGTGCGCTTTGTTTATGTCGGATGCAGTGTGAGTGCCTTATTCAGGCTACAAAGTGTTACTAATTCAATATATTACACTAAATCGTTGGCTCCTGTCAGGCAACCTGGCGTTTGTATCAGTGTATTAGCCAGAATTAAATTACCGCTTTTTTAGAGCCTAATGATTCATTGTGCATCATTTTTACCTTGCTGTTATTTAATCAAAACAACACAGTATATTTACATGTAGTTACAAATGGTTTCTCTCCGGAATCGTTATTTACCTCTCAATATAGTTACAAAAATTTCCGTATATTAAATTCATCAAGTTATTAATTTAAATTATAAATTAAAAATAAACATAAATAACGTAAATATTTATTAACTTAGCGCTTTGTTTTTTATACCTGGAGGGAATAATGAAACGATTTATATTTCTGCCATTAATGACATATTTTCTATTAATGAATGCAATGGCAGCTAACGGAGAAAATAATCCCAGTAATCTATTAGGTGCACCAGTTAATACCGCTATTTCTGGTGGTTCAGTATTGCCGGAAGGAAAGTTATTAACCGCCGTGAATAGCTCATTTCGCGATAAAGATCATCAAATCGAGGGGCACGGAAGTCCGGATGTTTACTCCCAGATATGGTTATTGAAGATTCGTTACGGTTTGACCGACAGACTGGAATTATCAACTGTGGGTTCCTATATCAATAACAAACGAGACAATCTGTCTCCTGAGCACATAGAGGGAATGGGCGACCAATCGGTGGGGGTCAATTATGCTTTAATGAGCCAGCGAAGAGGTGATCCGTTTTGGGTTACGGTAGGTGGGGCAGTATTACTACCCACCGGGCAAGATGGAGATAATCATTTGCCTGGGAATAGCGCCTGGGGAGGAAGAGTAACACTCACTTTAACAAAATTATTTACTCCTAACATTAAAGGGGATATGGGTTTTGTATATCAGGGACCATTTGAGCGCGGTAACCAGGACGTGAAACGAGGTAACGAATTCCAGTGGAATACCCAGGTGCGGTATATGTTTAGCGATTTACCGCTGGATCTTGGTCTGGAAAGTGCCTACAGCAATAATGCCTCTGGAACGAAAAAACTGTCTAATGGCAGCGTAATTAATAACCATTCTGGAACTACCGAATGGGTTGTTGGTCCGTCATTTAATATTGCCGTCGATTCACTGAAATTATGGTTTGGTGCCGGAGCCTTCTTCCCGGTAATGCAGGAAGCGAAGTCGCCAACCAAAATGGAAGATGTACGCTGGGAATTTAAAATAGGTAAGACCTGGTAAGACTCGTTCAAAGTGTTACCCGCCGACTGGCGGGTAACGTGCAGGGGTTAAAGCTTCTCGCCGTTGCTGGCAATCACCTCTTTGTACCAGTTGAAGCTTTTCTTACGCGAACGCGACATATCGCCCGTACCGTCATCGTGCTTGTTCACGTAGATGAAGCCGTAGCGCTTGCTGTACTGACCTGTGGTGAACGACACGCAGTCGATGCAGCCCCACGGCGTGTAGCCCATCAGGTCGACACCATCGTAAGTCACCGCTTTTTTCATCTCTTCAATATGGGCGCGCAGGTAGTCAATGCGATAGTCGTCGTTGATGCTGCCATCTTCTTCTACTTTGTCGTAAGCACCAAAACCGTTTTCGACAATAAACAGCGGCTTTTGATAGCGTTCGTACAGTTCACACAATGAATAACGCAGGCCCACCGGGTCAATCTGCCAGCCCCAGTCAGAGGCTTTAACATAGGGGTTCGGTACGCTGCCTTCAAAACCGGAAATCGCATCGCCGCTACCGCCTTCGGCTTTGACCGCGTTGGTCATGTAATAACTGAAACCTAGATAATCGCAGGTTCCTTCGCGCAGCACTTCAAGATCGCCATCTTCCATTTTGATGTTAAATCCGCGGCGCTCCCACTCGTTCAACACATAGGACGGGTAGTAGCCGCGCAGCTGTACATCGGTAAAGACGTAGCGTTCACGCATCGACTCCTGAGCAAACATCACATCTTCTGGTTTACAGGAGAAAGGATACAGCGCGACCATCGCCAGCATACAGCCCACTTTCATCTGTGGATTAATACGACGTGCCGCTTTTACCGCCAGCGCGCTGGCGACAAACTGATGATGTAAGACCTGATACATGGTTTCTTCTGGATTCTCATGCTCGGTATACACTACGCCGGAACAGCAGTAGCCAAACTGCGGCGCGCGCCAGTTTCGCTGATTGTTGATTTCATTGAAGGTCATCCAGTATTTGACCTTATGTTTGTAGCGTTCAAACACGACTTCAGCAAAACGGACAAAGAAATCAACGACCTTACGATTGGTCCAGCCGCCGTAGTGCTGTACCAGATGTAATGGCATTTCAAAGTGAGAAAGGGTAATGACCGGTTCGATGTTGTATTTGAGTAACTCATCAAACATGTCGTCGTAGAATTTCAGACCGGCCTCGTTTGGCTGGGATTCGTCGCCATTCGGGAAGATACGCGTCCAGGCAATAGAGGTACGGAAGCATTTGAACCCCATTTCGGCGAAAAGACGGATGTCTTCTTTGTAATGTCCGTAAAAATCCACCGCCTCGTGGTTCGGATAGTATTTGCCAGCAACGACATTCTGGGTGATTTCGCGTGGCACGCCGTGTGCGCCGCCGGTTAGCACGTCGCAGATGCTGGGGCCTTTACCGTCTTTATTCCAGCCGCCTTCAACCTGGTGTGCAGCAACCGCGCCGCCCCATAAAAAATCTTTTGGCAGGGTGAGTTTTCTCATTGTTGCATAATCTCAATTTATTTAGTCTGTTATCATTCATTCTGCACCAAATGACATGTAAAGCGTACGCAAAATTCCAGGGTGCTCGCGTGTCGGGGCAAGAACACATTCAGATCGTAACATCCACTTCAAGGGGCCATATTCAGGGGGATAACCACATGCAGCCAAATGACATTACTTTCTTTCAACGTTTCCAGAATGACATTCTGGCAGGGCGTAAAACCATCACTATTCGTGATGCCTCCGAGTCCCACTTTAAAGCAGGCGATGTGCTACGCGTGGGGCGGTTCGAAGATGATGGCTATTTTTGCACAATCGAAGTGACAGGAACGTCAACTGTGACGCTGGATACGCTGAACGAAAAACATGCGCAACAGGAAAATATGTCGCTTGATGAGCTGAAACGGGTCATTGCTGAAATCTATCCCAACCAGACGCAATTTTATGTGATTGATTTTAAATGCCTTTGATAAACATGAACGCGTGTTAGTTGAGTTTTTGTAATTAACTTATTGAATAATAAACAAAATTTAATTTTGCGAATTTATTTTAGCTAACATGTGTTCACTGGAACCATTCTCAGTTACGCTAGAGGCGCAGTTCATCGTTATGAACGTTTCTCCGGAGTAAGTTATGGTGCAAAAACCATTAATGACGCAGGGATATTCGCTGGCTGAGGAAATCGCCAACAGTATTAGCCACGGCATTGGATTGGTATTTGGTATTGTCGGCCTGGTGCTGTTGTTGGTTCAGGCGGTAGAGGCGAATGCGGGTATGACGGCTATCGCCAGCTACAGTTTATATGGCGGGAGCATGATCCTGCTTTTTCTTGCCTCAACGCTTTATCATGCCATTCCTCATCAGCGGGCAAAAATCTGGTTAAAGAAATTTGATCACTGCGCTATCTATCTGCTCATTGCCGGAACCTATACGCCATTTCTGCTGGTAGGTCTGGATTCGCCGCTGGCGCGCGGACTAATGATTGTGATCTGGAGCCTGGCGCTATTCGGTATCCTCTTCAAGTTGACGATTGCGCACCGATTTAAAGTGCTTTCACTGGTTACGTATCTGGCAATGGGCTGGCTGTCGCTGATAGTGGTTTATCAGTTGGCGATTAAGCTGGCGATAGGCGGCGTGACGCTGCTGGCGGTAGGTGGCGTCGTTTACTCGCTGGGCGTAATTTTCTATGTTTGCAAACGCATACCTTATAACCACGCCATCTGGCATGGCTTTGTGCTGGGCGGCAGCGTGTGCCACTTCCTGGCCATCTATTTGTATGTGGGACAGGCGTAGTTCCCGGATGCCCGTGCCGGATGGCGGCGCTGTCGTACCTTATCCGGCCTATGAGAACAGCACGTGCGAGCCTGATGGCGTTGCGCTATCAGGCTATCCGGCTTTTAACGTGATATCACTCTTCCAGCGAGTAGGGCAGCGGGACGATATGCAGGGTGTTGGCATCGTCGCGAACACGGAAGACGCTTTCGGCTTCTAAATCGTTATTCATGACGGCCTGAACCAGTAACTGACCATCGTCCAACTGTGTCGCCGCCAGAATAGCGCCGGTACGACGCCAGTTCTCGCCCATCTGTAGCTCCAGATCTTCTCCTGCTTCCGGTACCCGGCTGGCTTTGCCCGCCAGCAACCAAAGCGCGCGTTTATTGGCGCCGCGGAATTTTGCCCGTGCGACCATCTCCTGTCCGGTGTAGCAGCCTTTCTTGAAGCTGATGCCGCCCAGCGCCTGTAGGTTAGTCGCCTGGGGGATAAACTGACCGCTGTTCGCCGCGTCAATCACCGGAATGCCTGCTTCAATATCCAATGCCAGCCACTGTTGGCTGTTATTCAGTTCGGCTTCGCCATGCAACTTCTCTGTTAACATGTTGGCCGTCGCGACATCGGTGACAAGCAGGAATCGTTCCGCAGGATGTTCAAACCATAGCAGCGTGGAGGCGCTGTCTCTGACCACCTGATTTTCGCTATTGGGCAGTTCGCTAAAGACATTAGCCAGCGCCGCGCGGGCCTGAAAACCTGCCACGCCAAGCAATACGCGTTCGTCATCCGGCGCGATGACCACTTTGGAAAATACGGCGTACTTTTTCAGCTCCGTTAATTGTGCTTCACGCACGCTACGGCGTTCAATCCAGGCGAAACCGTCGCGCTCACGGAACAGGCGCAGAGTGCTCCACATCTTACCTTTAGCATCGCAGTGGGCGGCGAGAAGGTGTTGCTGTTCAGTCATCTGGCTTACGTCAGCGGTGACCTGGCCCTGAATATACTTTTCACTGTCTACGCCGGTAATGGTCGACAGCGCCCAGTCGTCAAGCGCGATCAGCGTCAGCGGCAGGCGGGCTGACGATGAAGGATGACGCGGTGGAAAGGAGATAAAAGCCATAAATAATGTCCTGGTTAGCTGCAACAATAATGGTTAATGGTAAAAGAGCCATCGGTCATTGCAAGTGCTTTAAATAGCCCATTGAGAGCGGATTGATCGTTTTGCGAGGCGGTATCCAAAATGGATGAACATATTGATTCCCAGCCTTTTATTTCGCGATCGCGTTCCAGATTACTGAGATTCCCGTAAAACAACGCCAAAAACACGTTACAATAGCCCGGTACTTCATTTTCGCGAGGCAGGAAGAACATGGATATTCACAATAAAGCACGTATTCACTGGGCATGTCGTCGCGGTATGCGCGAACTTGATATTTCCATCATGCCGTTTTTTGAACATGAGTACGATAGTTTAAGTGATGAAGAAAAGCGTATTTTTGTCCGTTTGTTGCAGAGTGATGACCCGGATTTATTTAACTGGTTAATGAATCACGGTAAACCGGCTGACGCTGAACTGGAACAGATGGTCCGACTCATTCAGACACGGAATCGGGAACGTGGTCCTGTGGCAATCTGATTTACGCGTCTCATGGCGCGCTCAGTGGATCTCATTGCTCATTCATGGGCTGGTTGCCGCGGTGATTTTATTGATGCCCTGGCCGCTGAGTTATACCCCGTTATGGATGATACTACTGTCGCTGGTCGTGTTTGACTGTGTACGTAGCCAGCGCAGGATTAATACCTGTCAGGGAGAGATCAAGCTACTCATGGACGGGCGCTTACGCTGGCAGGGGCAGGACTGGACGCTCTTGCGTCCGCCCTGGTTACTGAAGAGCGGGATGGTGTTGCGTTTACGTGCAGAGTCTGGACGTCATCAGCATTTATGGCTGGCGGCGGATAGCATGGAAGAAGCGGAATGGCGTGAGTTGCGTCGGATACTGTTACAGCAGCCGATATCAGGCCAACACTGACGGAACGGCGTAAACGCGGTTCCGTCGAGAGGGAAATACAGCGAGTAAGGCTTCAGGCGTAGTGTTCGGCCATTTCGCCGAGAATTTGTTCACACCAGGTCTGTATACGCTCATCGCTGAGATCGTACTGGTTCGTTTCATCCAGCGCCAGGCCGACAAACAGTTGCCCATCCGCAATGACCGGTTTATTGCTGGTAAATTCGTAGCCTTCTGTGGGCCAGTAGCCGACAAATTTAACGCCTTTGAGGGCAAGTTTGTCATGCAACATACCCAGCGCATCCAGGAACCACTCACCGTAGCCGAGCTGGTCGCCCATACCGTAAAGCGCAACGATTTTGCCTTCCAGATTGAGATCGTCCAGTTGCTCCCAGACGGCTTCCCAGTCCTCCTGAATTTCGCCAAAATCCCAGGTGGGGATGCCTAAAATGAGCACGTCGTACTGCTCCATTAAGGCGGGGGCGTCATCCTTGAGGTTATGTAATGTCACCAGCTCCGGGCCGAGAATATCGCGAATTTTCTCTGCGGCCATCTCGGTGTAGCACGTGCTGGAACCGTAAAAAAGACCCATGTTCATTACGTTACATCTCGATTCTGCTATAGCGTTGCGGGTAGTGTAACAGAATCGCTGCATTCACGGCACAATGAGGCATAATGCACCCAAAGTCAGCGTGAAGTGGGGAGCGCGAATGGAACAGGATTTAGCGCGTATTGAGCAGTTTCTGGATGCCCTGTGGCTGGAACGAAATCTGGCGGAAAATACATTAAGCGCGTATCGTCGCGATTTATCGATGGTCGTTGCGTGGTTGCATCATCGCGGAAAAACGCTTGCGACGGCGCAGGCTGATGATTTACAAACGCTGCTGGCTGAACGGGTGGAGGGCGGATACAAAGCGACCAGCTCCGCACGCCTGTTAAGCGCTATGCGGCGCTTTTTCCAGCATCTGTACCGTGAAAAGTGTCGTGAGGATGATCCGAGCGCGCAGTTGGCCTCGCCTAAGCTTCCGCAGCGTTTACCGAAAGATCTTAGCGAGGTGCAGGTTGAGCGGCTCTTGCAGGCGCCGCTTATTGATCAACCTTTGGAGTTGCGCGATAAAGCTATGTTGGAAGTGCTGTATGCCACCGGTTTGCGCGTGTCGGAACTGGTGGGGCTGACAATGAGCGATATCAGTCTGCGGCAGGGCGTGGTGCGGGTTATCGGTAAAGGCAATAAAGAGCGGTTGGTGCCGTTAGGCGAAGAGGCGGTATATTGGCTGGAAACGTATCTGGAGCATGGGCGTCCCTGGTTACTTAATGGCGTATCGATTGACGTATTGTTCCCCAGCCAGCGTGCGCAGCAGATGACGCGGCAGACCTTCTGGCACCGTATTAAACATTATGCGGTACTGGCTGGAATCGATAGCGAAAAACTGTCGCCGCATGTTTTACGTCACGCTTTCGCCACGCATTTGCTGAATCACGGCGCCGACTTGCGCGTTGTACAAATGCTACTTGGGCATAGCGATCTTTCGACGACACAAATTTATACGCATGTCGCAACGGAGCGTTTGCGTCAACTTCATCAACAGCACCATCCGCGGGCATGAGTGCTGACAGGAAAGGATAGTTTATGAAAAAGCGTTTTATGATGTTCACTTTACTGGCGGCGGCGTTTTCAGGCGTGGCCCATGCGGATGATGCGGCTATCCGTCAGTCGCTGGCTAAGCTGGGCGTTCAGAGTACGGAAATTCAGGCCTCGCCAGTGGCTGGGATGAAAACCGTCCTCACTCACAGCGGCGTACTGTACGTTACTGACGACGGCAAACATATTATTCAAGGGCCGATGTATGACGTGAGCGGCGCGCATCCGGTAAACGTGACGAACAAACTGCTGATGAGCCAGCTAAATGCGCTGGAAAAAGAGATGATCGTCTATAAAGCGCCGGATGAGAAACATGTCATTACTGTTTTTACCGATATCACCTGCGGCTATTGTCATAAGCTACATGAAGAGATGAAAGATTATAACGCGCTGGGGATCACGGTACGTTATCTGGCCTTCCCGCGCCAGGGGCTGGAAAGCCAGGCGGAGCAGGATATGAAATCTATCTGGTGCGCCAAAGACAAAAACAAAGCGTTTGATGACGCCATGGCAGGTAAGGGCGTGAAACCGGCAAGCTGTGACGTGAACATTGCTGATCATTATGCGTTGGGCGTGCAGTTGGGCGTTAGCGGTACGCCAGCCATTGTATTGAGTAACGGCTATGTGGTGCCTGGCTATCAGGGACCGAAAGAGATGAAAGCGTTTCTTGATGAGCATCAAAAACAGACCAGTGGTAAATAATACGCGTGAAACAACAGAGACAACTTCGTCGGCGCGAGGCTGATGAGACGGCGGAACTCCCCGCCGATCTTCCTCCATTACTACGACGTTTATATGCCAGCCGGGGCGTTCGTAGCGCCCGCGAACTGGAGCGCAGCGTGAAAGGAATGCTGCCCTGGCAACAGCTTAGCGGCATAGATAACGCGGTGGAGATCCTCTACAACGCCTTTCGCGAAGGTACCCGCATTATTGTTGTTGGCGATTTTGACGCCGACGGCGCGACCAGTACTGCGCTAAGCGTATTGGGAATGCGTGCGTTGGGATGTGACAACATCAGTTATCTGGTGCCTAATCGCTTTGAGGACGGCTACGGTTTAAGCCCGGAAGTGGTCGATCAGGCGAAGGCGCGCGGCGCGCAGCTTATCGTCACCGTAGACAACGGCATCTCATCCCACGCCGGAGTAGCGCATGCAAAGACGTTGGGGATTCCGGTGATCGTGACCGATCACCACCTGCCTGGCGACACGTTGCCGGAGGCCGAAGCGATTATTAATCCTAATCTGCGCGACTGCGAATTCCCGTCTAAGTCGCTGGCGGGCGTCGGCGTGGCGTTTTACCTGATGCTGGCGTTGCGAACATTTTTGCGCGACAAAGGATGGTTCGACGAGCGCAACATCGCGCCGCCGAATCTGGCGGAGCTGCTGGATTTAGTGGCGTTGGGAACGGTAGCAGACGTTGTGCCGCTGGACGCTAACAACCGTATTCTGACCTGGCAAGGGCTAAGTCGTATTCGTGCCGGGAAATGCCGTCCGGGAATTAAAGCGTTGCTGGAGATATCGAATCGCGATCCGCAGCAGCTTGCCGCCAGTGATTTAGGCTTCGCGTTGGGGCCTCGCCTGAATGCCGCCGGCAGGCTGGATGATATGTCCGTTGGCGTGGCGTTACTGTTATGCGATAACCTCGGCGAAGCGCGTGTTCTGGCCAGCGAGCTGGATGCGCTTAACCAGACGCGCAAAGAAATAGAGCAGGGGATGCAGGCGGAAGCGCTTATCTTGTGCGAAAAGCTTGAGCGCAGTAGTGAAACGCTACCGGGCGGTCTGGCGATGTATCATCCTGAATGGCATCAGGGCGTGGTCGGAATTCTGGCGTCGCGCATTAAAGAGCGTTTTCACCGCCCGGTGATTGCCTTTGCGCCTGCGGGCGACGGCACGCTAAAAGGCTCAGGCCGATCGATTCAGGGGCTGCATATGCGCGATGCGCTGGAAAGGCTGGATACGCTTTACCCTGATCTGATGATCAAGTTCGGCGGTCATGCGATGGCGGCGGGATTGTCGCTGGAAGAGCATAAATTCGAGCAGTTTCAGCAACGTTTTGGCGAGCTGGTGACGGAATGGCTCGATCCTGCCCTGTTGCAAGGCGAGGTGATCTCCGATGGTCCATTAAGCGCGGCGGAGATGTCTATGGAAGTGGCGCAACTGTTGCGGGATGCCGGACCGTGGGGGCAAATGTTCCCGGAACCGTTATTCGATGGTCGTTTCCGTCTGCTACAACAGCGTCTGGTGGGCGAGCGCCACCTCAAGGTGATGGTGGAGCCCGTCGGCGGCGGCCCGCTGTTGGATGGCATCGCATTTAATATTGATACGACCTGTTGGCCGGATAACGGCGTGCGGGAGGTAGAACTGGCTTATAAACTGGACATTAACGAGTTTCGCGGCAACCGTAGTTTACAGATTATTATCGATGATATTTGGCCGCTATGATCGGGGCGATTTAACAACACTTTCGCTGTAATTAAGGGGCGAAATCCGCTAATATTTCGCCCTTATAACCGCATTTTGACAAGTCAAATAAAAGAAATCAGACCATGTTTGAAATTAACCCGGTGAATAACCGCATTCAGGACCTCACGGAACGCACCAACGTTCTTAGGGGGTATCTTTGACTATGATGCTAAGAAAGAGCGTCTGGAAGAAGTAAACGCCGAGCTGGAACAGCCGGATGTCTGGAACGAACCTGAGCGCGCGCAGGCGCTGGGAAAAGAGCGTTCATCGCTCGAAGCGATCGTCGATACGCTTGATCAAATGACTCAGGGGCTGGACGACGTTTCCGGGCTGCTGGAACTGGCGGTAGAAGCTGACGACGAAGAGACGTTTAACGAAGCCGTCGCGGAACTGAATACGCTGGAAGAGAAACTGGCGCAGTTGGAATTCCGTCGGATGTTCTCCGGCGAGTACGATAGCGCCGATTGCTATCTCGATATTCAGGCCGGTTCCGGTGGTACTGAAGCGCAGGACTGGGCCAGCATGTTGCTGCGTATGTATCTGCGTTGGGCGGAAGCGCGCGGCTTCAAGACGGAAGTCATTGAAGAGTCGGAAGGGGAAGTCGCCGGCATTAAGTCCGCGACTATCAAAATCTCCGGCGAATATGCCTATGGCTGGCTGCGCACTGAAACCGGCGTACATCGTCTGGTGCGTAAAAGCCCGTTCGACTCCGGCGGTCGCCGTCATACCTCGTTTAGCTCCGCGTTTGTGTACCCGGAAGTGGACGACGATATCGATATCGACATTAACCCGGCGGATCTGCGTATCGACGTCTATCGCGCGTCTGGCGCAGGCGGTCAGCACGTTAACCGTACGGAATCCGCAGTGCGTATCACCCATATTCCCACCGGGATCGTGACGCAGTGCCAGAATGACCGTTCGCAGCACAAAAACAAAGACCAGGCCATGAAGCAGATGAAAGCGAAGCTTTATGAACTGGAGATGCAGAAAAAGAACGCTGAAAAACAGGCGATGGAAGACACTAAGTCTGATATCGGCTGGGGAAGCCAGATTCGTTCCTATGTCCTGGACGATTCCCGCATTAAAGACCTGCGTACTGGGGTGGAAACCCGCAATACACAGGCGGTACTGGACGGTAGTCTGGATCAATTTATCGAAGCAAGTTTGAAAGCAGGGCTATGAGGAATCAACATGTCTGAACAAAACGCACAGGGCGCTGACGAGGTAGTCGATCTTAACAATGAAATGAAGGCACGTCGCGAGAAGCTGGCTGCACTGCGTGAGCAGGGTATCCCGTTCCCGAACGATTTCCGTCGTGACCGTACCTCAGACCAACTGCACGCAGAGTTTGACGCGAAAGAAGCTGAAGAACTGGAAGCGCTGAATATTGAAGTGTCCGTCGCGGGCCGTATGATGACTCGCCGTATTATGGGTAAAGCCTCTTTTGTTACCCTGCAAGACGTAGGCGGCCGCATTCAGCTGTATGTGGCGCGCGATGATCTGCCGGAAGGCGTTTACAACGAGCAGTTCAAGAAGTGGGATCTTGGCGATATCCTCGGCGCAAAAGGTAAGCTGTTCAAAACCAAAACCGGCGAGCTGTCTATCCACTGCACCGAACTGCGCCTGCTGACGAAAGCGCTGCGTCCGTTGCCGGATAAATTCCACGGCCTGCAGGACCAGGAAGCGCGCTATCGCCAGCGTTATCTGGATCTCATCTCTAACGATGAATCCCGTAACACCTTCAAAACCCGTTCGAAGATCCTGGCCGGTATTCGCCAGTTTATGGTTGCTCGCGGCTTTATGGAAGTCGAAACGCCGATGATGCAGGTGATCCCAGGCGGCGCGTCTGCCCGTCCGTTTATCACCCATCACAACGCGTTGGATCTGGACATGTACCTGCGTATTGCGCCGGAACTGTACCTCAAGCGTCTGGTGGTTGGCGGCTTCGAACGCGTATTCGAAATTAACCGTAACTTCCGTAACGAAGGCATCTCCGTGCGCCATAATCCTGAGTTCACCATGATGGAACTCTATATGGCGTATGCGGACTACAAAGACCTGATCGAATTGACTGAGTCTCTGTTCCGTACGCTGGCGCAGGATGTTCTGGGCACCACCCAGGTTCCGTACGGTGATGAAGTGTTTGACTTCGGTAAGCCGTTCGAAAAACTGACCATGCGTGAAGCGATCAAGAAATATCGTCCGGAAACGGATATGGCTGATCTGGACAACTTCGATTCCGCGAAGGCGATTGCTGAAAGCATCGGCATTCACGTCGAGAAGAGCTGGGGGCTGGGCCGTATCGTCACCGAGATCTTTGACGAAGTCGCTGAAGCGCATCTGATTCAGCCGACCTTCATCACCGAATATCCGGCTGAAGTGTCTCCGCTGGCGCGTCGTAATGATGTGAACCCGGAAATCACTGACCGCTTCGAGTTCTTTATCGGCGGTCGTGAAATCGGTAATGGCTTTAGCGAGTTGAACGATGCGGAAGACCAGGCGCAGCGTTTCCTGGATCAGGTTAATGCAAAAGCGGCGGGCGACGACGAAGCCATGTTCTACGACGAAGACTACGTGACGGCGCTGGAACACGGTTTACCGCCGACAGCAGGTCTGGGAATTGGTATCGACCGTATGGTGATGCTGTTTACTAACAGCCACACGATTCGCGACGTTATTCTGTTCCCGGCGATGCGTCCGGTGAAATAAGATGTAAATTGCCGGATGGGGCATTAGCCGCCATCCGGCATCTCTTCGTTCAGGCGTAGCGCCATCAGGCAATTTTTAACGCTGGCAGTAATTGAGCAGTCGTTCACGCGCTTGTTCGTCTGACGCTTGCATGACCATCCACGGGCTAAAGGCCCACGGCGTAGCGAGAAGGCTTTTCCATACGCTTTTAAATTCGCTCCACTGATAGTCCATCACCTCTTCGCTGTTAACCTGTAACACACTGGTTGCCCGCGCGGCAAATACCGGACAGACTTCATTTTCCACAATACCGTTTGGATCTGTCGCCCGATAGCTGAAGTGCGGATAGACGGGGGTGAGATCGGTAATTTCCACGCCGAGTTCGAACCGACAACGGCGGATGATCGCCTCTTCGGTGGTTTCGCCTTGTTGCGGATGACCGCAAACCGAATTCGTCCACACGCCTGGCCAGGCTTTTTTGCTCAGCGACCGTCGTGTTACCAACAACTGACCATCTTCGTTAAATAGCCAGCAGGAGAAAGCCAGATGCAAAGGCGTATTAAGCGTATGAGCCGCATACTTTTCCAGTGTGCCGGAAGGCTTATCCTGCTCATCCAATAAAACGACATGTTCCTCAGTCATGAAAGCTCCTGAAAATTAAAATGACCCGGCAGCATGGCCAGGCCATATACTCAGACGATCAGCGTAGCGCATAACAGAAAGAAAGGCATTACCAAAACAGGCCCTGACAGAACGCAGACGAGCACCATTGTGCCGTGATTCGATATTATGCTGGCATATCGGATATTCGCGGCATCATCATCCGCGCGGACCCTTTCCGGCGTCAATGGATTGGGCATACGGCATTTGGCTGCTATCATAAGGCGTCTGTCAATAGAGTGAGGAATGGTTTTGAGCGCAGGACGCCTGAACAAAAATAGCCTGGGTATTGCGGTGCTGTTATGCACAGGGCTGCTGCTGGCGGGGTGTTCCAGTAATTCCGGCTCAGGAACGTATTCCGGCTCCGTCTATACCGTTAAGCGCGGCGATACGTTGTATCGTATATCGCGCGCCACGGGAACCAGCGTGAAAGAACTGGCCCGACTGAATGGCATTTCTCCGCCTTATACTATTGAGGTGGGGCAGCGAATTAAAGTGCGCGGCAGCGCAAAGAGTAGTAGTTCAACACGCAAAACCAGCAATAAAACAGCAACAAAAACTGCTGCGGTCAGACCGTCATCTTCGGTGCCAAAATCCTCCTGGCCGCCGGTGGGGCAGCGTTGTTGGGTATGGCCTGCTAACGGTAAAGTGATTTTACCTTATTCCACCGCGGAGGGCGGAAATAAGGGGATCGATATTGCGGGCGCGCGCGGAACGCCTGTTTATGCGGCGGGAGCGGGTAAAGTTGTCTATGTCGGGAACCAGCTGCGCGGTTACGGCAATCTCATCATGATTAAGCACAATGAAGATTACATTACGGCTTACGCTCATAATGACACCATGCTGGTTAATAATGGGCAAAGCGTTAAAGCGGGGCAAAAAATCGCTACGATGGGCAGCACGGATGCCGCATCCGTAAGACTGCACTTCCAGATTCGCTACCGGGCGACGGCCATCGATCCGCTGCGTTATCTGCCGCCGCAGGGGAGTAAACCGAAGTGCTGACGGTGAATTAATCGCCAGTCAGCCAGTAAGTCTCTTGCCAACCAGAGCGTAAGGTTTATAATGCCTTACGCATCTCAAAGCGGGCGTAGTTCAATGGTAGAACGAGAGCTTCCCAAGCTCTATACGAGGGTTCGATTCCCTTCGCCCGCTCCAGACAAATATCTACTAAATCCACAAATTTACAGCCATTTTTTCTGTACTGCCCACAGTACACAGGGTTTCAATGCCTATGTCGGACGGCTATTATCCGCTGGCGACTCCGGTAATGACTTTATCATTCAGCCCGCAGCACAACGATGCCCGGTCTGGAATGCATGTATTCCATAAACGGTGTGTCCACTACTTTTCTGTTTGCGGCCAATGAGGAGGCGTTCCTGAACCACACCTGTTCATCATGACGAACTACGATACCCACATGTGAAACGTCCAGCCCGTCAAGCGGGGAGTAGACACCGATATAATCCCCGTTTTTTAGGTGGTTCATGACCTGCTGGTTGATGGCTCTTCCGGGAATATAATTTATTTTACGAGGATGGATGCCCAGACCAGGAATGTACTCGCCGCCATCAGGTTTATGGTTAAGCTGCTTGTCAACAACGATATAATCAGGGCTGATATACGGCGTTACATCCCGTGCATTACGCGGTGCTGCGGCGAACCAGTCAGAGAAGAAGTGCCTGCGGCTGAGATAAGCAACTTTGCCCGCGGCGTAGCGAGTCCTGGCAAGATTATGCAGAAACGATTTCTGATTATCGCTGCGGGCCAGGGCCTCAACGTAATCAGCCAGGGTAAAGCAGTCCACGCCGTTGAAATTCGCTACAAGGACTTCGGGGGTTCCGGGCCCACCGATGAGCGTATTTGCCTGATAAGGTGTTCCGAGAAAAGCAGACGATACGCGGCTGATAACTTCTCCATGGTTTTCGCCTTTATAAGGAATGACATCCGACTGGATAATCCGGCTTACTTTTTCTGCCGTAACGCTGTCCATGCTGGTCTGATATTTTTCTGTGCCAGGGACGGTACAGGCCGTCAGATGCGCCGACATAAGCAAAATTGTCCATGCATTTACCTTCATTATCATCTCCGGAAAGGTTCAAATCCTTTTTTACCTTTACCGGAAATGGTTGTGATGGATACAGAAAAACGCCAGAGGTTGATTACAGGTTGAGTAATATGAACGCTGATGATGATAAATGTGAAGATCATCATATGACTTTATTCGCCGTTGTTTTTTGCCTGATCGTCAAAGCCAACATGCCCCTTCAGGCTGGCGATACATACCGGTCAAATCCGTGCCGAACTGGCCCGCAAGGGAACACCTGTCGGGCCTTATGACCAGATGATTGCTGGCCATGTCCGTAGCCGCGGACTGGTCGTCGTCACAAACAATCTCCGCGAGTTTGAACGCATTCCGGGTATCCGAATCGAAGACTGGTGCTAATTTCTGCATCAGATGTTATCCCCGGATTCAAACTCTTTTCCGGATTTAGTGGCACAGTCAGTTTGGTTACCTGCTTAATGGTGGTTTGCATCACATTTTTAGCTGGTGGTATTTTTTTATGTTGACTGGAGATACCTGCCAACAGCATAACTTTTACGGCCAGATAATAAATAAAAGAGTACCAAAATGTCGTATTCTGACATGTTTACGAAGGGAGTACCGCTCCCTTCTTTTTTTGTTTCCTGGATACTCACTGAACAATGCCGTTACTGCCCGATAACTGCCGCCCCCCCCTCACCATAGCCGTTTCCTGCAACTAAGTCACAGACGTTGATTTACCAGGCCGATATGCCTTCTTTCCCGTTATATACCCTTCATACTTCAAGTGGCTTATGTGTTGGCTACGGATTACTCAGTCCATCCATGGGCCTCGCCCTGACGGGCCGTCGCACGCGACGTTCAAATCTGCTCCCGGCAGATTTGTCGCTCACCCCAGTCACATAGTTATCTATGCTCCTGGGGACTCACTCCCTTGCCGCCTTTAAGCAACTCAAATTATTTTGGGTATATATCAGTGAACTTCTATTTTTGTCAGTTTTTATTTTTCAGTTTATTTATTATTAAATGCTGTTTCTGGCCTGGATATATTTTCGTGAATAGCCTCCCGACAGCCGCAGACAAAGATATTTGCTGGCGTAACAGTGCTCATAATTTAAAAGATTTATTTATAGTTTGTTATCACGGAAAGATTTTAACTTAATACATGCCAGTAAGGCATCAGGTAAAAATAACCGGAGAGAAGAAGATGAACAAAATGCTATTAGCCGGAAGTGCCGGTATTGTTCTGCTGTCTGCTGCAGCCAGTCCGGTATGGGCAGACGATAATGCCAGTACATTTTCGCTTGGATACGCCCAGTCCCATACTAATCACGCCGGGACGTTGCGTGGGGTTCGGCTGGCAAACAACTATGAAATGTCACCGGACTGGGGGCTGACAACCTCATTTGCCTGGCTAAATGGAAGCCAGCGCTATTCCGATGAAAGCAGTAATGGTCGTGTAACAACTCGTTATTACTCCCTGCTTGCAGGCCCCTCATGGAAAATAAATAACCAGTTAAGTCTGTATAGTCAAGTGGGCCCCGTATTATTGCATCAGCGTGATCACGGAATAAATGAGTCTGACAGTAAGGTCGGATATGGTTATTCTGCAGGCGTGGCTTATACCCCGGTCAGTAATGTCGCTATAAATCTGGGTTATGAGGGTGCGGATTTTGATGCTACCCATAACAGCGGAAGCCTTAATAGCAACGGCTTTAATCTTGGCGTGGGTTACCGGTTCTGAATAGGATAACCCGATAAAAAATGTTACTTTGTGGAGATGATGGATTATGAAAAGCCATATTATACCGGGCGTTGCGCTGATGGTTATCCTGTTTTCAGGAAATATTATGGCCGCAACAAACATGACTGATAACGTTACTCTGAATAATGACAAGATATCCGGACAGGCCTGGCAGGCCATGCGTGATATCGGAATGTCGCGATTCGAGTTGTTTAATGGTCGAACCCAAAAGGCGGAACAACTGGCTGCGCAAGCAGAAAAACTCCTGAACGATGACAGCACTGACTGGAATCTGTATGTCAAATCAGATAAAAAAGCCCCAGTTGAAGGAGACCGCTATATTCGGATAAATTCATCGATTACGGTAGCCGAAGATTATCTCCCTGCGGGGCAGAAAAATGATGCTATTAATAAAGCAAACCAGAAAATGAAAGAAGGAGATAAAAAAGGGACTATAGAGGCCCTGAAACTAGCAGGCGTCAGTATGATTGAAAATCAGGAACTCATTCCTCTTCAGCAAACCCGTAAGGATGTGACCACAGCGCTTTCCTTGATGAACGAAGGAAAATACTATCAGGCAGGTCTGATACTGAAATCAGCTCAGGATGGCATAATTGTGGATTCTCAGTCAGTTCAGGAATTACCCACGGCCCCCGTGCAGCACGATTCCGCGCATTAATATCCCCCAGCCTGCTGTATATATTACAGCAGGCAGCATTATGTCTGACAGCTATTACCAGTTTGTTCTTTGCTGTCGGCATTGTTTTTAAATTTCATCCGCGAAGTTCAGGAATGTCAGGGTACCTGCATTTATATCTATTGTGATGCCCATCACAAATACAGAAGAATATCATTTCATTTATTATTTTTTATTCCTTCCACTTATGATGGTTCATAATGATTTATTAAGTTAATGTTTTGGAATTAAATGCCTTTTACTTGCGTTATATCTAGTTTTTTATGCTACCAGTAATTTCATTGTTATATATGATTAGTATTATGTTTTGTAAATATCCAGTGTAATGGAAAAGCAAAACATACATTCCCGATAACATATTACAAAATATTTCATGCCCGCTGCGAATATCTGTCTGTTAGGTATTCATCCGCTTATAATTACATTAAAAAGTATTTCTTTGATGATTATTCTTAAATTACGATCATAATCATCGATCGTATCGATCTATTTTTATTGTTTTAATTTGAATAAGAATTTTCTTACAACTGATTAGGCATTAGCTGAAATCAATATTTTTCGATGGAAAGTTCAGGTGCTTCGTTTAACACCCGGCGTTTATTATTCATACGAATCTTTTCTGAACGCTTTCATTAATACCCTCAGATTTGTTTTCAGCCTTTGCAAAATAATTCTCATTCACCCAAAGGACATATTATCTATGCGTAATAAAATAATACTTGCCATGGCGGCTGC
This sequence comes from Salmonella sp. 5800, assembly GCF_046558195.1. Classification (NCBI taxonomy): domain Bacteria; kingdom Pseudomonadati; phylum Pseudomonadota; class Gammaproteobacteria; order Enterobacterales; family Enterobacteriaceae; genus Salmonella; species Salmonella sp. 5800. Next base: position 21,557 of record NZ_JBGDOX010000003.1, on the reverse strand, counting down.
CGGTATGATGTATGGCGCTTCTGTATTTGCCGCCGATACTACACCCACAGCAGGCCCGTTCGGCTCAGGTAAAATTCTTTTCACTGGTACCATCACCAACTCACCCTGTGATATCGCACCGGGCGACGATGCAATCACCGTTCCGTTTGGACAGATTTCTTACCGTAAACTGAATACCGCCAATGCAACCACGGACTCAAAACCGTTCACCATTCATCTGCAGAACTGCGCCTTCGATCCGAATGAAACTACAATAGCCGGCTCCGCAGGGAAAATGTCTAAAGTAACCGTCTCTTTCAGTGGCACAGCTGATACCTCAGGTAAAGCTTACGTCAGCACCGGCAGTGCCCAGCATGTTGGTGTGCAGCTTCTGAAAAGTGACAACACCTCACTGATTACACCCAATACCCCGATGCCGGATGGCGACGCCCAGCAACTGCAGGCCGGGAATAACGAACTCAACTTCTTTGCCCGCCTGATAGCCCTGACAGATGCCGCAACTCCTGGCGATGTTAACGCCTCCGTCACCTACACCCTGAAATACTTGTGATTTTACGCGGTAAATAACGACAGGGAGAAGCCGTCCACGGAGGGGATCGGACGGCTTTTATATCTGACTGTGCCTGCGGGCTGTCTGTTACACGGACGACAACACGAAAGCGCCATGCCATGAAAATTACCCGGCTTGCCATTCTGATTACCCTGACATTTTCCGTCCTGAAGTCGCAGGCCACGGAGTTCAATGCCAGCCTGCTGGACAGCGGGAACCTGTCTAACGTGGACCTCACGGCCTTCAGTCGCGAGGGGTATGTGGCGCCCGGTAACTATATTCTCGATATCTGGCTCAATGACCAGCCGGTACGGGAACAGTATCCGGTCAGAGTTGTACCGGTGGCCGGACGCGACGCGGCCGTCATCTGTGTGACAACAGACATGGTGGCCATGCTGGGTCTTAAGGATAAGATTATTCATGGCCTGAAACCCGTTACCGGTATCCCGAACGGGCAATGCCTTGAGCTGCGCTCCGCTGACAGTCAGGTACGGTACAGCGCTGAAAATCAGCGTCTGACCTTCATTATCCCCCAGGCCTGGATGCGTTATCAGGACCCGGACTGGGTGCCCCCTTCACGCTGGAGCGACGGCGTCACCGCCGGCCTGCTCGATTACAGCCTGATGGCCAATCGCTATATGCCGCAGCAGGGGGAGACCTCTACCAGCTACAGCCTCTACGGCACCGCCGGGTTTAATCTCGGCGCCTGGCGGTTGCGGAGCGATTACCAGTACAGCCGTTTTGACAGTGGGCGGGGCGCATCACAGTCCGATTTTTATCTGCCGCAGACGTATCTGTTCCGTGCCCTGCCAGCACTGCGCTCAAAACTGACGCTCGGACAGACGTACCTCAGCTCCGCTATTTTCGACTCCTTCCGCTTTGCCGGGCTCACTTTGGCCAGCGATGAGCGCATGCTGCCGCCCTCTCTTCAGGGGTATGCCCCGAAAATCAGCGGCATTGCGAACAGTAATGCACAGGTTACCGTCAGCCAGAATGGTCGCATTCTGTACCAGACCCGGGTGTCGCCGGGGCCTTTTGAGCTTCCCGACCTGAGCCAGAATATCAGCGGCAACCTGGATGTCAGCGTCCGGGAAAGCAACGGTAGCGTCCGGACATGGCAGGTCAACACGGCCAGCGTCCCCTTTATGGCACGCCAGGGACAGGTTCGCTATAAGGTGGCCGCCGGACGTCCGCTGTACGGCGGGACGCATAACAACAGCACGGTCAGCCCTGACTTTCTGCTCGGGGAGGCCACCTGGGGAGCATTTAACAACACGTCGCTGTATGGCGGCCTCATTGCCTCCACCGGCGACTACCAGTCCGCGGCGCTCGGGATCGGCCAGAATATGGGGCTGTTGGGCGCTCTGTCTGCGGACGTCACCCGCTCAGATGCGCGGTTGCCGCATGGGCAGAAGCAGTCCGGTTACAGCTACCGTATCAACTATGCCAAAACGTTTGATAAAACCGGCAGTACCCTGGCGTTCGTCGGATACCGCTTCTCGGACCGCCATTTTCTGTCCATGCCGGAGTACCTGCAGCGTCGGGCCACTGACGGCGGCGATGCATGGCATGAAAAACAGAGCTACACCGTGACTTACAGCCAGTCCGTTCCGGTACTCAACATGAGCGCGGCCCTCTCGGTAAGCCGGCTCAATTACTGGAATGCGCAGTCCAACAATAACTACATGCTCAGCTTCAACAAAGTGTTCAGTCTCGGCGACCTTCAGGGGCTCTCGGCCTCGGTGTCGTTTGCCCGTAACCAGTACACCGGCGGGGGGAGCCAGAACCAGGTCTACGCCACCATCAGTATCCCGTGGGGCGACAGCCGCCAGGTGAGCTACAGCGTGCAGAAGGATAACCGGGGCGGCCTGCAGCAGACCGTGAATTACAGCGATTTCCATAACCCGGACACCACATGGAACATCAGCGCCGGTCATAACCGCTATGACACCGGCAGTAACAGCAGCTTCAGCGGCAGCGTGCAGAGCCGTCTGCCGTGGGGCCAGGCGGCAGCGGACGCCACCCTGCAGCCCGGACAGTACCGCAGCCTGGGCCTGAGCTGGTACGGCTCGGTGACCGCCACCGCCCACGGCGCCGCCTTCAGCCAGTCGATGGCCGGGAATGAGCCTCGCATGATGATAGATACTGGAGACGTGGCCGGTGTACCGGTGAACGGCAACAGCGGGGTGACCAACCGCTTCGGGGTGGGCGTGGTGAGCGCCGGCAGCAGCTATCGGCGCAGCGATATTTCGGTTGATGTGGCCGCCCTGCCGGAGGGCGTGGACGTCAGCAGCTCCGTCATCAGCCAGGTGCTGACGGAGGGCGCGGTGGGCTACCGGAAGATTGACGCCAGCCAGGGGGAGCAGGTGCTCGGTCATATCCGACTGGCTGATGGTGCCAGTCCGCCGTTTGGCGCCATGGTAGTGTCCGGGAAAAGCGGCAGAACCGCGGGGATGGTCGGAGATGGCGGTCTGGCCTACCTGACAGGTCTCAGCGGGGAAGACCGCCGGACCCTGAATGTGTCCTGGGATGGCCGGGTGCAGTGCAGACTCACCCTGCCGGAAACGGTGACACTCAGCCGGGGGCCGCTGTTACTGCCCTGCAGATAAAAATATCCCTGTCACAGAGCAGGACTAACGGAGAAAACAGGTGAAAAACAGCAGAAGAAGCCGTGTGATTTTACTCGCGCTGGCGGCAGCATGGAGCCAGTGCAGCCCGGCGGCCGTCAATGTCGACCGGACCCGTATTATCATGGATGCGCCGCAGAAAACGGTGGCCATCACGCTGAATAACGATGACAAAACCACGCCGTTTCTGGCGCAGTCTTGGGTGACGGACGCTGACGGGGTGAGAACCGATGCGCTGATGGCGCTGCCGCCGCTGCAGCGTATTGATGCCGGACAGAAATCCCAGGTCCGTATCACCCAGGTTCGTGGGCTGACAGATAAGCTCCCTCAGGACAGGGAAACGCTGTTCTGGTTTAACGTGCGGGGCGTTCCCCCGAAGCCGGAAGACGACAACGTCCTGCAGCTGGCCATGCAGAGCCAGCTGAAACTGTTTTACCGTCCGAAAGCCATTATCAGAAGCAGCAATGACCAGCCGGAAAGAAAGCTGACTGCTGAGCGGAATGCGGGACACCTGACCCTCAGAAACCCGACGCCGTACTACATCACTGTGGCGTGGCTGGGAGCAGACCGTAGCCACAGGCTCAGCGGTTTCAGCGAGGGCGTGATGGTGCCGCCCCTGGGGAGCCTGCCTTTAAAGGCTGTTCTGCCGGCAGAAACCCGGACGCTGTGGGTAGGGTATATTGATGATTACGGTGGACTGCAGATGAATCGCTACGCCTGCGATGCCCTGAACTGCGCGTTTAAGGACGCAGGGGCGACATCATGACAGGACGATTATTCAATATGAAATCACTGATACTGTCAGGTGTGTTTCTTTTCTTTGCTGTCTGTGATTCTGCGAGTGCAAATATCGAATGGTCATATTGTGACGCGAATGGACATGTCGGCATTCAGAATATTAATCTGAAGGGTGGAACATTCTTCACTGGTCAGGAGCTGCAGAGCGTTACCGTTCCCATTAGTTATACCTGTTATACAAAATGGAAAAGTTACGGACCCTCTTACTACACAACTCTTAATCTTTACAATATGGGGGAGGTAGTAACTGCACTAAGAAAAAGCGGTCTCGGCATGGATATCACTGTTCAGGAAGGGACGTCGGCTTCCGTAACATTTACATGGAAAGAGATACAGGCAGGATTTTCTGGCTGGAGCAGCTCAAAAGTATTCGGGCAATATATGGACCCGGAGAAAACATATAACCGGAGCGGAACGCTGACGTTTCGTATATTTGTGTATCAGGCGTTTAAGAATAACTTTTTGAACATAACTATACCATCAAGCACGATTAACATATTACCCTATGACCCAAATGGTGTAAGCCCCCCATCTGTTTCATTCAGACCTTTAACTGTTTCTGCGTTTAATCTCAGGTTTATTCCTGACAACTCAGGCACGGTTATTATCTCTCCTTCTAATACTATCAAAATGGGGCATTTTTATACGGAATATAAGGAAACCATGGTGCCCAGGGAAGTACCTTTCACCGTTACAGCACAACAGAATGTCGGAACGCAGATCCCGTTCGTCGCCCCACTGGCTATAGAGTTCAGGACCAACGGTCTGACACTGGCAGATGCTGACAGCACCGTGATTCTTAAGAATAATAAACAAGAAAACAATGGTTTCAGACTGTCGGTAATGGATGTAGATAATAACACACCAGTTAAATTTAATGTGAAAACAGATATGGGATCTATCCATCTTGATAACGGTGCCGGTGGCAGAATTATAAAACAGTATAAAGCAAAGGTCGAAGCTATACCCGGTGCGGTAATTAAAACAGGTGCTTTTTCAGCCGCAATGACAGTGATTGTTACTTACAATTAGCAGGATTAAATACCATTTCCTGATAGTTAATTAAAAAATAGCTATAAATTTATCTTTATGATTATTTTTTTCTTCTCGGTCTTTTTCACTAAAAAAACGGAGAGTTTGCATGTCTTCTGATAAATCAAAAGGGAAGATAGTTTTTTCAGGTAACGATATTCATTATCCCGGACAGACCAACCATGATGCCTGTTTTATTCCGGTAAGTGTCCGCCAGTATGCCGGCGAGCCCCTGTATATCATCGTGGCACACTGGTGCCTGTTGCAGCAGAACTGGGTTCAGCGTAACCAGATAGCAGAGGCGTTTCACATCACGGCCAGACGGGCCAGCTACCTGATTGCCTATCTGCGAAGCAAAACATCGCGGGTGGTCAGCATCTGCCGTCACCAGACCCTGCCCAATAAAGCACGACGCTATGAGATTTATGTTATCCGGGTTCTTGACAGTCCCACCCCGTCCACGCGCCGTGAAAAAGCCGGACCGCCGCCGGTATCAAAACGCCGGGTCGGTAATGGTGACAGGTCGATGGCAAATGAACTGTGGAACCGGCTGTGCAGTAACAGAAATGCGGGAAAGATCCTGAAAAAGAAGGAGGATGAGGATGACGGAACATAACCGGATACCGGCCCGGCAGATTATCGTTTACGGTGACTGCTGGCCGGTGACGATCGCCGTGGCACACCTGGTCCGGAGATTTCTGCCGGGCTGCAACTGTGAAACCGCATACAGGCTGCCTGTTCTGTTGCAGCAATTACGTCGGAAACCGGAGGCCATACTGATACTGTGTCTGCGTCCCCGTGAACATCTCTTTTTGTTCTATTCCCTGAGACAGATACTGCCGGACTACCCGGTTATGATTATCAGCGATGAGCTGTTTTTCAGCGACCGGGTGGTACTGAAGGTATACGGCGGCATCCCGGCGCTGCTGGAGCAGGAATTGGCGGAGATACTTATTCGGTGGCGGCGGGATGAACAGTGGGCCGGGGGCGCACGCCTGCGCAGGACAGGAGGGCTGGACGCCTTTTTGTTATCTCCGGCTCCGGTGACGGGCTTTCTGGAAGTGCCACCGATATTTAACAATCCGAAGCGGTTGATGAACTATATGGACCAGTTGATGCACCGGGAGATACTGGCATGCGGAGTGAGCCTGGCCCAGTTACGCTTGCTTCAGGAAGTTTACCGTGGACGGGGAAGGTTGTCAGCGTTGTGTGGAAGGCTGAATACGCAGGAGAAGCAAATCTGGCAGGACAAATACCGGTTACTGGTGAAGCTGGGAATGCGGAACCGATTACGGGAACTGCTGTTTGGTACCCGGTTTTGTAAATCATTGCAGCGAACTCCGTTTATCGCTCCGTAGTAACCCGCCTCCGGCGATCCTATCCAGAAACACTGACACTCCGGCTAAACCCGGTGGCGGTGGGGTATGTTTTGCCTGTGGTGTAGTGGAGTAAAATACAGAATTCAGGCGGGACGCTGAATGTATGGCCTTTCATACCGTTTGATAAGTAAAAACGCTTCTGGAATGAAACCCGAAGTGAATGATACGGCCTGAGCAGAAGCGTTACATATTTACTGCATGATCCCGGTATAGCCATGAATTCCCATATACACGCCGACCAGACCAATCAGAATGCTCGAAAAATAGGGCGCCCGCCGGGCAAGCGTCGAAAAACCACTCCAGCGCTTTGCTGCCTGTTGAACGCTTATCGCCGCGCCAACGCCTACCGTCACCAGCGTTAATGCCAGGCCAAGACTAAAGCTCAGCACCATCGTGGCGCCCAGCGTAAACGCTTTAAGCTGGATACAAATCAGTAAAACGGTGATCGCAGCCGGACAGGGGATAAGCCCTCCGGTCAGTCCGAACAGCAGGATCTGTCCATTAGTCACTGTTTGACCATCAAAACGGCGTTGAATATCGGCAGCATGGGCGCGTTCATGGGCATCCTGATACGCTTTTGACGTTGCGCCTTCCGGATGTATGTGACCATGATGGTCATGGTCATGGTCATGGTCATGGTCATGGTCATGGTCATGGTCATGGTCATGGCCGTGGTCGTGGTTTCCCGCCAGCCACTGCTGCTCGCCTCGCCATGTCCGCCAGAACATCCAGCACGCGGTGCTCAGAATAATAATCGCAGAAATTAACTGCAGCCATGGTTCCACTGATTGTGCGGTGAATGCCCGGCTAAGATACATCCCACCCAGCGCGATTAACCAGACGATCGCGGTATGAGAAAGCGTTGCTGCCAGACCGAGCATGACAGCCTGTTTAACCGTACCTTTAATGGCAATGATAAAAGCCGCCATCATAGTTTTGGAGTGCCCTGGTTCAAGCCCGTGCAAAATACCTAATAAAATGGCGCTGGGAATGAAGAACCAGCCGTTTCCTTGCTGAAGAAGTGTCGAAAATTCACCCATGAGAATGATTCTTAGTTGTTTTATGTGGGGCGTCATTCTACTCCCCCCCAGTATGGAATACTACCCCCCAGTAGCATCGTAATGCTATAATTTGTATTCGTTAATGTTAGTGAGGTGTTGCAATGTCACATACCATCCGGGACAAACAAAAGCTTAAAGCCAGAACCAGCAAGATTCAGGGACAGGTGATAGCGCTAAAAAAAATGCTGGATGAACCGCATGAATGCGCGGCCGTGTTACAACAGATCGCGGCGATTCGCGGCGCGGTAAATGGCTTAATGCGTGAGGTGATTAAAGGGCATCTGACCGAGCATATCGTTCATCAGAGTGATGAAGCCAGACGTGAAGAAGATCTGGACGTAATATTAAAGGTGCTGGATTCTTATATTAAATAGCCGGGAGCTATATCCCGGCTATCTTTTACTTTAGCCGAAAAACATCACCGATACGCAAAGTAAACCGACGACCAACGTAATGAAATTGCCTACTGAACGGTAGGGTTTCAATGCCGGTATCAGGTACGTTGACAACGTGGGCATAATAAACAGAATCATCGCAATGAGCGGGCCGCTAATGGCATAAATCATAGAGATGGCATTCGGGTTAATACAGCAAATAATAAACGTAATCCCGGAAACCAGCATGATAGACAGCGCGCGATTGAACGCCCGGCTTTTTTTCACGCCAACCTGCTGTAGGGTGGTTCTTACCATTTCGGTTGCGCCCTCAATGACGCCGAAATAGGTGCCGAGGAAAGATTTCGACATGGCCACGACGGCAACGATAATACCGGAAATAGAGAGCCAGGCCGGCGCATTGGGCATCATCGAGAGCGCGGAAAGGATGGTAACGCCTTCGTTGCGCGCGTCTTCAATGTATGACGGCGGAATGGAGAGCAGGCAGCTAAAGACAAAGAACAGCACGCTCAGGCAGATAATCAGATAGGCGACCTTCATGATCTTTTTGCATTTATCCATGGCCTGATCGCCAAAATTTTCCCGTCTGTCGATGGCAAACGTCGAAATAATGGGCGTATGGCTAAAAGCAAAAACCATCACCGGAATAGAAATCCATACCTGGTGCAACGTGTGACTATCCAAAGACATCTGCCCGGTCAGTAACGAGGGTTGCCAGCTTCCGGTTAAGTAGAGCGAAAGGAACAAGAAGTAAGCGATAAGTGGAAAGACTAAAAAGCCCATTACGCGAAGAGTGGCATGTCTTCCCATTAAGAAAATCATATTCAGGATAAGTACTACGCCGAAGCTAACTGCCATCCGGATGCGAATATCTATCTGAATATGCTTCGCTAATTGCTCTGTCAGGGAATTGGTAATCGCCACAGCATAAATTAATACCACGACAAAAAACGCAATGAAATAAAGCGTGGTAATAATACTGCCGATTTTCTTGCCGTAATAATGAGTAACGGCGCCAGTAATTCCCTCACCGGCAGAAGTCTTTGAGGAAAGAATAAACTGACACAGCGCCTTATGCGGCCAGTATGTCAGCGGCCAGGCGACCAGCGCGGTAATAAATAGCACGATTGCGCCTGCCGATCCCAACTGGATGGGAAGGAAAAGAGTGCCTGCGCCTACAGCCGTTCCGTATAATGCAAAACTCCAGAGAGTCTCATCTTTTGACCAAATTTTAGACATTATTTGAATTTATCAACTATAAAACACACAAAAAGAAGCGCAATTTACCATAAATAGCGTCAGTTGGGGGCGTTTTAAGCAGATGGATGTCGTGGAGGAGGAGGGCCGGGAGCGTTGCGATCCCGGCAAAAAAGAGCAATATCATGCACTAACGCGCTGTTGGCGGCGGGTCACTATTCGCTGGCGTAAAACATCGTACGCCCAGTTGTACAGCATCGTGTACGGCAAAAAGAACAGGAAGAAACCAATTTCTAGGGTGAATGCTTGTAGCAGGCTGACATTCAGTACCCAGGCGACAATACTCACGCCAATGACAATAAACCCACTTTCAAATCCTAACGCATGGAGTGCGCGCACTTTGGCGGTTCGTCTCACCTGATGCGCGGGCCACAGTCGATCAAACAGAGCGTTATAAATGATATTCCAGATCATGGCCGTCGTTGCCAGCAATATCGTCAGGCCGCCCATCTCCAGCACCGAGCGCTGCATTAGCCAGGCGGTCGTTGGCGCCAGTATCGCAGTCGCAATACCTTCAAAACAGACAGCATGGAAAATACGCTCCGGCAGCGAGCGACGTTGTATGGCGTCATGTTGCATAAACGAAAAAACCTTACTCTTAATCAAGCTAAAGAAATTTCCGCTATTTTATCGTTTAATGTGATACCTAAAAGATAACATCCATCGATAAAGTAGATAGGTTATGCGTTACTCACCTGAAGCGTTAATGGCATTTGTTGAGACCGTCTCTTGCGGTTCGTTTTCTGCGGCGGCGCGCCGCCTGCGTAAAAGCCAGTCCACCATTAGTACCGCCATTGCGCATCTGGAGGCGGATCTGGGATTTTCATTATTTGATCGATCTTCGCGCCAGCCCGTTCTGACCGAAGAAGGAAAACGGGTGCTTAGCTATGTTCAGGCTATTTTATCGGCGAGCGATCGTCTGGATGAGGTGGCGCTGACGTTATCCGGCGAGACGGAGGCAAGACTCACGTTCGTCCTCTCTGATACCCTGCACCCTGACAGTCTGGAAGAGTTAATGGCGCAGTTTGATCGTCAATTTCCGCATACCGAGTTTGAATGCTTGATCGGAGAAAATGATGATGTCATCGACCTGCTGCAAAAAGGGCGCGCCCAGATAGGCCTGATTGAAGCGCGTGATGACTATCCCACAAACATTGGCGCGACGCGTCTGCCTGTTCAAAGCTGGATGGGGGTTTATGTGGCGACCACGCATCCGTTGGCGTCGCAGACGAACCTGCAATGGGAACAACTGCATACCTGGCGCGAGCTGCGTCTGAATACCTATCTTGACTCTAACGCCAACATTACGCGCGGCCCGGCCTGGTCAGCGCCAAACTATTTATTGCTGTTGAGCATGGCGGTTCAGGGATTTGGCTGGTGCGTATTGCCCTGCGCGCTGGTGGAAGAGTTTGCGGCGGAAAAACCGCTGGCGCAGCTGGATGTTCCTGGCTGGCCGAGGGCGATTGCTATTGATTTGCTGTGGAACAAGAAAACGCCGCCCGGAACGGCGGGGAACTGGCTTCGCTACCATTTGCAGCAGAAATAAGCTGCGTCACCGTCAAATCAGCGTCATTTCCTTTGTGATAAAACTCACTTTTTTTAAACAATCAAGATAACTAATTTTAACAATGCTCTACTATGGCGGTGTCATTTTGCGCTGAGGTGGTAATGAAAGAGGTTGTGATAGTGGGGGCTTTACGGACACCCATCGGCTGTTTTCAGGGAACGCTGGCCCGTCATTCCGCCGTCGAGCTGGGGAGCATGGTCGTAAAAGCGTTAATTGAGCGCACCGGCGTGGACGCTAACGCTATCGATGAGGTCATCCTCGGTCAGGTGCTGACGGCTGGTGCCGGGCAGAATCCGGCGCGCCAGTCAGCCATCAAAGGAGGGCTGCCGACTACCGTTTCCGCCATTACCATTAATGACGTTTGTGGTTCCGGTTTAAAAGCGTTGCACCTGGCGACGCAGGCTATTCAGTGCGGCGAAGCGGACATTGTTATCGCGGGCGGGCAGGAGAATATGAGCCGTGCGCCGCATGTCCTCAATGACAGTCGTACCGGCGCGTTGCCTGATGCCGACAATCTGGTGGATAGTCTGGTACATGATGGCTTATGGGATGCCTTCAACGATTATCACATTGGCGTGACGGCAGAAAACCTGGCGCGGGAATATGGCATCAGCCGCGAGTTACAGGATGCTTATGCGCTCAGTTCGCAGCAAAAAGCCAGGGCCGCGATTGATACCGGACGTTTTAAAGATGAGATTGTCCCCATCGTCACGCAACGTAATGGGCAGACCGCAATTGTCGATACGGATGAACAACCGCGGGCCGACGCCAGTGCGGAGGGGTTAGCCCTGCTGCATCCGGCGTTTGATAGTTTAGGTTCGGTGACGGCGGGTAATGCCTCCTCAATCAACGATGGCGCCGCCGCGGTGATGATGATGAGCGAGGCGAAAGCCCAGGCGCTGGGGTTGCCGGTGCTGGCGCGCATTCGCGCGTTTGCCAGCGTCGGCGTCGATCCTGCGCTAATGGGGATTGCGCCGGTATATGCTACCCGGCGCTGTCTGGAGCGCGCCGGCTGGCAACTGACGGAGGTCGACCTTATCGAAGCCAACGAAGCGTTTGCCGCCCAGGCGTTGTCGGTAGGAAAAATGCTGGAATGGGATGAGCGACGGGTAAACGTTAATGGCGGCGCGATTGCGCTGGGGCATCCCATTGGCGCTTCCGGCTGTCGAATTCTGGTTTCACTGGTGCACGAAATGGTTAAACGCGACGCGCGTAAAGGCCTGGCGACGCTGTGTATCGGTGGCGGCCAGGGCGTTGCTTTAACCATTGAACGCGACTGATCCTACGCCAGCCACCCTTTTCCTGCTTCAGTATTCCGTTATAAAAAGCCCTCTATCACGAGGGCAAAGCCAGTGACAGAACCCCCTTTTTCGTTATAGCGCAGAACGTCTTGCCGCGTCGGGCATTGCAGACGCATACCGCTTTTAATTCAATTCGCACATCAGACCCCGTTCCAAAACAAGCTCCAATTTTTATCTGAGTAACCGCATACAGCATCTGGCGCACATGTCTGAAAATCAGACAAGTGCGTAAATTTTAGCGCCGATCGTGATCGCTACAGCAGTTTTAAAAATAACCAGACATAAAAATGAAACGTTGTTTTATTTATTGTTGAAAACCTTTATCCAGGCGACTATGATGCCGTTAAATAAATCAAAACAGTGTTTTGATTTTATGCCATTGCGATCGATTTATCATTGGAGGGAAAGGTGGACGTAAGGCAAAGTATCCATAGCGAGCACGCTAAAACGCTGGACACCCAGGCGCTGCGACGCGAGTTTTTAATAGAAAATATTTTTGTCGCTGATGAATATACGATGGTCTACAGCCATATCGACCGTATTATTGTCGGCGGCATTATGCCCGTCAGCCATCCCGTTGAAATCGGCGGAGAGGTGGGTAAACAGCTTGGCGTTTCCCGGTTACTGGACCGCCGCGAGCTGGGCGTCATTAATATTGGCGGCGCGGGCGCCATTATCGTTGACGGGCAGCGCCATGACATTGGTCATCGTGATGCTCTGTATATTGGTAAAGGGGCGAAAGAGCTGGTCTTCGTCAGCAATGAGGCGAGCAGACCGGCGAAGTTTTATTACAACTGCGCGCCAGCGCATACCGCTTATCCGACGAAAAAAGTGTCGCCTGCCGACGTTGCGCCCGTCACCTTAGGCGATAACCTCACCAGTAACCGTCGCACCATCAATAAATACTTCGTACCGGATGTACTGGAAACCTGTCAGCTCAGTATGGGACTCACCGAACTGGCGCCCGGCAATCTATGGAACACCATGCCATGCCATACCCATGAGCGCCGTATGGAAGTGTACCTCTATTTCAATATGGAAGAGGACAGTTGCGTTTTCCATATGATGGGGCAGCCTCAGGAAACCCGTCATATTGTGATGCGTAATGAACAGGCGGTTATTTCCCCAAGCTGGTCAATACATTCTGGCGTTGGCACCAAAGCCTATACGTTTATTTGGGGCATGGTGGGAGAAAATCAGGTCTTCGATGACATGGATCACGTTGCGGTACAAGATCTGCGCTAGTCGCGACCGGTGATAACGCCTGTGCGTGACAGGCATGACAAAAATAAGGATTAACAATGATTTTGAATGCATTTTCTCTTGAGGGTAAAGTCGCGGTTGTGACGGGGTGCGATACCGGATTGGGGCAGGGGATGGCGTTAGGGCTGGCGGAAGCGGGCTGTGACATTGTCGGTATTAACATTGTTGAACCGACGGAAACTATTGCGCGCGTCACCGCTCTGGGACGTCGTTTTTTAAGCCTGACAGCCGATCTGCGTCAAATCGATGGTATTCCGGCATTACTGGAACGGGCGGTGGCGGAATACGGTCATATTGATATTCTGGTGAATAACGCGGGTTTAATCCGTCGTGAAGATGCGATTGATTTCACGGAAAAAGACTGGGATGACGTCATGAACCTGAACATCAAGAGCGTGTTCTTTATGTCTCAGGCGGCGGCAAAACATTTTATTGCCCAGGGCAACGGCGGCAAAATTATTAATATCGCGTCTATGCTCTCCTTCCAGGGCGGTATTCGCGTTCCGTCTTATACCGCATCGAAAAGCGGCGTAATGGGAATAACACGTCTGATGGCGAACGAGTGGGCGAAACACAATATCAATGTGAACGCCATCGCACCGGGCTATATGTCCACGAATAATACCCAGCAATTGCGCGCTGATGCACAACGTAGCGCCGAAATTCTCGACCGTATTCCGGCTGGACGTTGGGGGCTACCGGGCGATTTAATGGGGCCGGTAGTCTTCCTGGCATCCAGCGCCGCTGATTATATTAACGGCTATACCATAGCGGTAGATGGCGGTTGGCTGGCGCGTTAATCCGCTACTGACAAATGCGTTTCTGGGAAAGTCGACTCTTTGGCCGAAAAAACTGATAAAGCCCTGTCCTCGTACAGGGTTTTTTTATGATCTCATTAGCATAGTCCATATTGTGGGTTTAACTTAATCCATATATTGTTAAATAATAGCTATGATCAATGGTTTAATTCATTGAAATATTGGTGGTTTAAAAAAATACCCGGCAACGGCGTTAAATTTAAAAAGTGTAATATCCATCACATATCGCTATAGCGTAGCCATTTAATCCATATTTATGCCGTTTCCAGCCTGACACTTGAGGAAGAGTATCCCGTACTTTCAGGCTATGTCTTACTCTGTTGTGGCAGGAAAATATGGTCTCTATTAATCATGACTCTGCTTTAACGCCGCGTTCGCTTCGCGACACACGACGTATGAATATGTTTGTTTCGGTTTCTGCAGCGGTAGCGGGACTGTTATTTGGTCTGGATATCGGCGTTATCGCCGGGGCGCTGCCTTTTATTACCGACCATTTCGTACTGACCAGCCGGCTGCAGGAATGGGTCGTCAGCAGTATGATGCTTGGCGCGGCAATTGGCGCATTATTTAACGGCTGGCTTTCATTCCGGCTGGGGCGTAAGTATAGCCTGATGGCCGGCGCGATTTTGTTTGTGCTCGGCTCGCTGGGGTCGGCGTTTGCTTCCAGCGTGGAAGTATTGATTGGCGCCCGCGTGATACTGGGCGTAGCAGTAGGGATTGCCTCCTATACCGCGCCGCTTTATCTCTCTGAAATGGCAAGTGAAAATGTTCGCGGCAAAATGATCAGTATGTATCAACTGATGGTGACGTTAGGCATTGTGCTGGCTTTTTTATCCGATACGGCATTCAGCTACAGCGGCAACTGGCGCGCGATGTTGGGCGTACTGGCGCTGCCTGCGGTGTTGCTCATTATTCTGGTGGTATTCCTGCCGAATAGTCCGCGCTGGCTGGCGCAAAAAGGTCGCCATATTGAAGCGGAAGAGGTGCTGCGTATGCTGCGCGATACCTCGGAAAAAGCCCGTGATGAACTGAATGAGATTCGGGAAAGCCTCAAACTCAAGCAGGGCGGGTGGGCATTATTTAAAGCTAACCGCAATGTTCGTCGCGCCGTGTTCCTCGGTATGCTGCTACAGGCAATGCAGCAGTTCACCGGCATGAACATCATTATGTACTATGCGCCGCGCATTTTTAAAATGGCCGGCTTTACCACCACGGAACAGCAAATGATCGCCACGCTGGTGGTCGGGCTGACCTTTATGTTCGCGACGTTTATCGCCGTCTTTACGGTCGATAAGGCCGGGCGTAAACCGGCGTTAAAAATCGGTTTCAGCGTAATGGCGTTAGGGACATTGGTGTTGGGCTACTGCCTGATGCAGTTTGATAACGGTACGGCATCAAGCGGCCTCTCCTGGCTTTCCGTTGGGATGACGATGATGTGTATCGCCGGTTACGCGATGAGCGCCGCTCCGGTGGTGTGGATACTGTGTTCGGAAATCCAGCCGCTGAAATGCCGTGATTTTGGCATTACCTGTTCAACCACGACAAACTGGGTATCGAACATGATCATCGGCGCGACATTCCTGACACTGTTGGACAGCATTGGCGCGGCAGGTACATTCTGGCTTTACACCGCGCTGAATATCGCTTTTATCGGCATCACCTTCTGGCTGATTCCGGAAACCAAAAATGTCACCCTGGAGCACATCGAACGCAAGCTGATGGCGGGCGAGAAGCTAAGAAATATTGGCGTGTAATCACCCCTCCCATGCCGGATGACGCCTGTTATCCGGCATGATGAAAAATAGACTGGAAACGGATGTGTAAGTTTGCTTCACTGCCATAATGCTTTAAAAAAAGGAGAGCGCAGTGAAAACGATCGGGCTGTTGGGGGGGATGAGCTGGGAATCGACTATCCCTTATTACCGTTTAATCAATGAAGGCATTAAACAGCAGCTGGGAGGCCTGCACTCGGCGAGCTTACTGCTGCATAGCGTAGATTTCCACGATATTGAAGTATGTCAACGCCGCGGCGAGTGGGATAAAGCGGGCGATATCCTGGCGCAGGCCGCCCAGGGGTTACAGCAGGCGGGCGCAGAAGGCATTGTGCTGTGTACCAACACCATGCATAAAATCGCGCACGTTATTGAATCTCGTTGTTCTCTGCCTTTCCTACACATTGCGGATGCTACCGGGCGAGCCATCGCCCGTCAGGGGTTGCATCGCGTGGCGCTATTAGGGACCCGCTATACGATGGAGCAGGATTTTTATCGCGGGCGGCTGGAACAGCAATTTGCGATTGAGACCATCGTGCCGGAGGCGGACGATCGGGCGCGTATCAATCAGGTGATTTTTGACGAGCTCTGTCAGGGGACATTCACTGACGTGTCGCGCCACTATTATTTACAGGTTATCGAACAACTGGCTGCGCAAGGCGCGCAGGGCGTTATTTTTGGCTGCACTGAAATAGGTTTGCTTGTTCCCCAGACGCAAAGCGCGCTACCGGTTTTCGATACCACGGCAATTCATGCCGCAGATGCCGTGAGCTTTATGCTTTCGTCATCGGCCCCAGAATAACCTCCAGTGGTTCGACCAGGCGCGAAAGATGCGTTTGTAAATGCTGACTGAAGGCGTCAACCAGCGCGGAGGCGGGGCGGTGTAGCGGGCGAATCAGGCTGACGGTAAAGGGCACGTCAATGCTGAAGCGGCGAACGATGACGCCGCTGGCGGCATAGTCCAGCGCGGTCAGCGGGTTAACGATCGAAACGCCCGCCCCGGCGCGCACCATCGCGCAGACGGAGGCCGCGCTATGCGTTTCCACCACCATTCTGCGCTTCACCTGATGTTCGGCAAATAACGTATCCAACAACTGTCGATAGCTGTCCAGGCGGGAGAGGCTGATAAAGTTTTCCCCCTGAAAATCGTCTGGCGTCAGTACCGTTTTGGCGGCAAGCGGATGGTCGCAGGGCAGTACGCACACTTCATTTAGCGTTAGTAACTCGGTACGGGTTGTTCCTGCCGGGGCATGAAGCGTCTCCGTCAGCCCTAAGTCGTGGCGCTGGGCGGAGAGCCACTCTTCCAGCAACGGCGACTCCTGCGGCACAATATTCAGGCTGACATCCGGATAACGCGCCAGAAAAGGCGGTAGTAGCGGCGGCAAAAAGGATTGTGAAAAGACCGGCAGGCAGGCGATAGAGAGCTCGCCCTGACGGAACTCGCGCAGACTTTCCGCCGCGCTGACGATGCGATCCAACCCATACCAGGAGCGTTGTACCTCTTCGAACAGGCGTAGCCCTTGCACCGTCGGATGTAAGCGCCCGCGTGTGCGCTCAAACAGCGTTAATCCCAGCACTTTCTCAAAACGCGCCAGCTCGCGACTGACGGTAGGCTGCGAGGTATGCAGCAGCCGCGCCGCTTCGGTGAGATTTCCGGCGGTCATTACGGCATGAAAAATTTCAATGTGACGTAAATTAACGGCAGCCATACGTTTCCCTGAATCATTTATCCCATATCATTTTTGCATAGACTGACAATAAAACGATATTTTTTATTCTTTCTAAGGTATGGCGTAATCGTTAAAAAGCCTGTTCCGGAGTTTGTTATGTCATTGCCGCATTATCACGCTGAAACTGACCTTAACGCTGAAAATTTGCTCAGATTGCCTGCTGAATTCGGCTGTCCGGTCTGGGTCTATGACGCGCACATTATTCGCCGTCAGATAGCCGCCCTGCAGCAGTTTGACGTCGTGCGTTTTGCGCAAAAAGCCTGTTCGAACATTCATATCCTGCGCTTAATGCGCGCGCAGGGCGTCAAGGTGGATTCTGTTTCATTGGGGGAGATCGAACGTGCGCTGGCGGCGGGCTACGATCCGCAAACGTGCCCTGATGATATCGTTTTTACCGCCGATGTGATTGACGCCGCCACGCTGGCGCGCGTCAGCGAACTGCATATTCCGGTCAATGCCGGTTCGGTAGATATGCTGACGCAGCTTGGTCAGGTTTCGCCTGGGCATCGCGTCTGGTTGCGCGTGAATCCTGGCTTCGGTCACGGCCACAGCCAGAAAACCAACACCGGGGGCGAAAACAGCAAACACGGCATCTGGCATAGCGATCTTCCGGCGGCGCTGGCGATAATGCAGAAATACCAACTGAAACTTGTCGGTATCCATATGCACATTGGTTCCGGCGTCGATTATGGACATCTGGAGCAGGTTTGCGGCGCGATGGTACGCCAGGTGCTGGAATGTGGTCAGGATGTGGAGGCGATTTCGGCAGGCGGCGGACTCTCGATACCTTATCGTGAGGGAGAAGAGCCCGTTGATACGCGCCATTACTATGGCCTGTGGAACGCGGCGCGCGAGCAAATCGCCCGCCATCTGGGACATGCGGTCAAACTTGAGATCGAACCCGGACGTTTTCTGGTGGCGCAATCGGGCGTGCTGGTAACGCAGGTGCGTAGCGTAAAACAGATGGGAAGCCGCCATTTCGTGCTGGTAGATGCGGGTTTTAACGATCTGATGCGCCCGGCGATGTACGGTAGCTATCACCGTATTTCGGCGCTGGCGGCGGATGGTCGCGCGCTTGAAAATGGCCCGTGGGTCGAGACGGTGGTCGCCGGGCCGCTATGCGAATCAGGCGATGTTTTTACGCAGCAGGAAGGGGGAATGGTTGAAACACGCGCCTTACCTGCGGTCATCCCCGGCGATTACCTCGTATTGCACGATACCGGCGCGTACGGCGCGTCTATGTCATCGAATTACAACAGCCGCCCGCTCCTGCCGGAAGTACTGTTTGACAATGGACAGGCGCGGCTGATCCGCCGTCGTCAGACTATTGAAGAGCTGTTAGCGCTGGAGATGCTCTGAAGCGCATCATTAGGCCGGACGTTGAAAAAACGGGCCTGCGGCGACGGACTCGCGCAGAATCAGCGTGCCGGTAAAGGGCGGGATCGGGGCGACCGGCTCGCTGTTCGCCAGACGAACGGCCTGATCGATCGCGGTGGCTATCATATCCTCAATGGGTAAATAGACTGTTGAAAGCCCCGGTTCAAGCCAGGTTGCGCCCGGCGCATCGTCAAAACCAAACAGCGACACATCCTGCGGGATGCGTAATCCGGCCTGGCGCAGCGCTTTTGCCGCGCCCAGCGCCGTGTCATCATTACAGGCGAATAGCGCGCTAAACGTGACGCCTTCCTCCAGTAATTCCCGGCAGGCGTCATAGCCGCGCGTCAGCGTGTAATCGCCGTATTTCACTTTTGTCGGTTGCCACGGAATACCATACTTTTCCAGCGCCTTGCGATAACCCGCTACGCGTGATGTGCCGGTGGGAGTATGAACAGGCAGCGTAATACAGGCGATATCGCGATGGCCCTGCGTAATCAGATATTCCACCGCCTGGAATGCCGCCGTCTCCTGCTCGAAGAAAATAGCGCGATCGCGGGCCTGAGTGACGTTGCGATTAATAATCACCAGCGGCATTTCCGTGGCGTCAATCAACGACAAAATCGCCGGCTCATCCATATAGCGAGTGTAAAGAATAATAGCGTCGCACTGTCTGTCGGCCAACATTTGTACGGCTTTCTGCTCTCGTTCCGGCGTATCGTGACCATCGGTGACGATCAACTGCTTGTTATGCAACTCCGCCTGGCGCGACGCCCGGCGCAACAAACTGCCGAAATAGAAGCCGTCAAACGTAGAGACGACCAGACCGATGCTGTTGCTGGTGCGATTCGCCAGCGAGCGTGCCAGCAGGTTGGGGCGATAGTCCAGAACCTGCATCGCCGTAAACACTTTCTGGCGCGTACTTTCTTTTACCTGCCCCGTCCCATTCAGCACCCGTGAGACGGTGGCCTTTGATACGCCCGCATGGCGGGAAACATCCAGCATTGTCGCCATCATGCTACCCTGATTAATCGGTTGTCGACAGGTGTCCGGTATCCGTCGGCGTGGACACCGAATGTCGGCGTACCAGTGTCGGACTAAATACATGAGTTACTTCCGGCGTAGGGCATTTCCCCGCCAACGCTAACGCCAGCTCCGCCGCCTGTGTCGCCATGGTGACGATCGGATACCGAATGGTGGTCAGTCGGGGACGCACATAGCGTGAGACCAGTACATCATCAAAACCGATGAGCGATACTTCGCCCGGCACCCCCACGCCATTATCATTTAATACTCCCATCGCGCCGGCCGCCATCGAGTCGTTATAGCAGGCCACTGCGGTAAAATGTCTGCCGCGGCCTAATAACTCAGTCATCGCCTGCTCGCCGCCGCTTTCATCCGGTTCGCCGAACGTCACCAGCCGATCGTTAGCCGGGATATGGCTTTCCGCCAGCGCATCGTAATAGCCCCTCAGGCGATCTTCGGCATCAGAGATAGTGTGATTGGAACAGATATACCCAATACGCGTATGACCTTGCTGGATCAGATGCCGGGTCGCCAGCCATGCCCCGTAACGGTCATCCAGCGCGACACAGCGATGTTCTAACCCCGGTAAAATGCGGTTAATCAGCACCATGCCGGGGATTTGCTTCATTAATGAGGCCAGGTCCGCATCCGGAATCATTTTGGCGTGTACCACTAACGCTGCGCAACGATGACGAATCAACTGTTCAATAGCCTGACGCTCTTTTTGTTCGTTATGATACCCGTTGCCAATCAGTAAAAAATTGCCGGTGTGATACGCCACCTGTTCAACGGCTTTCACCATCGCGCCGAAAAAAGGATCGGAAACGTCGCCGACCACCAGACCGAGGGTTTCCGTTGCCTGCTGTGCCAGCGCGCGCGCGTTGGCGTTAGGGTGATAGCTCAGGGACTCCATTGCGCTGGTTACCGCCAGCCGGGACGCTTCGCTGGCTTTTGGCGAATCGTTAATAACGCGAGAAACGGTGGCGACTGAAACACCGGCCAGTCGGGCTACATCTTTTATGGTCGCCATGATAATACCTATAGTGGGTAAACGCTTACATTACGCCAGTTTTACGGAAAATGAACCTCTGTTCAAGCCTCTTGCCCCGCCGTGTCGGGCAAATGTGACCTGCACGGGAGAAATGCGTCTGTAAAGTGACAATACAAATCTTTCGTTACAGTTTGCGAAGCGCTGTTGCGATTGTCTGCTGGCAGGCTAGCGAGTCAGGTTGATAGAGTGGTGATCCCAGAGGTATTGATAGGTGGAATCAACGTCATTGTTGATCACACGAATTACACCAACCTGCGTAGAGATGCGCAGGTTTTTTTTTGTTTCGCCTGAACCTGTAACAGTAACGGATAATTTACACAACTCGTTGCATTTCCGTTTATTCCTTTGCGTTTTCGGACTGGCGATGCAGACGCGCGAAGCCCACAATCAAGATCCCAGAGGTATTGATTGGTGAGATTATTCGGTACGCTCTTCGTACCTGTCTCTTGCACCAACCTGCGCGGATGCGCAGGTTTTTTTTGTCTATGGAAAACCCCCAGCTAGGCTGGGGGTTCCGGAAAGCTTTCAGCTTTAAGCCAGTTATTAAAACCCCTTT
>NZ_JBGDOX010000002.1:256706-463018 GCF_046558195.1 Salmonella sp. 5800 | reverse complement strand
GACAGGGAAACGGGGCTGCATTACAATTTGTACAGATTTTATGATCCGGATATCGGGAAGTTTATATCGGGCGATCCAATCTCGCTGAGGGGCGGAATAAACTTATATGCGTATGCACCGAATCCGTTAAGCTGGATCGATCCCCTCGGATTAAGGAAATCATGTTCAGGTTTTTCAAGTGCGGATGATGCTGCGAGATCTGCTCTAAGTAAATATAACCCGATGTCCATATTTAAAAACAGAGAGTACGGCGGAATTATATTTAGAGCTAAAGATGGTTCTTACGGATATACACGTGGTCGTTTAGGAACCGGCAGAACAGCGCCAACATTTAAAGATTCAGCAGGAGGCTTACCCAAAGGTTCGACACCAGTCGGGCAATATCACACGCATGGTGATTATTCTGACAGCGGTTTTAACCGGACGAATAAGGCGGGAGATTATCACAATAGTGATCAATTTTCTTCAAAAGATATATTTATTCATAATCAGGCAAATGGTTCTTATCCTGGCTATACTGATGCTTTAGGAACGCCAAGTGGCGGGTTCTGGAAGATTTTTGGTAGAGTCAGCGGCCCTGATGATGCGATACCGTTATAAGGTGCGGGGGTATATCTGATGAATAGAAAAAATCGTTGTGTTCTTGAGATTGATAAAGAATTAACTCCGTTCTTATTTAATGCAATTATAGCAATTAAAAATAGTGAGTGGAGTAAATTATACGATGTGGAAAATTTTTATTTAATTTTCAATCCTATTATCCGTAAAACAGAAAATGTAGAGTTCTATACTATTACATTTTTATCAGAGGAAATTACTCAAGATAACTGGATGGATATAGGTTCTGGTGGTATTGAGGTTAAAGAGATAAATGTTAACATAAACGTAAAGACTAAAGAAGTCATCTCTATATATGGTGGTCGTTAGTATATTGGTCCGAGAGATATTCTCGGACCTCTTTTATTATTAATCCCCGTTCATTCCACTAAACAATCACGTCCCGCATCCCCTTAACCACCTGTTCAGCCTTGTAAAGCTGTTCGCGCAGCTTCTGCTCCTCGTTACTGTCCGCCATCAGCACAATACACCCCTGTGAAATCTTCACGGTGACGCCGCGCCCGGTCTTAAATCCCGCTTCTTCCAGCCAGTCGCCCTTAAGGTGCAGGCTGGGGATTTGTGAGTAACAGGCGGTCATGCAGGTTTCGCTGTTGATGTGGCGGACGCTGACGCCGGAGGCATTCATATTTGCTGACTAAATAAATTCTTATTTATCCGCCGGATGCTGGCTGATTGTGGAGCTCAGGGTGAGCGAGTATGGGCGCGACATCCGGGCACTGCGCCCCCCTCTCCCCGGCCAGCCCCGGCCGGTGATGAGCAGCCGGCTGCCGGGGCCGTATTTTGACGATGAAACGGGACTGCATTCAAATCTGTTCAGATATTATGCACCGGAGTGTGGTAGGTTCGTCAGTCAGGACCCGATAGGGCTGAAAGGGGGATTAAATCCTTACCACTATCCGTTGAATCCCGTCATAGATATAGATCCGCTGGGATTGTTTACATGTGAAATATGTAGTCGCATGATAGATGAGACTAATAATAGTCTGGATAATCTTCCATTTAATCCGGCAAAAAATGTTAACGGCTAGTTTAAATACGGCTAATTCTGCAAGATTGCACACAAGTGGGGTAGCCAAACTCGGGATAGGTATTGCTGCTGATGGATTTATTATATTGTCTCCAGTGGGCAATGTCTCTCTGGCATGGGGGGAATATCAAATTAGCAACTGCTTCATATAACAGGGCAAATTTATGATTATCAGAATCACTTAATGAAACCGACAAGGATAGGTGCTGGAGAAATTTATTAGATGTATTCCCTTATAGCGAACAGTTTGACGATCCAGGTAAGCCATCAATTAGCGATGTGTATAAAGAGAAATTCCATAACATGATGGATTCTCCAATGAATTTCATCAAAGAGATAGGAACATTGATGTTTGATGAATATGATTAATAAAATATCCATGTTGATCTTTATTATTGGAAGTGTAATCGCGATAATATGGATGTTATATGCCACTTTATCGAAAAGAGGGATGTTTAGAGATAATCTTAAAAAATAATCAATATAATATGTGATTTATTTTGGGGGATAGGCTGATAACTCTGAGTAAAGAATATCAGAGACTGTACATGAAATTATTAATCATTCGTTGAATAAAAGCCGGGAAATCATTATAGGCGGATAACCGCATCACGGAAGATATGTAGTAACTGTACCGGTATGACTGTTACGGGAGGCTGACGCCAGAGCAGATGGTGGGGCAACTGGAGCTGGAGTACACACCCCCAAAGGAAAGAGAGGTTTGTGCGTATTATTCATTGTGTGATCATAGCGGTACAGGTACTTCTGCTGGTTTGTTATTCACACTATCAGCCCCTGATGCTGATTTATTACCAGGAATATCAGAGTCTGGAGGGGATTCTTATGGAGGCACTTCTTGCGGGAATGGCTTATACAGATGCTCGTAATAAAAATGATAGTTATAAATATACAAAAGGTGTGAGTATGGGACCCGGATTTGGAGACTAGGGGGAACTCACATGCTCCCGGCATTCGAGGTGTCTATCGGAGATTTTCGATCTGATGGATAAGGGATATGATTGGTTATCAGGTGAATTCAAGTGAAAAGAAATAGATTTTTTCTATCGTTACTATTTATGGTGTTGATTGTGTTGTTCGTTATTCTATTTTTTACATGGTTAGGTAGAGAGAATATTAAAAATGATAGCGCTATTCGAGAAGTTGCGAAAGAAGAAGTTGATAAGCTTTTTTCTCTTTATAATAAAGGGGAGTATGCTGAGATATATGATTTGTCATGTGACTCTTTCAAAAATGCCACTGCGAGAAAAGATTTTTTAACAGTTATGGGAACTAAAATGAAAATACTCGGTGAATTTAAAGGGCGAAAACTTCAATATAGTAATGTCATTAATTCAAAATCCGTGGAGTTATATTATAGAGTGGACTATATTAACTATTCTTTAATTGAAGAATTTAACTATATTAAAAATGATAGACAAAAAATATGCTTGCAAGCAATGTTTACGGATGATGCGGGGAAACATGGGGAGGTAATTAAATTACATTAATGTGTGATAACTCCAGTTAGAACCTATCCCAATGCGATGAAGAATTGGGGCTGTATTATAACTAGCATCGTTTCTATAATCCGGGACTGGGAAGGTATATTACGTAGATCCAATAGGGCTGAAAGGGGGATGGAACCGATATCATTATCCTCTGAATCCTATTACAGATAGTAATCTTCTTGGTCTTATTACTTGTGGTACTGATAGAGGTGATCCTGGCACGTTATTAAGATGAATAATGGTTGAAAATAATTGCATTAGTGAATACTCATTTATGTCTTTACCTACAAAAAGTAACGGATTTGCTTGCTGGAATTGTGTTGACGAATGTAAAGGAAATCAAGGCTATTGATTTTTTTACTACAGGAATAAGTATGGTTAACGATAAGGATACAGCTGTATTAATTAGTGAGTTAATGTTGAGATTCGGTAAGGAAGTTGATGAATCTGTTGCTGTTGTTCAGTCCCGTTGTGATGAGAGTGAATTTAAGGCATATCGAGAAGCGGTTGGTTTTACCATGGATGAAATTCTTATTAAAATAATGAATCCATTATATGAAAAACATCCAGAAATAAAACCAAAAGGATTGAAATAAAACATCTGGAACCGGATGAATAATGTGTAAAAGCCGGAGGGGTTATCTTTTCCCGGCTTTTTATTATCAATTACTCATTAACTCCTGTTCCGTTCTTTTGCGCTTAATCACCGGAATATCCCCGGTATCGTTCAGCGCCCCCGGAAAGGTTTTCAGCCACGCTTTCACCTTCTTTTGATTAATAAAAGTCACGCTCATCCCTTCAATACAGCCAAAGAGTTCGCGGGTATGCTGCGGGGTGATCACGATGCAATCCCTCATTACCCGCACCTTGACGGGCATCCCGTTAATAAACCCCGCCTGCGGCATCCATTCACATTTAGAGATCATCCGGCATAATCAATCTGCCAACGCAGGAGATCGCTGTGCGTAAAGCCCGTTTTACTGCGCACCAGATCATCGCTGTGATTAGAACAGTCGAATCCGGACGGACTGTTAAAGATGTCTACCGGGAGGCCGGTATTTCTGAAGCCACCAGGGACAACTGGAAGTCTGGATACGGCGGCAGGGATACGCGTGGAATCACAAAAGGCTCCACCGTATTTACTGTCTGCTCAAGCTGAATTTTCGCCGTAAGGGTAAACAACGGCTGCCGGTACGCAATCCCTCGCCACTGGTCACGCCGGAAGCGCTGAACCAGAGCTGGTTTATGGGCTTCGTTTTCGCACGTTCAATGTTGTTGATGACTGTAATCGTGAAGCGTTGTCGATTGAAATCGATCTGAATCTGCCAGCTCTGCGAGTGGTCCGTGTACTCGACAGGATTACAGCAACCGCGGTTATCCGGCCATGCTGCGTATGGATAAGGGACCGGAATTTATCTCGCTGGCACTGGCTGAATGGGCAAAGAAACATGCAGTAAAGCTGGCGTTTATTCAGCCGGGTAAGCCGAAGAAAAACGTTTTTATCGAGCACTTTAACCGGACATACTGTACAGAAATACTCAATTCTTATCTGTTCAGAACGCTGAATGAGGTGCGGGAAATTACGGATAAAGGGTTATCAGAATATAACTGCGAACGTCCACATGAATCGCGGAACAATATGATACCCAAGGAATACCGCCAATAACGTTATCTGGCCGGAATCTTAAAAATGCATGGAACTAAAACGGGTCTATTTACGGGGGCACCTGCGATGAATTTCGTTGCACTGAAAAGCGATACCGGATGAGAGCTGCTTCAAATTAATGTGCCATGTTCACGGGGAGGTGGTGCGACGTTTGCATAATCCAGCAAGAACTGAAAGGAAGGGGAGAGCTTTTTCATGCCTGTATAATCAGTCTGACCTGTGTCAGTCAGCTCTTAGTGTTGAGACTCTCGTTGGAGCGTTATAATTGCTTTTCCGTTTCGGAAAACAAGATTTTCCATTAAAGATCTTCCCTGCGAGGAAAAGTTAACTAATAATCTTACCGTCGAGTTAGGAGATGTATGTTTAAATATAAACAATGTTGCAACGATGCCTGATAATTATCCTCTCTTCGAAGATAAGTTTCCCACACCCAGTGTGGTGGGTGTCATTGTAATGTTATCACTTGAATGTAGATGGAAGGTATAATTGCTTTTTGACTAGTATTCTATTCCACCCTGACAACACGATGTTAACATAAACACTGTTTATATTGGCAATAACGCAATTTTTTTCAGATTAAGAGGTGCTCTGATATATAGATTTTTATGACATTACTTATTTGAATTGGTAACAAATACCAATAAGTACAAGCTGTTATTACCAGCCACGGATTTTTCCATACGGTAAGATTTGGTATGGTGTTATGTGTTCTGGATGTGCTGGATTATTTTAATTTGGTTAAAAAAAGGTGGTTATTCAAATGAAAAGCATAAAAAAATTGATTATCGCAAGTGCGTTGAGCATGATGGCTGCTAGTTGTTATGCTGGCTCATTTTTGCCGAACTCAGAGCAACAAAAATCAGCGGATATTGTGTTTTCCTCTCCCCAAGATTTAACCGTATCGCTTATTCCTGTGTCGGGCTTAAAGGCTGGGCCAAATGCTCTTGGCACGAAAATTGCGAAGCTTGAAGTTAATTCTACTACTCTTAAAGAATTCGGGGTCAGGGGGATTGCTAACAAAATAGTAGACCTTACTGGCACTGCATGGCGTGTAGCTGGTAAAAATACTGGTAGAGAGATCATTGTGGGCTTATCAAGTGACAGTCTTAGAAGAGCTGATGGCACGGAAAAATGGAATGGGGTGAACTGGATGACCTTTAATAGCAATGACGCGCTTGATATTGTCCTGACAGGAGCGGGAGCGGCGCAGAATGTCACAGCTGACACGTACCCAATAACTGTAGACGTAGTGGGATATCAACCTTAATAGTAAACAACTATTAGTGTATTGCGCCTTGTTTAAGGCGCAATACACATCAAATCATCTATTTTTCTTTTACAATTTTTGATATGAAAGTAGTTAATTTTGCTGTAATGGCGGTAGCTTTGTTCGCCACTAATTCTATGGTTTCAGTATATGCCGCCAGGCAGCAATTAAATTCAGCCACTAAATTATTCAGCGTGAAGCTGGGGGCTACACGAGTGATTTATCACGCTGGTACGCCCGGCGCGACGCTCTCGGTGAGCAACCCGCAGAATTACCCTATTTTGGTTCAGTCTTCAGTCAAAGCTGCAGACAAAAGTTCGCCTGCTCCCTTTTTGGTGATGCCGCCTCTATTTCGTTTAGAAGCGAACCAGCAGAGTCAACTGCGTATTGTCCGTACTGGTGGTGACATGCCAACGGATCGTGAGACTTTACAGTGGGTCTGTATAAAGGCGGTACCACCCGAAAATGAACCGTCGGATACACAGGCTAAGGGCGCGACCCTTGACCTCAATTTGTCCATCAACGCCTGTGATAAGCTGATTTTCCGCCCGGATGCCGTGAAGGGGACGCCGGAAGATGTTGCAGGAAATTTAAGATGGGTGGAGACGGGCAACAAACTTAAGGTGGAGAACCCCACCCCGTTTTACATGAATTTAGCCTCTGTCACAGTAGGGGGAAAGCCCATTACAGGGCTTGAGTATGTCCCCCCCTTTGCTGACAAAACACTAAATATGCCAGGTAGTGCCCATGGTGATATTGAGTGGAGAGTTATTACAGACTTTGGTGGTGAAAGTCATCCGTTCCACTACGTTCTTAAATAAATCCAGGGGTTTAGCGGCAGAAAATGAAGTTCAAACAACCTGCCTTGCTACTGTTTATCGCGGGAGTGGTTCATTGCGCAAATGCGCACGCTTACACATTCGATGCATCAATGTTGGGCGATGCAGCGAAAGGGGTTGATATGTCGCTCTTTAACCAGGGGGTACAACAGCCAGGGACTTATCGCGTGGACGTGATGGTGAATGGTAAACGTGTCGACACCCGTGATGTGGTGTTCAAATTGGAAAAGGATGGGCAAGGAACGCCTTTTCTGGCTCCTTGTTTGACGGTCAGTCAGCTTTCACGCTACGGCGTAAAAACGGAAGATTACCCTCAGTTGTGGAAAGCAGCAAAGACCCCAGATGAGTGTGCGGATCTGAGCGCCATTCCACAGGCTAAAGCGGTACTGGATATCAATAATCAGCAACTGCAACTGAGTATTCCTCAGGTGGCGTTGCGTACGAAATTTAAGGGGATCGCTCCTGAAGATCTCTGGGATGATGGTATTCCGGCGTTTCTGATGAACTACAGTGCGAGGACAACGCAGACGGATTACAAAATGGATATGAAGAGGCGTGACAACTCTTCCTGGGTACAACTGCAACCGGGAATCAATATAGGTGCGTGGCGTGTCCGCAATGCGACCAGCTGGCAGCGGAGTAGTCAACAGTCGGGGAAGTGGCAGGCAGCATATACCTATGCTGAGCGTGGACTGTACTCACTAAAAAGTCGTCTGACTCTGGGGCAAAAGACTTCGCAGGGGGAGATATTTGATAGTGTGCCATTTACCGGTGTGATGTTGGCATCGGATGACAACATGGTGCCCTACAGTGAGCGGCAGTTTGCTCCGGTAGTGCGTGGGATTGCCCGCACGCAGGCTCGGGTGGAGGTCAAACAGAATGGTTACACCATTTACAACACCACCGTGGCGCCCGGACCGTTTGCACTGCGGGATCTGTCGGTAACAGACAGTAGTGGTGATCTGCATGTCACCGTGTGGGAGGCCGATGGCAGTACACAAATGTTTGTGGTGCCGTATCAGACCCCGGCGATAGCACTGCACCAGGGATATTTGAAGTACAGCCTGTTGGCGGGCCGATACCGATCGTCAGACTCTGCAACGGATAAGGCGCAGATCGCGCAGGCTACGTTGATGTATGGTCTGCCGTGGAATCTCACTGCATACGGCGGTATACAGAGTGCAACGCACTATCAAGCTGCATTGCTTGGTTTGGGGGGATCTCTCGGGCGGTGGGGGAGTTTATCTGTCGATGGAAGCGACACACACAGTCAGCGTCAGGGGGAAGCGGTACAGCAAGGAGCCTCCTGGCGACTGCGTTACAGCAACCAGCTGACTGCGACGGGGACAAATTTTTTTCTGACGAGATGGCAGTATGCCTCGCAGGGCTATAACACCCTATCCGATGTGCTCGACAGTTATCGACATAATGGCAACCGTCTATGGTCGTGGCGGGAAAATTTGCAGCCGAGCTCGCGTACTACCCTGATGTTGAGTCAGTCATGGGGGAGGCATTTGGGCAATCTGAGTTTAAGCGGTTCCCGTACCGACTGGCGTAATCGCCCCGGTCATGATGACAGCTACGGACTGAGTTGGGGAACCTCTATCGGAGGGGGCTCGCTGTCATTGAACTGGAATCAAAACAGAACGCTGTGGCGCAATGGCGCGCACCGTAAAGAGAACATAACCAGCCTGTGGTTCAGTATGCCATTAAGCCGCTGGACGGGGAATAATGTAAGTGCTAGTTGGCAGATGACTTCACCATCACACGGTGGTCAGACGCAACAAGTGGGGGTCAACGGAGAGGCATTCAGTCAGCAACTGGATTGGGAGGTGCGTCAGAGTTACCGTGCCGATGCCCCGCCAGGTGGTGGTAATAACAGCGCATTGCACTTGGCATGGAATGGGGATTACGGCCTGTTAGGTGGTGACTATAGCTACAGCCGGGCGATGCGCCAGATGGGAGCCAATATCGCGGGAGGTATAGTTATCCACCATCATGGTGTGACGCTGGGGCAACCTTTGCAAGGCTCAGTGGCGCTGGTTGAAGCGCCAGGGGCCTCGGGGGTGCCAGTTGGCGGCTGGCCTGGCGTTAAGACGGATTTTCGTGGCGACACCACAGTGGGCAACCTGAGCGTCTATCAGGAGAATACAGTCAGCCTCGATCCGTCGCGACTACCGGATGACGCAGAGGTCACACAAACCGATGTGCGCGTGGTGCCAACCGAAGGGGCGGTGGTGGAAGCGAAGTTTCACACTCGCATCGGGGCCAGGGCACTGATGACGCTGAAACGGGAAGATGGGAGCGCCATTCCTTTCGGGGCGCAGGTTACAGTCAATGGGCAGGATGGCAGTGCTGCTCTGGTGGATACTGATAGCCAGGTTTATCTCACTGGTCTGGCGGATAAGGGCGAACTGACGGTGAAATGGGGAGCACAGCAATGTCGGGTTAACTACCACCTACCTGCCCACAAGGGAATCGCGGGCTTGTATCAAATGAGCGGTCTCTGCAGATAGCCGATTCTGAAGGAGAGAATAATGTGGATGAAAATACAGCGAGTGAAAACGGTTATCTATAGCGTAACCATACTGGTCGCTGCCAGTAGCTTGGTGCCGATAGCGAACGCCGCAGAAAAACTTCAGACAACGCTACGTGTAGGGACTTACTTTCGGGCTGGGCATGTGCCAGATGGGATGGTGCTTGCGCAAGGCTGGGTGACTTATCACGGCAGTCACAGCGGGTTTCGGGTATGGAGCGATGAGCAAAAGGCGGGTAACACGCCTACCGTATTGCTGCTGAGCGGGCAACAGGATCCTCGCCATCACATTCAGGTTCGCCTGGAGGGCGAGGGGTGGCAACCAGATATGGTGAGTGGTCGTGGCGCCATTTTAAGAACCGCTGCAGATAACGCCAGTTTCAGTGTGGTCGTTGATGGCAATCAGGAAGTGCCTGCGGACACCTGGACGCTGGATTTTAAGGCCTGTGCATTGGCGCAGGAGGATACGTAGCCGTCTGTTCCACTCATACTTCCTGTATAAGTGAATAAGGCGAATACTGTATATCAGGCTCGAGGATGTATTGAAAATTTACTCAAGGCAAATATGGTTAGCAATCTTCATTGCAGAAAAATCAATTGCTGATTGATTTTAAAATCTGAAATTCATCATTCTTTTTGTAGGGAGAGGAATATTATGTTTCGTAAAATAATTTAACGGACACTGATGCCTTTATTATTTTCTGTTTTGTGGGTTTGTTTGATTCACTCTTTTGTGAGCGGGGCTTTATAAGCCCCTGGTATAAGGTTTGTTTATCTGTCAGGTATTCATATGTGATATTTAAGATTTTATGTTTAGGGGGCTTTTTCTTGTCCCCTCAGGCGTAAAAATAATTTATTTTTTACATAAAGGAATAAAGCATATGTCTTATGCACGACATTTACCGGTATTAATGTATCACCATGTCAGTGATAAACCCGGACAGATAACCTTATCTCCCCGTACGTTCCGGGCGCAGATGAAATGGCTGGCTGAATCTGGCTGGAAAACCGTTACCGCAGCAGAGGTGGAAGCTTTTTATCATGGTGCAAGATTGCCTCGTAAAAGCGTCATGCTGACCTTTGATGGCGGCTGGCTGGATAACTGGTTGCAGGTTTTTCCGGTGCTGCAGGAGTTTAATCTGCATGCGCATCTCTTTCTTGTGACCAGTTTGATCAGTGACGGACCGGTCCGTATTCCTGCAGGCGAACCGGTGTACTCTCATGATGAGTGTCAGATGCTGGTTAAACAAGGCCGGGCTGATGAGGTCATGCTGCGTTGGTCAGAGGTTCGGGAGATGCACCTCAGTGGCCTTGTTGAGTTTCACTCGCACACGCACACCCACCGACGCTGGGACCAGAAACCTGTGTCCCGTAATCCGTCGGATTTGCTTCGTGTCGATATTCTTCTTAGTCGTAAGCGGATGAGGGAGATGCTGGGTTACTGCAGTCAGCATCTGTGCTGGCCTGAGGGCTGGTATTGTTCTGATTATATTCATGTGGCTGAAGAGTTGGGGTTCACATACCTGTATACCACAGAAAGGCGTATGAACAATCCAGTCATCGGTTCACAGCGTATTGGTCGTATCAACACAAAGGAGCGAAAGAATGTGGGCTGGCTGAAACGTCGTCTGTTTTATCACACCACGCCCGGATTTTCTTCGCTGCTGGCCCGGCATAAGGGGGCACGTCGGATAGCTGACTGAGCCGGAGACCAGGATGAAAGTGCTGCATACCGAATCCTCCCCCATCATCGGCGGGCAGGGGTTGTAGGCTATATCCCAAATGATGGTGCTGATTTTGAGCAGAAATAAGATAACACCGGAGGCCGTGATAGACCCGGTTGCGCAGAATCTGGAGGCCGCAGGTCACTGGCGCAGGGCTTCTACCCGCTGGCTTTTGGTCATGGGAGATTTTGAATGTACAGAGGCCCAGCGGGAGTGGTTGTTGTTGCGCCGGAATTATTGCCTTGCGCAGATATCTTCCCCTGGCGCCAGTAAAGCTGGATATCAGCGACGTGACGAAATGAGAGGAGCCTGCACATAGGTTTATGTTTTGAGTAAGCGTCTTATTTAAACCGTCTGTTCTGTTTCCTCCACTTTCACAAATAATATCGAGCCGGGTGGGGGGTATGCAAGTAAGAATAATCTGGCGATGTTTTGCTTGTTTCCACGGGATACTTTGTTAGGTGAACGATGCAATTAATGTGCTCCAGACTGCGTCACAGAAAAGGAGAATGCCTTTGCAGAACGGGTGCATGACAATGAACCACTTTATTATTGAGATCTGGTTCGGCGACAACCTTGACGATCACTTCTGAGATAGGGTATTTACACTGAGTGGTAAACAGGTTCAATTAGTAACCGGAGATGGATGCAAAATCATGATCGATTCAGATGCTATTTTGCAGCCAATAGATTTTTTATTATGATGATATCAAGGACATTGAGGCACACAATGACGCATCAGTAAGTCGTTGATAGCTCCTTTAATATAAGAATTTCTTTTATCAACGGAAGATAATGATGGAACTGATCAATAATCGTGGTATGCGAGACTGGATGATATTTATTAAAGTGGCGGAAGTAGGGAATCTTTCCCGGGCTGCGCGGGAATTAGATATTAGCATTTCTGCTGTCAGTAAATCGCTTAGCCGCCTTGAGAATTCTATTGAGGTTACTTTACTTCGGCGCGATTCACATCACTTAGAACTGACTGGAGCTGGGCAGACAGCCTATGCAAGCATGAAAAGGATAACATCTTCCTTTCAGTCCTTGCTGGATGAATTGCGAAATCCGGATAAAATTATCAGAGGGAGTATAAAATTTTCGGCTCCGGCTATTGTCTGTGAGTTTCTTGCCAATAAGTGGATATGGGAATTTACAGCTAGCTATCCGGATACAAAAATCTACCTGGATTCACGAGAGCGTAGCGATTTTTTTAGTAAATCCCTGGAGTTTGATGAGCTGGTTTTTAAAAGTGGCATAATCGAAAGTGAGGATCTCGTGTATCGAAAGATAAGCCCTTTAAAGTTGGTTCTTTGTGCGAGTCCGAAATATATCAGAAAATATGGCAGGATCTCACACCCTGGCGATTTGGAAAATCACATTATTGTGGGTCTTCACAATCATGGTCTTTCCGGACCTCTTACTCTTTTCCGTCAAGATGAATCATACACTATTAGTGGCGCTGTTAATGTTCATTTATCTTCCAATAATCTTTTGAGTGTTCTTAATTTGGTTTTAGAAGGAAAGGGTATCAACCTCATGACTCCGGCCTGGCTTGCCACCAAATACTTAAAAAATAATGAACTTGAAATTATACTTCCTGAATGGAGGGTCCCAGATCTCCCCATTTATCTTGTATGGCGTCATCGTCAGTATTATTCTCCTTTATTTCAACGCTTTCTGTCTTTTATTGAAGATAAATGGAATAATCGCCCACAAATTGATTTTCTGAATGATGATTAACCCGTTTGGAATGGTTTTGATACGTTCCTGACTTAAACCCACATGATGATGACTGAATTGAGGCATCGAGATATGCGACTGGTCAGCCAGTCGTCTTTTGACGATGCCTAATACAAAACATGATGCCGACTGACGGAAATGATAATACCCGGAAACAGGACGGGGCTGTTTTTGGGCAGCCGGAAGTTAAGCCCATACCAGAAACGTTGCAGTGTACTGAAAAATGGCGCCAGGTTGCACCTGTTCAACGATTTTCTGAAGGCGCAGGAGTATTCATTACTGATATCCTCCATTGCGCCTTCGGGAACCCACAGGACCAGCTATTTTACCGATAGTGTTTAAAAGGCGTAAGTAATGCCGAGCATGAAGTCATTGGAGGCAGCCTTTGTGTCTGCATCATAAGCGGTATGTTCATCACCAGCATAGTGATTTTTTGAAATGCTTACTTTGCCGGCATTAATGTATTTATAACTGGCGTCAATCATAATATTATCTGTTACAGCATATTTTGCACCGATACCTGCGCCCCAGGCAAAGTTATTTTTTGAAGCAGACAGAGTTTCATTAATACCAAAACCAACAGGAATGGTGTTATTACTTAGCTTCACATGAGCGAGGCCAACGCCTGCGCTGATATAGGGTGTAAATGCCGTACTATTGTGAAAATCATAATAGCCATTAACCATGTAAGTGGTCATTCGGACCTGATTTTTTACATTTATGTGTACTGGCTGACCAAATGCAATAATATCCTGCCCGCCTTTAGCATCCGTCTCACCTCTGAAAGTGGTATCCAGTTCTAAACGTACTGGAAGCTGGAATGGATCATAAAAGTCATAACCGATAGCAACCCCGCCGCCAAAAACGCCTTTGGTACGGTCAGGTAACGTTGCATGACCATTGACTATCTCATCCTGGCTGAAGGTTGAGTTGATTCCATAGACATTGACTACGGATGTCCCCGCTTTCCCGGTGATATAGATCCCTTCTTTTGCTGATGCAGTAGCGGACCAGGCTACCACAAGGGGAATGATGCAGACTGCGAAAAAGTTTTTCATTTCAGAACCTGCCTTAATATTGGGCTAAAAGACAAGTTTCACGGTATAGGGTGTGATATAACGATTACATAAACGAAGCCCAAAAAACGGTCTATTGTAACGCAGGGTTTTCTGTAAGCGGGTAAAAAATGAGATGAAGATTTTAAATAACAATACGATAATCGTCGGTATGGAAATCCATCTCCTCGCCAAATTGCCCAACGTATGCCAGCCCCACGTACGGTTTCACTTCTACGTTATGTAACGGGTAGTGTGAGATAGAGCGATGCTGTAAGAAAAAGATGAAGATGAATTTGTACCCGACCTGGATAAAGCCCGTTATCCAGGAATAACGGGCAAAAATATTTACTCAAGTGCCTGGGCGAGATCTTGTTGTACCTGTTGACGTTGTTCTGGTGTCAAGACTTTGCTTAAATCAAAATAATATTTAACCCGATAATAGCGAGCCTGTTGTTCTATGTTACTGAAGGCTGCAAGCTGCTGTTTTACGGCGGCGTCATCCCATTTACCGGATTTAATCACCTCTATCAGCGCACCGTCTTTAATTCCCTTCATAGAAATCTGACTGACGTCGGTTTCCAGTTGTTGGTGAAGTTTTTTGATCCGGGTAATCTGATCGTTTGTCAGCTTCAGATGCTGGACAATAGGATCCTGGGCGGGCAGGGGAGGATTGGGGACAGCGGTGGCGAAAGCGCCAAAAGAAACGCCCGCCAGAGTCGCTGCCAGTAAAGTTGTGCGTACAAAGTTTTTCATGAAGATATCCTGATAAGGGAGTGATTAACCGTTTTTATTACCCACGAATGGCGAGCAATTATCTTAGAGCCTATCCCAGTAGGCGTTATTGGCGCAGCCAGTTTGGACACGGACAGCGCGCAAAAACCGTAGCGTACACGTAGTACGTGAGGATTTTGAGCACTGCCCAGGTCCAAAATGGCAAGTAAAATAGCCCTAATGGGATAGGCTCTTAGTCAGAATACGTTGCCTGCCACATTACGCCACGCGAATTTGTTTTACGGAGAGTTACGGAGTGAAACAATCCCGCCGCGGTTAGCGGCAGGTTGCTTACAAGGTGAATGGATCGGCATCGCGCCAGGCTGGAAATTTTTCGCGATAGTCCTGCAAGGCGACGAGAGAAAGATCGGCATCGATACGTGTCGCCTGGTGTGGTTCGGCGGTGGCGATAATATCACCCTGGGGATTAATGATCCGGCTATCGCCGCGATAATGTAACCCGTTGCCATCGGTGCCAACCCGGTTGCAGCCTGCGACATAAGCCTGATTTTCAATAGCGCGCGCTGTCAGTAATGTTTGCCAGTGTAGCGAGCGCGGCGCGGGCCAGTTCGCTACATACAACGCCAGATCGTAATCATTGCGGTTGCGCGACCATATCGGAAAGCGCAGATCGTAACAGATCAGCGGCAGAATGCGCCAACCGCGCCACTGCACGATGATGCGTTTATCGCCTGCGGCATAATGTTGATGTTCATCCGCCATACGAAACAGATGGCGCTTATCATAGAGATGAACCTTGCCTTCCGGTTCAACCAGTAAGAAGCGATTTACGGCGCCGCGCTCAGTTTGTAGCGCCGCGCTGCCGGCAATCAGAGCGTCAGTTTGTCGGGCTTTGGCCTGCATCCACGTAATCACGCTATCTTGCGAAAGTGAGTTATTAGCGGCCTCCATCGCGAAGCCGGTGGTAAACATTTCAGGCAGAACAATCACATCCCGGCCAGATACGAGCTCTAGCTGTCTGTCAAAATGACGCAGGTTTGCCGGGCCGTCCATCCAGACTAAAGGTTGTTGCAACAGAGTAATTTTCAAACCAGACACGATCGGAGCTCCTCATTGAACAGCGTCTTTACACTGTAGCATGAGCAATAATAAAAAAGCGGCAAGAAAAAGCCCCGCGAAAGCGGGGCAGGAAAGACACGAGACTGATTATGCGGCTTCGACTTTACGCACTTTCTCCGGCAGCTTTACCGGCCTGGTCGCCAGCGCTTCAGGTTCAAAATCATCAACGTTGATACTGCGCAGGCGGCTCTCTTCCGCTTTCGCCAGAATGGCGGCTTCATCTTTATCTATAAGCCCTTTCGCCAGCGCATTGCGCGCCAGTTCATCCAGACGAGTAAACGGCAGATTTTTACCCAGCTCTTTGCAGATGCGCTGGTGGATAGGGTCGGCAGCGATGACATCACGCAGCGCTTCTTCCAGTAAACCGACCGGATTATGTTCGGCGGGCGTCAGATACTGACCGCGCCCAATGCGTGAACGTGTGGCGTTCGGCACCTGCAGGATCTTCGCCACGGCGTGATCCAGCTTATCAGACGGCGCCAGATAATGACGGCCAGTCGGGAAGATCATCGCGGTGAGCAATCCGGCCACGACGCGGTTCGGGAAGTTCTGCAGCAGATCGTCCATCGCTTGTTCAGCACGATACAGCGCATCCTGTACGCCCCAGTGCACCAGCGGCAGGTCGGCTTCGTGGCGACCTTCGTCGTCGTAACGCTTCAGTACGGCTGAGGCCAGATAAAGCTGACTCAACACATCGCCCAGACGCGCGGAGATACGCTCGCGGCGTTTCAGGCTGCCGCCCAGTACCGCCATTGACACGTCGGACAGCAGTGCCAGGTTTGCGCTCAGTCGGTTCAGATGCTGGTAATAACGCTTCGTGGCGTCGCCGGTTGGCGTATGGCTCGTTAATCCGCGGGTCAGGCCAAGCCAGAAACTGCGGACGGTATTGCTGCCGACATGACCAATATGTTTAAACAACAGTTTATCAAAGGCATTCACATCATTATTCTGCGCTGCGGCCATCTCTTCCAGTACATAAGGATGGCAGCGAATGGCGCCCTGACCAAAGATCATCATGCTACGGGTCAGGATATTCGCGCCTTCCACGGTAATCGCGATAGGCGCGCCCTGGTAAGCACGCGCCAGGAAGTTGCTCTCGCCCAGCATAATGCCTTTACCCCCAGTGATATCCATCGCGTCGATAATGGACTGCTGGCCGCGGTGGGTGCAGTGGTACTTCACGATAGCCGACAGTACCGCCGGTTTTTCGCCCAGCATAATGCCGTAGGTGATTAACGATGCGGCGGCATCCATCACATAAGCGTTACCTGCAATACGCGCCAGCGGTTCTTCAATACCTTCCATCTTGCCGATAGAAATTTTGAACTGACGACGAATGTGAGCATAGGCGCCGGTTGCCAGCGCGACGGATTTCACCCCGCCAGTGGAGTTGGACGGCAGGGTAATACCGCGTCCTACCGACAAACATTCCACCAGCATACGCCAGCCCTGCCCGGCCATTTTGGGGCCGCCGATAATATAATCAATAGGCACGAAAATATCGTTACCGCGGGTTGGGCCATTCTGGAACGGAACGTTAAGCGGGAAGTGACGACGACCAATTTCCACACCCGGCGTTGAGGTGGGGATCAGAGCGCAGGTAATACCCAGCTCTTCTTCTCCGCCTAACAATCTATCCGGATCGGAAAGCTTAAACGCCAGGCCCAACACGGTAGCTATCGGCGCCAGCGTAATGTAACGCTTGTTCCAGGTCAGGCGCATACCCAGCACCTGCTGGCCCTGCCATTCGCCCATGCAAACCACGCCGGTATCCGGAATGGCGCCTGCATCAGAACCTGCTTCCGGGCTGGTCAGCGCAAAGCAGGGGATCTCCTGGCCGCGCGCCAGTCGCGGCAGATAGTGATTCTTCTGCTCTTCCGTACCATAGTGCTGCAACAACTCGCCAGGGCCGAGTGAGTTTGGAACGCCGACGGTGATAGCCAGAATCCCGGAGACGCCGGACAGTTTTTGCAGTACACGGGACTGCGCATAAGCGGAGAACTCCAGCCCGCCGTACTCTTTTTTAATGATCATCGCAAAAAAACGATGCTCTTTCAGGTAAGCCCACAGTTCCGGCGGCAGATCCGCCAGTTCATGGGTAATCTGGAAATCGTTCGCCATCCGGCACGCTTCTTCTACCGGGCCGTCGAGAAACGCTTGCTCTTCGGCAGTGAGTTGCGGTTGCGGATAGTTGTGCAGTTTTTTCCAGTCTGGCTTGCCCTGGAACAGATCGCCTTCCCACCAGGTTGTACCGGCATCAATCGCTTCTTTCTCAGTGCGCGACATCGGCGGCATGACCTTACGGAAGCCGCGGAACACCGGTGCGGAAATCATTGATTTTCGCATCGGTGTGAGGTTAAACGGCACGAGGATAATGGCCAGAGGAACCAACAGCCAGATGGACCACAGGCCAGCGACGCCAAGTGCGGCGGTCCAGGCGAGCAGAATCAGGCTGCTGAGAAATAAACTCACGCGGTGATAGAACAATGCGCCGAGCAGAACAACCGTAGCGATAATACTCAAAATCATCATAACGAAAAGCTCCCTTGCTTGTAGGAGGTCTGACCACTTGTGATGATTAGGTTGTAGTGGATGTAAAATCTTTTAGCAATGTGTTTACAAAATAATTACAACAAAGCTCACATTGTTGCCGTTTTTGGGGGCACGAAAAATCAAAAGCGTGAGGCGTTAATTCGGCTTATGCTTCTCGCCTGTACTGCTATCCGGTACACTGCATACTGTCATTTACATTCATGCTGAAGGATATCCTCATGTACCAGGATCTTATTCGTAACGAACTGAACGAAGCGGCGGAAACGCTGGCTAATTTTTTAAAAGATGACGCCAATATTCACGCCATTCAGCGCGCGGCGGTCCTGTTGGCTGACAGTTTTAAAGCGGGTGGTAAGGTACTTTCCTGCGGTAACGGCGGCTCCCATTGCGATGCGATGCACTTTGCTGAAGAGCTGACAGGTCGTTATCGTGAAAATCGTCCGGGCTACCCGGCAATTGCGATTTCTGATGTTAGCCATATATCCTGCGTCAGTAATGATTTTGGCTATGACTATATTTTCTCTCGTTACGTTGAGGCGGTAGGGCGCGAAGGCGATGTCCTGTTAGGGATCTCGACGTCGGGTAACTCTGGTAACGTGATTAAAGCGATTGCCGCGGCCCGTGAAAAAGGCATGAAAGTGATCACGTTGACCGGCAAAGACGGCGGCAAAATGGCGGGAACGGCGGATATTGAAATTCGCGTACCGCACTTCGGTTATGCCGATCGTATTCAGGAAATTCATATCAAAGTGATTCATATCCTGATTCAACTGATCGAAAAAGAGATGGTTAAATAACTATACCCGTCATACTTCAAGCTGCAGGTGCGTTGGTTGCGCTCAGAAACCCCAGTCACATAGTTATCTATGCTCCTGGGGATTTCCTCCCTTACCGCCTTCCTGCAACTCGAATTATTTAGGGTATAGCATATTGTTTTCTTTGATATTTTGAGTTTTGATTGGCTGTAAAAATTACGCCTTCCCGCTTAAGGCGTTTGTGGAGGTGATGTATGTGCGAACTGCTTGGGATGAGCGCCAATGTGCCGACGGATATCTGCTTTAGCTTCACCGGACTGGTGCAGCGTGGCGGCGGAACTGGGCCGCATAAAGACGGCTGGGGAATTACCTTTTACGAAGGAAAGGGCTGTCGCACGTTTAAAGATCCGCAACCGAGCTACCATTCGCCGATTGCGAAACTGGTACAGAATTACCCGATCAAGTCCTGCTCGGTTATCGCCCATATCCGTCAGGCTAATCGCGGTGAAGTGGCGCTGGAAAATACACACCCTTTTACCCGGGAATTATGGGGACGCAACTGGACTTATGCTCATAACGGTCAGCTCAACGGTTATAAGTCGCTGGAAACCGGTAATTTTCGTCCGGTGGGGGAAACCGACAGCGAAAAAGCGTTTTGCTGGCTATTGCATAAATTAACGCAGCGTTATCCCCGCACGCCGGGCAACATGACGGCGGTATTTAAATATATTGCGACACTGGCGACGGTATTACGTGAAAAAGGCGTTTTTAACATGCTGCTGTCAGATGGGCGATATGTGATGGCGTTTTGCTCAACCCATTTGCACTGGATCACTCGCCGGGCGCCGTTTGGCGTAGCCACGCTGGTGGATCAGGATATGGAAATTGATTTCAGTTCACAGACCACGCCAAATGACGTGGTTACCGTGATTGCTACCCAGCCGCTAACGGGGAATGAAACCTGGCAAAAGATTATGCCAGGCGAATGGGCGTTATTTTGCCTCGGAGAGCGTATAATTTGAGGCCAGCTGTGGCTGAACGACTTCGTGACTCAACGGTTTGCTCACGACGTAACGTCCATCAACGATAGAAACAGTTGGCGGCTTATGCGTCTGTTCAAAATAATCGTAGCCGGGTTTTAGCTGCGCCCAGAAATCTTTGTAATATGAATATTTATGACGCTGCATATTGGCGTCGGTCATCCGGAACGGATAAATACTCACCTGCACGCTCGGCTGACCAAAGACCAGCGCGGCGGTGACAAACTGGAAAATCTCATCAATGCCGCTGTCGGTCATGGCATAGCAGCCGACGGAAACACAGGCGCCGTGAATCATCAGATATTTACCATCATAGCCATGCGCGCGATCGTAGGCATTGGGAAAACCAATGTTGATGGCCTTATAAAAACGGCTGTCTGGTTTGAGTTGATTACGCTGAACGCTGTAAAACCCTTCCGGACTTTTAAAATCGCCCTGACGGCGTTTCGGGCCTAACCCGCCGGAATAGTTGCAAATTTTGTAGCTATCAAGCAACTGGTATTGCTCACCCATTTTGACGTAGAGATCAAGGGTGCGCTCTTCTTTAAAAATCTGAATATAGACCGGTGAGCCCATTAACTGCTGCTTATACTCTTTACTGACCGGCGTGACGGGGCTGCTGCTGCTCAGCAAACCGGCAAATGAGACGCACGGCATCAGAAGCATCGCAAGAAAAAATGCGATTTTACGCATACTGCTTGTTCCTTGATAAAACGGTTACACACGCCAGAACGGCAAAAGAGTCCCCAAATCGGAGTAATCTGGATTTGGAGCGCTCACATTAGCACCACGGCAGTTTTTCGCAAGTCCCCGTGTGTACGTTTACAATTTTCCCGCCGCTTTCGTCGTCATACCTTCGAATATGTCGCATTTTTAACGCGAATGTATCTTTGCGCGCAATAAAACATACTGTACACTTAAACAGTGTTGTGGGGGCGAGCGATGCGCAAAATCATACATGTTGATATGGACTGTTTTTTTGCCGCGGTAGAGATGCGTGATAATCCGGCGTTACGCGATATCCCCATTGCCATTGGCGGGAGTCGTGAGCGAAGAGGCGTTATCAGTACCGCCAACTATCCTGCGCGCCAGTTTGGCGTACGCAGCGCGATGCCGACCGCCATGGCGCTAAAGCTGTGCCCCCATCTCACCTTACTGCCTGGCCGCTTTGACGCCTATAAAGAGGCTTCGCGGCATGTACGTGACATCTTTTCCCGCTACACTTCACTGATTGAACCGCTCTCGCTGGATGAAGCCTGGCTGGATGTGACTGACAGCCCGCACTGTTATGGTTCGGCAACTCTGATCGCCAGGGAGATTCGTCAGACTATTTTCAATGAACTGCAACTCACCGCCTCCGCCGGCGTTGCGCCAGTGAAATTCCTGGCGAAGATCGCCTCCGATCTCAATAAACCGAACGGACAATATGTTATTACGCCAGCCGATGTACCCGACTTTCTTAAAACGTTGCCGTTAGCCAAAATTCCAGGCGTGGGGAAAGTTTCCGCCGCCAAACTGGAAAATATGGGGTTAAGAACCTGCGGGGATATTCAACAGTGCGATCTGGCGATGCTTCTCAAACGCTTTGGTAAATTTGGCCGGGTATTATGGGAGCGTAGTCAGGGTATTGACGAGCGTGATGTTAACAGCGAAAGGCTGCGTAAATCGGTAGGCGTTGAGCGTACTCTGGCGGAGGATATTCATGAGTGGTCGGACTGCGAGGCCATTATTGAACATTTATATCCGGAACTGGAGCGTCGTCTGGCTATAGTAAAGCCCGATTTACTGATTGCCCGACAGGGCGTTAAATTAAAATTTAATGATTTTCAGCAAACCACTCAGGAACATGTCTGGCCGCAATTAAATAAAGAAGACTTAATTACCACCGCCCGTAAAACCTGGAACGAGCGTCGCGGCGAGCGCGGCGTACGGCTGGTGGGGTTACACGTAACGCTGCTCGACCCTCAGTTGGAACGACAGTTGGTGTTAGGGTTATAAGTCAGGCTATTAAGATTTTATCACTATTACGATTGCGCCATCTAAATTTCAGTATTACTATACCCGCGTTTTCTCATTCTCAATAACTGCAAAGGAGGTTCATCATGACACTTTATTCTCTGAACGCACTTTGCAGACCTTTCCAGGATTAATTTTCTTTTATTGCCCTGGATTAGTCTGCCATTTCCTGATTTTTTAATTCATATATGGAATGGTATATGGGCAATTATATTCGTCCTTTATCAGATGTGGTATTTTCTATCGCATCAGATAACCTGTGGATCGAAGATTCCGCGATCCAACAATTATATACGACGGCTAAGTTAACCGGTATGAAACGCGTTATCGGGATGCCAGATCTGCATCCGGGGCGCGGCTATCCTATTGGCGCAGCCTTTTTCTCGCGTGGACGCTTTTATCCGGCGCTGGTCGGCAACGATATCGGCTGCGGCATGGCGTTATGGCAAACGGATATTTTAGGGCGTAAATATAACGCCGATAAACTGGAGAAGCGGCTGGCGTCGCTGCCTGACGTGGCGGACGCGCAGTGGCTGGAGGAGAATGTCCCCGCCGCAATGCAGCATCATTCGTGGCGCTCTGCGCTGGGTTCCATTGGCGGCGGCAATCATTTTGCCGAGCTGCAGCAGGTCGATCGCATCGTCGATGCTGATTCGTTCGCTTTGTCGGGGTTGCAAAAAGCGCAGTTATTACTGCTGGTACACAGTGGTTCACGCGGTCTGGGGCAAGCTATCCTGCGTCGTCATGTGGAGGCGTTTTCGCATAACGGTTTGCCGGAAGATA
Source organism: Salmonella sp. 5800 (assembly GCF_046558195.1). Taxonomy (NCBI): domain Bacteria; kingdom Pseudomonadati; phylum Pseudomonadota; class Gammaproteobacteria; order Enterobacterales; family Enterobacteriaceae; genus Salmonella; species Salmonella sp. 5800. The sequence goes on along the minus strand of NZ_JBGDOX010000002.1, from coordinate 440,034 downwards.
GCGACGATGCGCGCCGCTACCTTGCAGAACATGACGATGCGCTGGCATTTGCCCGCAGTAATCGCGCGCTGATTGCCCGCCGGATACTGCAACAGCTCAGGGCTGAGGGCGAACCGCGGCTGGATGTGGCGCATAACTTCGTTGAACCCTGTACTGTCGCGGGTGAGGCGGGGTGGCTGCACCGTAAAGGCGCTACGCCAGATGGGCAGGGACTGGTGATTATCCCCGGCTCGCGCGGCGATTATAGCTGGCTGGTGAAACCCGTCGTCAGCGAGGAGAGCCTCTTCTCCCTGGCGCATGGCGCGGGGCGCAAATGGATGCGTACCGAGTGTAAAGACCGGTTATCGGCAAAATTTACCCCGCGACAGCTCTGCCGTACCGGGATGGGTAGCCGGGTGATTTGCCGCGATCGCCAGCTCATTTATGAAGAAGCGCCGCAGGCGTATAAATCCATCGATAGCGTTGTGGATTGTCTGGCAGACGCCGGACTGATTACGCCAGTTGCCTGCCTGCGTCCGGTGCTGACGCTGAAAACCTCAGGGGAGAAAAGCGCATGATCTTACTGCAACTTTCTTCTGCGCAGGGACCGGACGAGTGTTGTCTGGCGGTAAAAAAAGCGCTGGATTGTCTGACGAAAGAAGCTGCCAGAGAAAAGGTAGCGTTGACGCGACTTGAAACAGAGCCGGGACGATTACCAGACACGCTGCGTTCTGCGCTGGTCTCGCTGGACGGCGAAAAAGCTATGGCTTTCAGTGAACGTTGGTGCGGCACGTTACTGTGGATTTGTACCAGCCCGTATCGCCCGCACCATGGGCGAAAAAACTGGTACGTCGGCATTGGGCGCTTTTCCGCCGACGAGCACATACAGTCTGATGAGATTCGTTTCGAGACTTTGCGCTCTTCCGGCCCGGGTGGGCAGCACGTTAATAAAACCGACTCGGCAGTGCGGGCCACGCACCTGGCGAGCGGGATTAGCGTGAAGGTTCAGTCGGAGCGCAGTCAACATGCGAATAAGCGTCTGGCCCGGCTGCTGATTGCCTGGCGGCTGGAACAGCAACGGCAAAATGAGTGTGCGGCGTTGAAGTCTGAAAGGCGTCTGTTCCATCATCAGATTGAGCGCGGCAATCCGCTACGGATATTTAAAGGAATGGCGTTTACGCCACAATAATTCGGTGCTACCAGCGCTGTTATAGGGCTGTCTGGCTATTCGCGTGTAGCCGCAGCGCTATTCAGCGCATCCAGGAGAGCTTATCTGGCAATGGATACCCGATATTCCATATTGATAGCCCGTCCAGAAATGGGACGGGCATTTTAGCGCTTTCTTACTTCGCAGGAATCGCTTTCAGCAATTCGGTCAGCAGAGTCCAGTAGTGGCCGACGCTTTCGATATGTACCTGCTCATCCGGAGAGTGAGGTCCGGTAATGGTAGGCCCAATAGAAACCATGTCCATATCCGGATAGGGTTTCTTAAACAGACCGCATTCCAGGCCGGCGTGGATAATCTGGATGTTCGGTGTTTTGTTGAACAGACGCTGATAGGTTTCCCGCACCAGGTGCATGACCGGCGAGTTCGCATCGGGCTGCCAGCCAGGATAGCTGCCTTTTGCTTCGGTTTTCGCGCCAGCCAGCTTGCCCAGCGAATCCAGCATACTCACCACATAATCTTTACCGCTGTCGATAAGAGAGCGAATCAGGCAGTGAATTTCGACATTCGCATCAGACATTGTGACCACGCCAACGTTCAGCGATGTTTCCACTACGCCTTTCGCCACGTCTGAATTGCGGATCACGCCGTTCGGCGTTGCGTTCAGCAGGCGCACAAAGGTATCGCGTGACGGCGCGGTCAATGCGGCTTTATCACTGGCAACCTCATTGAGTTGCAGCGTCAGGTTTTTCTCTTTTTCCGCCAGTTCGTTTTTCAGAATATCCTGGTAAGCGTTCACTAATGTTTTCAGCACGCCTACGTTGTCTGCGGCAACGGCGAGGGTAGCGAACGCTTCGCGCGGAATCGCGTTACGCAGCGTGCCGCCGTTGAAATCGATCAGACGCAGATCCAGTTCTTCTGCGTGCCCGGCCAGAAAACGCGCCAGCAATTTGTTGGCATTGCCAAGGCCGAGGTGAATTTCACCACCGGAGTGGCCGCCTTTCAGGCCTTTCAGGGTTAGCTTAAAGCATGCAAATCCTGCGGGTACAGCTTCACGGGTCAACGGCAGATTAGAGGTAAAATCGATGCCGCCTGCGCAGCCCATATAGATCTCACCTTCTTCTTCAGAGTCGGTGTTGATCAGGATGTCGGCCTGCAACCAGCCGGACTGGAGGCCGAACGCGCCATCCATGCCGGCTTCTTCGGTCATGGTCAGCAGCACTTCCAGCGGGCCATGGACGACATTATCATCAGCCAGTACCGCTAACGCAGAAGCCATTCCAATACCATTGTCGGCGCCGAGCGTAGTACCGCGCGCTTTAACCCATTCGCCATCAATATAAGGCTGGATAGGATCTGTAGCGAAGTCGTGAACGGTGTCGCTATTTTTTTGCGGCACCATATCCAGATGCGCCTGTAAAACGACCGGCTTGCGATTTTCCATACCTGCAGTGGCGGGCTTACGGATCAGAATATTACCGACCTGGTCGCGATCCACGTAAAGGCCTTTCTCTTTGGCCCAACTCACAATATGTTCCGCGAGTTGCTCTTCGTGATAGGACGGGTGAGGAATAGAACAGATTTTGGCAAAAATATCCCACAAAGGTTGTGGTGATAACTGAGACAGTTCAGACACGATAAGTCTCCTTGGCGGTGGTCTGAAAAACGTTCTTACAGGCCACAGGGTTAGCGGAATTGATAACTCTTACGAGATGCGACTGAGAATACCACTTTCTCCGCCTGCGGGTAGTATAAAGCATACAAAAAGAGGCGTGGATTCCGCTAAACACTGGTTTTTAGCGCGTCAGGTCTCTATAATCTCGCGCAACTATTTCCCCCTCGAACACTTTTTAAGCCGTAGATAAACAGGCTGGGACACTTCACATGAGCGAAAAATACGTCGTCACCTGGGACATGTTGCAGATTCACGCACGCAAACTGGCGAGCCGCCTCATGCCTTCAGAACAATGGAAAGGCATTATTGCCGTAAGTCGTGGCGGCCTTGTACCGGGCGCACTACTGGCGCGTGAATTGGGCATTCGTCATGTCGATACCGTATGCATCTCCAGCTACGATCACGATAACCAGCGCGAACTGAAAGTGCTGAAACGTGCAGAAGGCGACGGCGAAGGCTTTATCGTCATCGACGATCTGGTCGATACCGGCGGCACCGCCGTCGCGATTCGCGAAATGTACCCTAAAGCGCATTTCGTCACGATTTTCGCTAAACCGGCGGGCCGTCCGCTGGTTGATGATTATGTTATTGATATTCCTCAGAACACCTGGATTGAGCAGCCCTGGGATATGGGTGTGGTATTTGTACCGCCGATTTCAGGTCGTTAATCAGCAGCTTTTCAGAGCGCCCGGCAATGCCGGGCGCTGTTTTATTGGTTACAATAAGCCTCTATGAGTATCCAAGGAGGCTGCACGAATGACACAGGCTAACCTCAGCGAAACCCTGTTCAAACCCCGCTTTAAACATACTGAAACGTCTACCCTTGTCCGTCGGTTCAATCGTGGGTCGCAGCCGCCCATGCAATCCGCGCTGGACGGTAAGAACGTCCCGCACTGGTATCGCATGATAAACCGCCTGATGTGGATTTGGCGCGGCGTTGATCCACGAGAAATCCTTGATGTGCAGGCGCGTATTGTGATGAGCGACGCAGAGCGAACGGATGATGATTTATACGATACGGTCATCGGTTACCGCGGCGGCAACTGGATTTATGAGTGGGCAAAGCAGGCGATGGACTGGCAGCAGAAAGCCTGTCAGGAACAGGACGCCATGCGCAGCGGACGCTACTGGCTTCATGCTTCAACGCTCTATAATATTGCCGCCTACCCGCATTTGAAGGGCGATGAGCTGGCGGAGCAGGCGCAGGCGCTGGCGAATCGCGCCTATGAAGAGGCCGCGCAGCGGTTGCCCGGCTCGTTACGTGAAATGGAATTTGCCGTTCCTGGCGGTTCGCCTGTCACCGCGTTTTTACATATGCCGAAAGGGGATGGTCCGTTTCCGACGGTGCTCATGTGCGGCGGCCTGGACGCCATGCAAACCGACTATTACACCCTGTATGAACGCTATTTCGCGCCGCGCGGTATTGCGATGTTAACGCTTGATATGCCTTCGGTTGGATTTTCATCAAAGTGGAAATTAACCCAGGATTCCAGCTTGCTCCACCAGCATGTGTTAAAAGCGCTTCCTAATGTCCCCTGGGTGGATCATACCCGTGTTGCGGCGTTTGGTTTCCGTTTTGGCGCCAATGTTGCGGTGCGTCTGGCCTATCTGGAAGCGCCGCGTTTGAAAGCGGTGGCTTGCCTGGGGCCGGTGGTCCATGCGCTACTTAGCGATCCGCAACGACAGAGCACGGTGCCGGAGATGTATCTGGATGTGCTGGCCAGCCGTCTGGGTATGCATGATGCTTCGGATGAGGCGCTGCGTGTGGAGCTCAATCGCTATTCGTTGAAAGTACAGGGGCTACTGGGCAGACGTTGTCCTACGCCAATGCTTTCCGGCTTCTGGAAAAACGATCCCTTCAGCCCGGAAGAAGAGTCTCGCTTAATTACAACATCATCTTCAGACGGTAAGCTGATAGAGATCCCTTTTAACCCGGTGTACCGCAATTTTGACCACGCGCTGCAAGAAATTACCGACTGGATTAATCATAGATTGTGTTAATAGATTGATAAATTCTATTGATTTGGTAAAACAGTTGCTTCATTAAAGGAGATCGCAATGACGTTACCGAGTGGACACCCGAAAAGTAGATTGATCAAGAAATTTACCGCGCTTGGCCCCTATATCCGGGAAGGGCAGTGTGAAGACAATCGTTTTTTTTTCGATTGCCTGGCAGTTTGCGTCAACGTGAAGCCCGCGCCAGAGAAGCGTGAATTTTGGGGCTGGTGGATGGAGCTGGAAGCACAAGAGAAACGCTTCACTTATCGTTATCAGTTTGGTTTGTTTGATAAAGAGGGCAACTGGACCGCAGTGCCGATTAACGAAACCGAAGTGGTGGAGCGACTGGAATACACGCTACGCGAGTTTCATGAAAAGCTACGCGACCTGCTGATTTCTATGGAGCTGGCGCTGGAGCCGTCTGACGATTTCAACGACGAGCCGGTAAAACTGTCGGCATAACCCTGCTGCCATGCCTGATGGCGTAGCGCCATCAGGCACAATGCGACTTATCAGAACTGGTAGGTCAACCCTATTGCCACAATATCATCGTCATTAATGCCTAACGTGTTATCGCTATCAAGCTGATTGATTTTGTAATCTACAAACGCGGACATATTTTTGTTGAAGTAATAGGTTGCGCCAACGTCAATGTAATTCACCAAATCCTCACTGCCGACGCCCTCAATATCTTTGCCTTTTGACAGCACATAGCCTAATGACGGACGCAGACCAAAATCAAACTGATACTGGATAACCGCTTCGAAATTTTGGGTTTTATTGGCAAATCCGCCGGAAACTGGCGTCATGTTGCGGGTTTCTGAATAGAAAGTCGCAATATAAATATCATTCGCGTCATACTTTACACCCGTAGCCCAGGCTTCGGCTTTATCGCCCGTACCGCGGCGCTGCAGATTTTGCTCCCTGGTGCGATCGGAGAGAGTATAAGCGCCGCTGACGGCAAAATCGCTGCCGCCGAAATCATAGCTCACGGATGTGCCGAAGCCGTCGCCGTTTTGCTTTTTCACATCGCGATCTTCGTTTTTCCCCTGATACTGTAAGGTAAGATCCAGTCCATCAACGATGCCGAAGAAATCGGTATTGCGGTAAGTCGCCAGCCCGCTGGCGCGTTTAGTCATAAAATTATCGGTCTGGGCGGAAGAGTCGCCGCCGAATTCGGGAAACATATCCGTCCAGGCCTCAACATCGTACAGCGCGCCCAGGTTACGTCCATAGTCAAAAGAACCGATATCTTTTAATTTCAGACCAGCAAAGGCCAGGCGGGTTTTTTGCTGGGACGAATCACTTTCGGCTTTATTAGCGGCAAACTCAGCTTCCCAGCGCCCGTAGCCGGTCAATTGATCGTTAATTTGCGTTTCGCCTTTAAAACCAAAACGAACGTAGCTTTGATCGCCATCTTTGCTGTCATAATCGCTCATATAGTGCATGGCTTTAACTTTTCCATACACATCAAGCTTATTACCGTTTTTATTGTAAACCTCGGCGGCGTGAACAGATGCTGATGCGATGATACTCACCACTATTGCCAGAGTGCTCTTATTCATTTCCATTCCTGTTTTAATTACGCGCTATGATTTGTCGGGAGACCCGGTAAAAAACAGGAAGGTTTTTAACGTTCGGTAATGAAAGATTTATGACAAAGTGAGAATTTTTTTAAAAAAATATGTTTAATTGTTGCGGTAATAAAATGGTCAAATTCTGCCGCTACGCTTGCTGATCCTGCGCAACAAAATTTCACGCTACGCGTACAGGTTGTTGGCAACCGGAGCCAGTCCTGCTAAAACGTTCATTTGGTCTTTATTTCTTATTTTGAACGGCAGAGAATCATGAGTGACAGCCAGACGCTGGTCGTAAAACTCGGCACCAGCGTGCTAACAGGCGGATCGCGCCGCCTGAACCGTGCCCATATCGTAGAACTTGTCCGCCAGTGCGCGCAGCTACACGCCGCGGGACATCGTATTGTTATTGTTACCTCTGGCGCGATTGCCGCCGGACGTGAACATCTCGGCTACCCGGAACTGCCGGCAACGATCGCCTCTAAACAGCTTCTGGCGGCGGTAGGGCAAAGCCGCCTGATTCAACTGTGGGAGCAGTTGTTTTCAATTTACGGTATCCATATCGGGCAGATGCTGTTGACGCGTGCGGATATGGAAGACAGAGAGCGCTTTCTGAACGCCCGCGATACGCTGCGTGCATTACTGGATAACCATATTGTGCCGGTTATCAATGAAAATGATGCCGTTGCGACAGCGGAAATTAAAGTGGGCGATAACGATAACCTCTCCGCGCTGGCTGCGATCCTGGCAGGCGCGGATAAACTGCTGCTGCTGACCGATCAGCAAGGATTATTTACCGCCGATCCGCGTAGCAATCCGCAGGCGGAGCTTATCAAAGATGTGTATGGCGTTGACGATGCGCTGCGCTCTATCGCGGGAGACAGCGTTTCCGGACTGGGGACCGGTGGTATGAGCACTAAGCTTCAGGCGGCAGACGTGGCCTGTCGCGCGGGTATTGATACGATTATTGCCTCAGGCAGTAAACCGGGCGTGATCGGCGATGTGATGGAGGGGATTTCCGTCGGCACCCGTTTTCATGCGCAAGCCTCGCCGCTGGAGAACCGCAAACGTTGGATCTTCGGGGCGCCGCCGGCAGGCGAAATTACGGTTGATGAAGGTGCGACCGCGGCAATGCTGGAACGTGGCAGTTCACTTCTGCCAAAAGGCATCAAAAGCGTGACGGGCAATTTCTCGCGGGGGGAGGTCATCAGAATTTGTAACCTGCAAGGGCGTGATATCGCTCATGGCGTCAGCCGTTATAACAGTGATGCTCTGCGGCGGATAGCCGGCCACCACTCTCAACAAATCGATGCGATTCTGGGCTATGAATATGGCCCGGTCGCTGTTCATCGTGATGACATGATTACTCGATAAGGAACAGGCATATGCTGGAACAAATGGGCATTGCTGCTAAAGCGGCGTCGTATAAGCTGGCGCTGCTCTCCAGCTGCGAAAAAAATCGCGTGCTGGAAAAAATAGCCGATGAACTGGAAGCGCAAATGGAAAGTATCCTCAGCGCGAATGTACAAGATGTTGAGCAGGCGCGAGCCAACGGCCTGAGCGAAGCGATGCTGGACCGCCTGGCGCTGACCCCTGCGCGTCTGAAAGCGATTGCTGACGATGTGCGCCAGGTCTGTAATCTCGCCGACCCGGTCGGGCAGGTGATCGACGGCGGTCTGCTGGACAGCGGCCTGCGTCTGGAGCGCCGCCGCGTGCCGTTGGGCGTGGTTGGCGTTATCTATGAGGCGCGTCCGAACGTTACCGTTGATGTGGCTTCTTTGTGTCTGAAAACCGGTAATGCGGTGATTCTACGCGGTGGGAAAGAGACGCATCGCACGAATGCCGCAACCGTTCGTGTCATTCAGAAGGCGCTGAAAGCTTGCGGTTTACCGGAGGCAGCGGTTCAGGCGATTGATAATCCGGATCGTTCGCTGGTCAATGAAATGCTGCGTATGGATAAGTACATCGATATGCTGATCCCGCGCGGCGGCGCAGGCTTGCATAAACTGTGCCGCGAGCAATCCACCATTCCGGTGATTACCGGCGGGATTGGCGTGTGCCATATTTTTGTCGATAGCAGCGCAGACATCGCCCCGGCGCTGAAGATTATCGTCAACGCCAAAACCCAGCGCCCGAGCACCTGTAACACGGTGGAAACCTTGCTGGTGCATCAGGACATCGCAGAACGCTTTTTGCCTGCGCTGAGCAAGCAGATGGCGGAGAGCGGCGTGACGTTGCATGGGGATGAAACCGTCATGCAGGTACTGCATGGCCCTGCCAAACTGGTGCCGCTGAAACCGGAAGAGCTGGATAACGAGTTTCTGTCTCTGGATCTGAACGTTGTGGTGGTCGAAAATATGGATGGCGCTATCGCCCACATTCGCGAACATGGTACTCAGCACTCCGATGCGATTTTAACGTGCGATATGCATAATGCTGCGCGTTTCGTGAACGAAGTGGATTCCGCTGCGGTTTATGTCAACGCCTCTACCCGTTTTACCGATGGCGGGCAGTTTGGGCTTGGCGCAGAAGTGGCGGTCAGCACGCAGAAATTACATGCCCGCGGTCCGATGGGGCTTGAAGCGCTTACCACCTATAAGTGGATAGGCTTTGGCGATGGTACGATTCGTGCGTAATTAATGACGAGCGGTGCAAAAATAGCCGGTTGAGTAGCAAGGCTATTGACGCACCGCCCGGTTAGTTTTAACCTTCTACCCCGTGATTCACCCGCGTGAACACACCCTTCTCAGGGCCGATATAGCTCAGTTGGTAGAGCAGCGCATTCGTAATGCGAAGGTCGTAGGTTCGACTCCTATTATCGGCACCATCTCAAGTTCCTCAAACGTCCGTATTCATCCATAAATACACTGATTCATAACGACTTTATTGCTTTTTTGTCCATCACCGTCCGTAACCATCCAGTAGAATCCGACACTGAATGTGTATAGGATTGTGTATATGTTCCTGTTCGGTCTTGGATTCCTATCCACATGCCTTTAAACGATATGCAGATTCGCCGCGCTAAGCCTGAAACTAAAGCCTATACATTCGGAGATGGGCAAGGGTTGTCATTGCTAATTGAACCTAATGGAAGCAAGAGCTGGCGGTTCCGTTATCGTTTTGCCGGTAAGCCAAAAATGATCTCGCTGGGTGTGTATCCGACGATCACACTTGCAGATGTCAGTTCTCGTCGTGATGATGCCCGAAAACTTGTGGCAGAAGGAAAGAGCTGTGATCCTACCCGCGTAATATGGGCACAACCCTAAGCGAGGTTCTGGTTTTCAAATTGTTCCGGACTGAGACCGCCACAGGCACTGTGACGACGCCACCGATTGTAATCACACTCACTATAATTAAACACTGCTGTCCGCATTATTTCCCGGCTGACAAAGTCCTCTCCGTGGATACATTCCACCCTCAGCGTATGGAAGAAGCTTTCCGCACAGGCATTGTCGTAACAACAACCTCTGGCGCTCATACTTCCCCGCAGATTATGGCGTTTCAGTAAGCTCTGGTAATCCGTTGAACAGTACTGACCGCCTCTGTCTGTCTGCACGATGACATTTTCCGGACATTTACGCCGCCACAGCGCCATCTGTAACGCATCGCAGGCAAGCTGTGCTGTCATCCGCGAGGACATCGACCAGCCAATGACTGACCGCGACCACAGATCGATAACCACGGCCAGATAAAGCCAGCCTTCACCAGTGCGAAGATACGTGATGTCACCCACCCACTTCTGATTCGGGCCGCTGGCGTAAAAGTCCTGCTTCAGCAGATTCTCTGAGACTGGCAGACCATGTTTGCGGTAACTGACCGGACGGAACCGGCGCGAGGCTTTCGCCCGCAGCCCCTGCCGACGCAGGCTGGCCGCCACGGTTTTCACGTTGAACTGGTAACCCTGAGCACGAAGCTCATCCGTCAGGCGTGGCGCACCATAGCGTTGTTTTGCGTCACTGAATGCTTCCCGGACGACGTTATCACAGACAAGGCGGAACCGCTGACGCCGGTTTATCTGATGACGACGCTGATGCCAGACGTACCAGCCGCTACGGGCAACCTGATAATACACGGCACATGGCTTTGATATTGAACTCAGCCTGATGGTTTTCGATGAAGACATACTTCATTTCAGGCGCTTCGCGAAGTATGTCGCGGCCTTCTGGAGAATGGCCAGTTCCTCATCCCGTTCTGCCAGTTGACGTTTCAGACGGGCGATCTCAGCGGACATCTCCTGCTCGCGTTCAGAAGAAGAGAGCTGATTTTGCTGTTTGCTTCGCCAGTTGTAGAGCTGTGATTCATACAGGTTAAGTTCGCTGGCGGCAGCGGCCACCCCAATGCGTTCAGCCAGTTTCAGGGCTTCCTGACGAAATTCAGGCGTGTGCTGCTTGCGTGGCTTTTTGGTGGTTGATGCTGGTTTTGTCATGTGAGTCACTTCTTACTTGTGAGTTTACTCACTTAGTCGCGTGTCCACTATTGCTGGGTAAGATCAATGGCCTCGCTGACCGGTCATGACATGAACGCCGTGCATATCCAGGATCTTCTGGCGGTGGATACGTTTATTCCCCGCGCGGTGCAGGGTGGCATTGCCGGGGAATGTTCAATGGAAAACGCCGTTGGCATTGCGGCGATGGTGAAATCCGATCGCTTACAGATGCAGGCTATCGCCAGCGAGCTAAGCGCCCGGTTAAATACCCCAGTTGAAGTCGGTGGTGTGGAAGCCAACATGGCTGTGGCTGGCGCGTTAACGACGCCTGGATGCGCCGCTCCGCTGGCGATCCTCGATTTAGGCGCAGGATCCACCGATGCCGCCATTATCAATAACGATGGCGTAGTACAGCGTTGTCGCCGGGCAGGGTAATATCCGTGGTACTGAAGGACCGCGCAATGCGGTGGCGACCGGGCTGGTTTTAGCCGGAGAAGCCAAAAAATAGTGCAGAAAACAGCCGCGCAAGCGTTTAGCTGCGGGGTAAGTCAAAGAAAGGCGATGTTCTCTTTGATATCCCGGCGGAGTTGGGTACATAGTATCAAGGTGTCTCTCACGTGGTTAATTTTAAGGATAAGAGCATGCCAACAGCAATTGAAAAAGCCTTGGATTTTATTGGTGGTATGAACACTTCGGCGTCAGTACCCCATTCAATGGATGAAAGCACCGCTAAGGGAATTCTAAAGTATTTGCATGACTTAGGTGTGCCAGCGAGTCCGGAAGTTGTGATGGCAAGGGGTGAGCAGGAGGGATGGAATCCTGAGTTCACGAAAAAAGTGGCCGGATGGGCAGAAAAAGTCGCCTCCGGTAACCGCATCCTTATCAAAAACCCAGAGTATTTTTCGACCTATATGCAGGAGCAGCTCAAAGAACTCGTGTGAGCTGACTATCGAATAAAACGCTAACGGACGTTTCCATCTAAGGATGGCGGCGTCCAGAAGGGTTGCCAGTGACAGTTTTGGACTGCCGATTCATTTCTTTTCGTCAAATTAATGTCTATATATTTATTGAATAAATATATAGTTCATAACTTACTACGTTGCCATTACCGCGTCATTCTTAGATGATCTACATTTCATAAAACACTTGATTCCATTTCGTCTCTATTAAGAAAAATAAAATGTGAACGCTGTCAATTCTGTAAACGTAAAAGATAAATATTGTATACACGGATGTTTGTTGGCAAACAGGCAGATGGAAATCAGGATCTTTTACGGAACATTGTGTATGAAAAATAATATTGAAGAGACAATAGGTAAGTACTTGCCTATTTTAATGATATTACCTCTGGCGGGTTTGGCAGAGTTAGCTTCTTTATATTCAATCCAGGCTTTATTACCAAAGTTAAGTGAGGTTTATAATATCCCATTGAATCAGGTAGGGATGATTTTGTCTGCTGAGGTGGGGTTTCTGGCATTAGCCATGTTATTTAGCGGCACGTTATCTGACCGTTTTGGGCGAAAGCCAATCATTTTTTATTCGCTGCTGGCAGGAGGTATTTTAACTCTATTGTGCGCAACTGCATCATCATGGCCGATGCTGGTGGTATACCGCGCTTTGCTCGGCATTGCAGTAAGTGGTATTACGGCGGCCGTTACAGTCTATATCAGTGAAGAAGTCTCTTCTGCTTTGGCAGGGATTGTTACTGGATATTTTATTTTTGGCAATTCGCTAGGGAGTATGTCTGGTCGTGTGTTTGCAACTTTGATGATGGAGCATGTATCTATAGATACGATTTTCTTTATCTTCGGTGGTGTTCTGATTGCTATGGCACTCGCGGTGAAGTTGTTTCTCCCGACATCCCGACAGTTTGTTCCTACACCTTCACTACAGCTTGGTGCAGTGTTGAAAGGCGGGTTGGAACATTTTAAGAATATCCGCGTATCATTATGTTTTGTCATTGGATTTATTCTTTTCGGCTCTTTTACGTCCATCTTTAATTTTCTGGCGTTTTACCTGCATCGACCGCCTTATGAGCTGAGCTACACCTGGATAGGTTTGATTCCAGTTAGCTTCTCATTAACTTTTTTTCTTGCGCCATATGCTGCCCGTGTCGCGTTGAATATTGGGTCGATGAATGCGCTCAGTATGCTGATCATCTGTATGATGGTCGGTGCATTTCTCACGCTAATCGCCCCTTCTCTGTGGGTTTTCATTTCAGGTATCGTTTTACTGTCAGTCGCATTTTTCTCTGCTCATTCCACCGTATTAGCCTGGGTCAGTTCACGGAGTCCAAACGCAAAAGGACAGGCGACATCGTTTTATCTGCTTTGCTACTACTCTGGCGGTGCAGTAATGGGGTATTTAAACGGGTATCTTTTCTCCTGGCAGGGATGGAATGCTATTGCGGCATCATGTCTGATGATGCTGGGGATAGGATTATTTATCTGCCGGTTTATTTTCGCAAAATATGAGAAACAACCGCAAATCAAAAAACAGTCAGTTCAGGAGAGTTTCTGATTATAGACACGAAGTGTGTTTTTATACTTTCCATAATGGAATCATCATTTTTTCATTAATGTGTCACTATAGCTAAAAGCTTAAACTGTGAATATTTGGCTACCCGGATATTCGTTGCTCCAGGAATATATATGTCTGCTAAAATGCTGTATGAAAAATTAGTTGAGTCACATACCATTCGTGAACTTGATAACGAAGGACATGTTTTACTTTATATTGATCGTTCAATACTGAATGAATATACCAGCCCGCAGGCATTTAGCGGGTTAAGAGAACGCGGCCGCACCGTTCGGCACCCCGACACGTTTTTATTGAATATTGACCATGTTAATCCCACGCGGTCGCAACGGGATGACTTAATGACCGATCCGGGAGGACAGCTACAGGTTGATTACTTTCGGGAAAATGCCGCTGACTTTGGCATCACATTATTTGATGTGCTGGATCCGCGTCAGGGGATTGAACACGTGGTTGCTCATGAACAAGGGCTAGTGATGCCTGGCATGGTGATCGCCGCCGGGGATAGTCACACGACAACCTACGGTGCATTTGGCGCGCTGGGCTTTGGTATCGGGACGTCGGAAATTGAACATCTGCTGGCCACGCAGACGCTGGTTTACCGCAAGCTCAAAACCATGCGCGTAAGTGTTCAGGGAGAGCTACCTTTCGCCTGTTCCGCAAAAGATATTGTTCTTGAATTGCTTGAACGTATTGGCGCTGATGGCGCGACCGGATATGCCATTGAATTTGTGGGTGAGGCCATCAGCGCGTTGAGCGTTGAAGGACGAATGACGCTCTGCAACATGGCGGTAGAAGCGGGGGCGCGTGGTGCCATTATTGCGCCGGATAAAAAGGTTTTTGACTATATCTACGGTAAACCGCAAATGCCTGTAGGTGAACTCTGGCAGCAGGCATTGCTGGAATGGTCACAGTTGAGCAGCGATGCTGATGCGGTATTTGATAAGACGGTGGCGATCAACTGCCATGATCTTGAGCCTAAAGTCACCTGGGGAATCAGTCCGGATCAAACAGGTTCCATCACCGGACGTGTCCCTTTCCCGGAACAGGAAACCAATCCGCTTAAGCGCCTGGCGCTTGAGAAGGCCCTTCATTACATGGGATTAACGGCTGGCATGTTGCTGAAAGATATTCGTATCTCTCACGCTTTTATTGGTTCATGCACAAATGGTCGCATTGAGGATTTGCGTGCCGTTGCGAAGGTGCTTGAAGGGCGCAAAATCGCCAGCCATGTTCGCGGGATCATTGTGCCTGGTTCAACAATGGTAAGACGCCAGGCGGAAGAAGAAGGACTGGCGAAAATCTTTATTGCTGCCGGTTTTGAATGGCGGCAGTCGGGTTGCTCAATGTGCCTTGCGATGAATGAAGATGTGTTGTCGCCCGGCGATCGCTGTGCATCAGGTACGAACCGTAATTTCCCTGGACGACAGGGCGCTGGAGCAAGAACGCATTTGATGAGCCCGGCGATGGTTGCGGCGGCGGCGGTAGCGGGGCATCTGGTCGATGTTCGGTCATTACTTCAGGCAGGGGAATAAGATGGATACGTTTAAGCAAATCAGCGGGCGAATTGCGCCGATGCTGGAACCGAATATCGACACTGATGTGATTATGCCAAAACAGTTCCTGAAAGGGATCGATCGCCAGGGGCTGGATAAAGGGGTGTTTTTCGATCGTCGCTTTATGGCTGGCGGCCAACCAAATCCTGATTTTATTCTGAACATG
Organism: Salmonella sp. 5800; assembly: GCF_046558195.1. Taxonomy (NCBI): domain Bacteria; kingdom Pseudomonadati; phylum Pseudomonadota; class Gammaproteobacteria; order Enterobacterales; family Enterobacteriaceae; genus Salmonella; species Salmonella sp. 5800. Next base: position 424,954 of record NZ_JBGDOX010000002.1, on the reverse strand, counting down.
CCGGGCTGGCAGAGCGCGACATTCCTGCTGGTTGGCCCCAATTTTGGCTGTGGATCGAGTCGTGAACACGCCGTATGGGGATTAAAACAACTGGGAGTACGGGGGCTGATAGGTAGCACCTTTGCAGGAATTTTCGATGATAACTGCCAACGCAACGGGATCCTCACGGTCTCATTAGATGAACCTGCTTTGGCGCGCCTGGCGCAGCTTGCCGCGAGTGCTGATACCAATTCTATCACTGTTTCACTCGATCGCTGCGAAATTACGACGGCAGAGGAAACGATCTCCTTTGTGATCAGTGAACTCAAACGGGCGATGCTGGCCGCAGGCGAAGATGCGATAGCCTGGACATTGCAATACTTGCCGGAGATTGAAAATTTTGAGGTTGCGCATTATTCACGGCGGCCGTGGTTAAAACGCCCTGCATCCCCGCGCGGTTAAGGAAGAAGACTGCAATGAAACTGGTTCAATATCTTGTGAACGGTGGCAAACGCTACGGCATTATGCAGGAAACCGGAATAATTGATCTCTCGCAGCGGCTTGGTGACAAATATCCCACTTTGAAATCTCTACTGTGCGCTAATGCGCTGACGGATGCGGCGTTATGGTGTGATGAGCCGGCGGATTATTACTACCAGGAAGTCACTTTTCTGCCGGTGATTGACGATCCGCAGAAGATCATCTGTGTCGGAATGAATTACGCCGATAAGCGTATTGAGTTTAATGAAACCAACCCGGCCCCAACCCTTTTTGTCCGCTTTGCGGATTCTCAGACCGGGCATAATGGCCTGCTGCTGAAGCCTGAAAATACCAATGAGTTCGACTACGAAGGTGAATTAGCCGTAGTGATTGGGCGGCGATGCTCCCGGGTCAGCGCTGAGGATGCTTTAGATTATGTCGCCGGATACAGCTGCTATATGGATGGTTCAGTGAGGGACTGGCAGCATAGCTGGTTTACGGCTGGAAAAAACTGGCCTTCGACAGGATCATTCGGTCCGTGTCTGGTGACCACAGACGACATTCCCGATCCCCAGATGCTACGTTTACTGACACGACTAAACGGGCGGGAGGTGCAGAACGAATCTACGGCAAATATGATCCATCCTATCGCTTCACTCATTGCTTATATAAGTACATTTACTCTGCTTTCCCCTGGCGACACGATCCTCACAGGGTCGCCTGGTGGAGTGGGCAAAAAACGCGTTCCACCGCTGTTTTTACACGATGGTGATGTTATTGAAGTTGAGATTGAACATATTGGAACCCTGCGCAATGTCGTCCGGGATAGCCGTTATTTAACATCATCTGTTAGCTGGCATGACGGGAGAAAGTGATGAGTACACTGATTGAATGCGGCGCCTCTCCGTTTATTCCGGGGTTTGCGCTCAAGGATGTTCGTCTGGAAAATGGTCTGACGGTAAGAGTGGCTATCGGAGGCAGCGGTTCACCTTTGGTACTGCTACATGGGCATCCGCAGAATCATACAACATGGCGGAAAGTTGCACCGACATTGGCGCAAAATCATACAGTCATTTTGCCGGATTTGCGTGGCTATGGCGACAGCGATAAACCAACGAGCGATCCGGCGCACCGTACCTATTCAAAGCGCACCATGGCGCAGGATATCGTCATGTTAATGGATGCGCTCGGCTTTTCCCGTTTTGCCTTCGTAGGGCACGATCGTGGCGGACGCGTAGGACACAGGCTCGCGCTGGATTATCCGGATCGTGTGACCTGTTGTACTTTTATCGACATTGCTCCAACCGCGACGATGTACGCCTTGACCGATAAATCCTTTGCTACGCGTTACTTTTGGTGGTTTTTCCTGATTCAACCTTTCCCGTTACCCGAAACGATGATTGCGCACGATCCGGCATTTTTTCTGCGTAAGCATATTTCTGGCCAGCTAAAAATAGAGGGCGCGACCTCGCAGGAAGCATTCAATGAATACCTGCGCTGTTACCAGAACCCTGAGATGATCCACGCGATCTGTGAGGACTACCGGGCTGCTGCGACCATTGATTTGGACGATGATGCCGCAGATACGTCGGCGCGTATCCGGTGTCCGTTACAGTTGCTGTGGGGAGGGCTGGGAACGGTAGGGCAACTATATGATGTGGTTGGTACCTGGAAAGAAAAGGCGCTAAACGTTCAGGGGGAAGCATTGCCTTGCGGACACTCCCCGCAGGAAGAGTGTCCTGAGTACTTTATCCAGAAACTTCAGTCCTTTTTACATTCAGTGTTATAACTCGGTCATCCTTTGCAACTTCGCACTGATGCTATGAAAACGACACCTGTAGGAAAAAAACATCGCCAGCCCCTTGAGGGCTGGCCTTCTGTTGAAGATCTTTTCGTTTTTGTCACCGTTGCTCGCAACGGTGGATTTGCCCGGGCAGCGCTGGAGCTGGGGTTATCTCCCTCCTATATCAGCAAACGTATCGCTATCCTTGAAAAATGTCTCAACGCCCGGCTTTTTTTTCGAAATAACAGAGTGATGCGTCTCACACCGGAAGGCGAAAATGCGCTGTGTGGGGCTATGCAGGTCGTCAGTGAAATGGATGGCTTTGTCAGTCGTTTGGATAATCAACGTGGTGTGTTGGCTGGTAATATCACCATCAACTGCTCATTTGGTTTTGGGCATAAATATGTCGCAGAGGCGCTGTCGTCATTTATGATCGCCTATCCTGATATTACGGTAAAACTCACGCTAACGGATCGTGAAGTGGATCTGGTGGAAGAGGGGATCGATATTGAAATTCGCGTTGGGGATGATATCAACGAATTGTATATCGCACGGCAGTTAGCCACTAATCGACGGATCCTGTGTGCTTCCCCTGAATACCTCGAACGCCACGGCAAGCCAGAGTCTGTTAGTGCGCTTGTGCAGCACGATTGCCTAATGATTCAGGAAAAAAACTCGGCATTTGGCAATTGGATATTAACGGACGGTAAGCAGCAGACACATTGCCGACTAAACGGTTTTCATTCTTCCAACAGCGGCAGTGTGGTGCTTATTTGGGCCCTGAAAGGCCATGGCATTACATTGCGGTCGGAATGGGATGTTGCGCAGTATATTGAACGAGGTGAGCTGGTTCGCGTGTTGCCTCAGTGGTATCAGGAAGCGAATATCTGGGCTGTATATACCCGGCGTTCATCAAGTTCTGATCGTATCAAAATCTGCATCGATTTCCTCACGGAGCATCTTGCACAATGCTTGCCAGGCGGTAAAGCACCGGGCGTACTGTGATCAGTCGGCGCCAACTGTCGTGGCGCCAGATGCTCTGACTTACGTTTACTGTTAGGTGTTCTTTTTGCCAGCACCCAGTAGCTTTTAGGGCGTTGCGTTGGTGGCGCGGTTTTGTTTCCGCTATCGTGGCGAAGTTATCTTTTATCCCACCACGAGGCCCAACCTCCACATAGATACCTCCATTATTACCGGATTTCTCACCTGGTTTTAACGTCATATTTTATCTCCTGATTTTTGGGTAACGATTATCGGAGGTTGAGAATTCTATTGGTATCGGCTGGATGGCATTGTAAGTATCACACACTCACTCCATAACAATCAGATTGATTGAGCGACTACTTTAGCTCAATAGATATGTGTTCATCTTAAGCGTATTATCGCAGGTTGGTAATTAAAATTCTTTAAAAAACAATACCATCCATCAATTCAATATGCTGATTTTTCGAGGTTTTCTCAAATTTAGTTATGCTTATGTAATGCTACCTAACTGACTAAAAGTAATGCTCTTTTCACACAAAAGCCTTAACAGAGGAAACGCAATATTACGTGACTTAATGCCTCTGCTCATTCTCATTAGTTATACCAATGTAATGTTTTCTCACAGCAAAAGAGAAGTAGCTACCTGTGCAGCATTATAGGCGGAAAATCCATTGGGGGTATCACCAAAGATGAAATAGAAAATTAATATTATTAATTAAATGAATATGAAATAGGTATTGTTCCTGTTATCGTTACAACCTTTTCTGTCATAACAATCTTCTCATTTTCTTTCTCGCATACTTGCTGAGCATGGTATAAATGTCTATGAGGACGTCAGTTCGGAAAGCATTCGTTCTGCATGGTATGCCTTTCGCTATTCTCAGGGGCGTGAAATGAAAGGGTGAGTTAACAGAAGAACAAGTGAAATGAAAGTTTTCTTTGATGGAGTCTATATAACAATATGAAATTGATAATAATTCTCCTTCTCGCGCTATTCCCGTTATGTTCATCTGCCAGCAATCATTATGCCCTTGTTTTTGAAAATAACACGATACTGCTTGTTTTAAATCTTAAATGTTCCCCCTGTGATTTAAACTGCGCAAATATTCAATATCACCTTTTCAATAAAGAGACGGAGTCTGTTATTTCAGGGGCTGCTAAGCCTGTGACAACGGGCATCGAAAATAATTTTCGCGGTTATATGATGCGTAATAATAATACGTTCTACACATTAATTGAATCAGATAATGAAAATGTATGGAATATGTCTGTTGAGGAGAAGGGAACTCAACAGAACAAAGATGCCGTGCAAAAAGTAAAATATCAGCTTAATGCTATTTTTGACAATGGTACATGCTGAATTCTGGCCTGTCTCAGGGATACGATCGTATCCCTGAATATTTCCCATCAAAACTCAGCAATAAAATTACTCTTACTAATATATTTTTCCAGCATGGCGGTATATTGTCGCCAGTTCCCGGAATCATTGATTACTGCATAATTTATCGATGCTCCCGGCGTTGGCGAGCGTGTTAGCGGCACATCAAGTGCTGTTTTCGGCGCAACCATGATATCGCCGATACTTTTCTTGTTATCCATCGTTAACGTTAAACTCATATACCACGAGGTGGGGTTAACTATCCGTATAGTATTCTCTTTAGCAATAAAGCGTAATTTTTTCTCCTCCGCTTCCGTTGGCGCTTTTAATCCGGTCGGGCGAATTAAAATTTTTAGCCGCAAACGAAGCGGTAATACCAGTTTTCGCGGGTGGTTTTTAATGTCCTGGGTGACTGGCGGTATCTGATAAATGTTTAGCCAGAAGAGACTCTCCCGGTCCGTTGCAAGCTGCTGGCGGGAGCTCAGGAGCAGGCGAAGCGTTCTCAGTTCTCCTGGCTGCATTTTAAATACCGGCGGCAGCGCCACCAGCGGCGTTTTGCTATTATCCGGAGAGGCGTCAATGTTTCCGGCGTCGGTCCATACCTGTAACAGCATCGGCGTTGTATTATCGTTGGATAATGTCAACGATTGAGCGACCTCATCTGAAGCAAAAATAATTCGGGTTCTGTCAATATTAACGGCAGCTTGTGCCGGGCCATACCATCCCGTCAACCCAAGTAGCGTTAATATGACTTTACTGAAAACTAACCACTGCCTGTAATTGCGCATTCACGCTTCCTGCCGTTACTGTTTGTCCGCCGATCGCCTCAAGCGAGGCAGTAAAATCACCGCTATAGGTTTCTACTGAACCGGATGATACCCGTGTGGTTAAATCTTTATAGCCATACCAGCCTCGGGCGTTGCCAGTGCCTGTCTTGATCCGATCGGGTAACAGGTTAATTGGCGTACCGGCATCGTTATAGATGCGGATACCCACTCCGGAAGCTACGCCAGGTTCGCCATAATGGGTGTCCAGTAGCCACGACAGACCGCCTGCGGATGTGGTTAGCCCCAGACGACGCGCCGCCGCCACGGCGGTGGGTTGATTAACGACAAACCCCATTGCGACATTAGCGGCGCTGGTGGACGGGAGGGCACTGGACACGGCGCCGGACTCACATTCCAGGCTGACGTGGAAAGGCGCCTGGCTATTGCCTCCGGCGGCTAATATGCCGACGGCGACAGGGGGAATTTTCACGATCGCAGGATAATCTGTGATTTTACATAACGCGCCGCGAACATAGGTGACGCTATTATATGTACTCCATGCCCCGGGCCAATAGCTGGGCCAGCCATAATAATCGCTGGCATGATCCAGTCCCGCTTTGATCCGCTCGGTAATCAAGCCTGGGCCTTTAAACGCGATATAACCCCGAGGCTGCGTCCAGGTATCTCGGTCCATTGGATTCTGGTAGGCAAAATATTTTCTTGAGTCAATTTTAAACATCTCATATAACACGTTGCTAAACGCGCTGGCAGGAATATAAATATATTTGTCATCCTGAAACCAACTGTCTGCGGTAAGTTGGCGTTCTTTCCAGAAACGGCTGTAATATTCGCCGGTACTGAGGTTTGTCATACGGACAGCAACATTACGCTCCACATCATAATAGGCGCCTTCTACTTCGGGAGTAAAAAATGCCCCCGCAAAAGCGCTATCGCCATTTGTCGAATACATCTCATAGAGCTTCCCGGCATCGGCGGTATCGCAGCGGTAAAGTACCTGTTTACTGGAATAGGGCGTGCCGGTGGCGGCCGTCAGGAAGTTACCGATCCCACTGGCCAATAGTGTGCCGGAGGGTTGAAATGTTTCACTATTACTGACGCTAATCACCGTTGGCAAACCGATATTACCGGTATTTGTGTCAGTTGCGCCGATCCAGTTTTGCGCCGTGTAGCCCGCTTTTATCGCCGCGTCAGAGAGCGCGCTCTTATCGGTGACTTTGATACATGACGACCATGTTCCGGCGCTGACGAACAGGCTGGTGATAAACAATAGCGTTCGGAAACTAAAAAGCATTGTGCTATTCCTTCTCGCAGATTTTGTTCAGATAGAGAAACGGTTCTTTGGTGTGAAGATCGAGTTGGTAGGCAACCCGGCAACGCTGGTTTGCCCCTGTTCCCCAGCGCACCAGTAGAGAACCCGACGGATGGGCGATACGGGCATAAATCTGCCCACTCTGGCCGACCATGCCGATGTTTGTGCCTTCACCGTTGAAAACATCAGCGCCCATTGGCGGTATGCCGCCATCCGGCATCTTCACGGAGATCAGCACCGCTTTGCCGCTGATAGTGGCGAAATTGACACGCACGATGGCGCCGGCATAGGGCACAATCTGCTGACTTCCTCCCGTCAGTTCGGCATCGCTGCGCATCTTACGGGTATCGAGCGTAACGTTATTGACGCGGTAAGGAGATAACGAAGGCAGAATGGCGTAACCAAAGCGATCAACCACAGCGCCCTGGCCATTTTGTACGATCGCGCCCTGCGCGCCATCGGCATGAATAAGCGCAAAGGTATCGCTGGTATAGGGTCCAGCCGTCAGACCGCCAGGGTGGAGTACCAGGGTGCCGGACGCGCCCAGTCCTTCCTGACGATAGTTATCACCCTGGTCATAGTTGGCGCGAAGTGCGCCAAACCGGGTGTTTTGTTGTAGATTACCGCCAAACGTCGTTGGCGCGCTGCTATCGCTATTACTATTGCGATAACGCTCGTAGCCGCCATAAACCGACCATGACAGGTCGCTGTTTTCACCGCTACTGCCGGTCATGGATACGGTTGAGGAACGGCTTTGACTGGACTGGTTATAATTCATGGCGACAGACGTTCTGTTTTCGCCCCAATCCAGCGGTATAGAGACATTAAACGACATTGTGGTTTCGGTATATTTTTGTCGGCTACTCACGTCCAGTGGTTCGTTAACGCCGTGATAAAAGCGATCGTAATCCCAGGTGGTGCGCTGTCGTGCGATATTCACCCCGTAGCTTATATTCCGCCACTGGTTGCTATACCCCATTTGTAGCTGTGTTATACGCGATTGGTTATTGTAGTAGTCTGCGGTGCTGGCGCTGAGGTTAAGCGTGCCCAGCCGTCCTAACGGCTGGCTTACCGTCGCGGACAGGCGATTGCGCTGATGCAGCGTGTCGGAGTAGTAATCAATCCCCGTTTTTGCTTCCCGGCGTACGCCGAGCACGTCCTGAAGATCGCGAAAGCCGTTGGTTGAATAACGATAAGCCGCCAGTACCAGGTTAGTGCCGGTGGTAAACGTTTTGCTGTAACTGAGTTCCGCGCGCCAGCCTTGCTGGCGATCGTTATGCTCTGCGCGCGCATTCGACCAGGTGGCGTTAAGGCCGAACGCGCCCATACCGGTGGCCCAGACGCCGCCCGCCAGCCATGCCTGGTAACGCTGCGCAATTCGTGAACCGAGGTTGAGGGTAATGGTGTTATTAACGCCGTGCTGGAACGTTCCCTCAAAGAAACGATTTTCAATATCGTAGTACTGACGAACCCTGCCGAAGGCCAGCGAATAGTGCCAGTTACCGGGACGTACCGAATCCGGCACGGAAGAATAAGGCACGGTGAAACGTGAGGTTTTACCGCTGGCCTCGATAACCTCTACCTCCAGATCGCCTTGATAACGGGTGTTGTACAGATCGTCAATATAAAATGGGCCCGGCGGAACGTTGGTTTCATAAATCACTTTCCCCAGTTGTTTTACTACCACGTGCGCGCTACTGGCCGCTACGCCCCGAACTTCCGGCGCATAACCGCGTTTGCCCTGCGGGCGCATCCGCTCGTCGGTGACTAGTTTAGCTCCGTTAAAAGACAGACTGCCGAATAAGCTGGAGTCCGTATAGCTATCGCCCAGCGACAGTCTACTGTTAATAGACGCGACAGGTCTTTGCACCCAGGTTCGAACGCTATTATAGCGCCAGGCGCTTCCGCTCTGGTTGCTATTGGCATAGCGCAGATTACTTTGATGACGGACCTGCCAAAGTCCGAGGTTAACGCCCATGTTTAAACCGCTCCATAAGTATTGGTAGCGATAATGGCTGTCGGTATTTTCGGTGCGGGTCCAGTTTGTGTTATGGCGTAAAAACAGCGCCAGCGCGCCGCTATCCCACTCTGAAGGGGAGATATAACCGCGCGGTTTGTGCGTAAGTTCGGTCATTGGAATCGTCAGCAACAGGCGAAGCGTGGCGCTATCAAATTGCCAACCGGCATGAGGCACCCACTCCCTGAGCGGGCGACACTCGGTCGCAGCGTCGGTCGCGGGGAGTGATTTTATCTGTGCTGCTTTCATCACCGATAAGGGCAGGCAGGGTTCAGCCTGTTGACCCTCTTTTACAGCATTAAATCGAATATTAGTGCTCGAGGCTACCAGCGTGCCATTAACGTAAACGTCGGCAAGATAGTCTCCGGAAGGCGTTTGCCGTTCATTAAAACGGGCAATATTTTGTCCGTAAGTGGCCCCCTGAAGTAGCGCAGGATCAAAATAATACTCTTCACCTTGCGCGGAGCCTGAGCAAACTATGGCGATCAATAGCGCAAGGCTTTTGCGGTTCAAATTAATGGTGGGGGACATCGTAGCTCTCGCTTATCCTTGCGCCCAGGTCGTTAACCAAAGTAACGGTGACTGTACCGGAGAAGGATTTGAGTGACCGTTTGCCCGGCAGCCACCAGGTTTGACTGGAGAAAGGAGCAATCATGTCAGCATCCAGGTTATACGAAGCGCCGTTCACTTTTACATTCAGGTTACTTAAAGAGGCAAACCAGGGCTGCGGATTAACAATAACAATACCGCTTTTTCCGGAACCCTTATTTACCGTTTTAATCTGTAGTTTTTTCGCCAGATTATCAGGTTTACCTAGCCCGTCAGGACGATAGAAAAGTTTTATTCTTGAGCGCAGCATCACCAACATTTTATTTTGCCCACTGTCGCTGCCAATATTCGTTGGTGGTACCTGTAATACGTTAAACCAGAATACTGACTCACGATCCTGCGGCAATTTTTTCGTGTTGTTATAAATTACACGTACCACCTGGCCTGCTTTGGGTTGAATACGAAATACCGGCGGCGTGGCAATGAATGGCATCGCGCTGCTATTTTCCGGGCTGGTATTCATATCGCCATCGTCAAACCAGGTTTGTACGATATAAGGTATTGCATCATTATTTTTTAACTGCACATCTACGGAGGAGGCTGTTGATGGGTAAATTATTCGGCTACCCAAAATAGTAACGCTCGCCCACGATGCTGTGGCGGGTAGGGCCAGCAATAGAAAAACTATTAAGTAATATAATGCGGAATGTCGGGTATCCATTTTCATCTCAACAACTCCCTGGCGATTGAAAATGGTCTGGCGTTTCAACGCCAGACCGTAGCGACAATTATTTATACGAAACGGCGTATTGTAGGGTGGCAGCGACTGTCCCAGCCTCTGCTTTCCCGGTAGAGTAATACCGCGCGGTATAAGTCGCGCTCGCTTCAGAAGCATTTGGTTCCAGCTGTAGGTCGCCGTCGCCAGTAAAGCCGCCGGTCAGATTGATTGGCTCCCCTGAAGTGTCGAGTAATTGGACTTCAACATTTTTCGCGCTGCCAGTATTACCCAGGTTACCGTTACTGGTGACCTGATTACCGACAAAGACAGTGGAAATTTTTGTTGTTTTGTCCTTAGAGCCGGTACACCCGGACAGCCCAATATCAAACGTTATTGGCCCCGCAGTTTTCCCTTGTTCTGATAAATCTTTAGTACTTACTGTTGGTAATAACACGACGGGTTTAGCCTGATTACCATTAATCACGACAGAGCATGTTTCATCAGAGACTTCCCCTTGAAAGGTGATGGTGTTATCAGAAACAGCCATCGCACTGCTGGAGACAAGAAGTGAGCCTGTGATCATTGCTAAATATTTTTTCATAGACATATGATAATGTTCCTGTATTAATCTTTACTTTTTCAGGACGAGTGCAATTCGCCCGAATGTTTCGTGCTTATGGAGGAGTGGTAAAAATAACGATCATTAACTCTATTTTTGGATGTGAGCTATACCCTCCTGACTATTGATAATGCGATATAAAACAAACAGACTTATTTCTCTTATCATGAAATAGAGCGATAAGCGCTTTCGTCCATACATCTCATTAGTACAACTGATAGTGTTATCATTTGATTGAGTGTAATCCGATAACAATTCTCTCCGCGTCTGAATAGATAGACTATGTTGCAATACAAACCTGCACATTTTTGCTATGTAAAATCCGTATCAGTTAAACCTCCCGATGGATAATACGATGGTGAGATTAAGGTAAATTTTCTGAAATGTGCTTCTGAAACAGTATAATTAGTCTTACTTTTTTCTTACTTTTGGCCTTTCAGAAGTTTCCTGAGTTTGCGTTAAGGTAAAGAAAAGTGTTCGGATTTACCTATAACTGTTTGATTTGTAATGTGCAGGTAATACTTGTGTCAATTATTGTTTACTATAAGTGAGACTTATAAGTTAAACTCAGGTTAATTAGGGGGCTGAATTCTTTTTTGAGCATGATAATATGTCGTCTGAATGATGGATGCAGTTACCTTTAGGATTGTCATGAATGAAAGCATATTTTTACTTGATAAGCGTGTTGTATTTGATAGTACGAAGATGACCTTATCGCATGGTAATGAGATAATCAGAATATCAGAAGCTGAGACCCATCTGCTTCTTGCTTTTTGGCATGGTCTTTACAAAAAAGAAGATATTATTCATTTTGTTTGGGAAAATCGTGGAGGCTGCGTCTCAGAATCAAGTTACTATAAACTCATTAATCAAATGAGAAATGATTTTAGTAGCATCGGTCTACAGTCATCTGACATCGTAACTCGCCCTCGGGTGGGGGTATCGCTGTCTGTTGCTATTGAACCTATAAAAAAAATCACCTCCCTAAAGGTGAGTGATGAAAACGTTAAAGGCACCCCGACTCGGGAGAACATATTTTACAAAATTAAACGTCACAGCGTATTTGTGGTATTAACAGGAGCCATTCTTCTGGCATTGCTCTATGGTGTATTTACTATATATAAAGCGCCTGTTCGTAACAGCCCTGATAGTTTTTTTACATATCTTGGCGAATATAACGATTATGCAATCTATAAAACAAAAGAGGATAAGGTCACATTAAGTGAAGTAGTTTTTGCTTTTAACTCTCTAAAAATTAAAATTTACCGGCAAAATGGACGCCATCTTTATTATATCAGGGAGCCTAACATGAATATTTTTCTGCAATGCTTAAATCCTGTTGAAATGGCGGTGCCAAAATGTATTACAGTAAAAGAACGTTACTGATTATATTTGTAATATTTATCGCCATTGTCGCAATCGGATCGGTAATAGCGCTTGAGTGGGTAAATCGTGACTCTTATAGAACCAATAATCTTATATGCACGACAAAATCAGAAGCGTATATTGAACCACGAAAATTGTACATGGATGGTGGACTTGTGCTGGATCTTAAATCCGGCAGGATTACCCTACACTACGATGTTACTACCGATACGAAAGAGAAACGGCTTTTTTTTCGTGATATCTGCATCAGCAAACTGCGCAGAACGGGTATAAAAACATTTACTTTTAAAGTCAATTCAGTTAAGACTTTTGAGTCTGATACTGCTGGCGATTTGTTTTCCTGGTTGAGACTGTTACAGCCTGGTACGATTAATGAGTTAAAGATGGTCAAAATTGGGAAAAATACCTACATGTTTTCGCTTAATCGACATTTGTATAATGTGTGTACCACCAGTAGTAACGTTGAGTTGTAGCCAATAATCCCTGTATTGATGGGAATTCGTTCCGTGATGGTTATGCCTCATCAGGCAGCGAACCTGGCATCTGGCTAACATATTGAATTTAGATATCTGCTATCGCTTATTTTAACGATAGTATCCTGCACCTGTTGGGTATTGATATTTTCTTGTCTATTTTCGGCACAGGGAGTGCCATCTTGCTATCATTAAGAACGTATAACCTATCTCTCAATATTGCTTTTCTATATTAATGTTACTTTAGTTATCCTATAAAAGCGTACAGTGGCAAAAGGAAGGCCGGTAAGAGGGCAATGATTTGAAAGTAAGAAAGCTATTTCTGATGTTGTTTATTGCCGTTCCACTGATCGTAATGATATTGGTGGGGTTACTCGCGGGTATCTTCCAGCTAAAACGAGATATCGCCGTCAGCGCCAATACGCTGCTGCGGTTTAGCGCGGATATATCTGCCGCCTCCTGGCAAGTCGCCGGAAAAGCCGCCAGATTGGCTGAGAGTTCCTGCACTGATACGCTGAAAGAACTGTCCAGAACGCGGGCCTTCACTCCTTATGTACGTGACATTGGGTTTCTGGAAAATGGTGATATCACTTGCTCCTTTGTCACAGGAACCGAACGCTATCATTTTTCCCGGCTGGCAGGGCTTTCCTTACCTGCTTCTTATCCGGAACGGTGGTTGCGATCTATCGGTAGTATGGCCGAAGGACCCGATCGCCTTGTTGTGGTTTATGTGAAAAAAGTAGCAGCGAATAAAGCGGCCTTCGTCATTGTGGATTCGCAGTATGTCCAGGAGCTCATAGAGATATTGGCAGCAGAGAGAGCATCAGCCTTTAGCCTGACATTCGGCGCAGGGGAGGCGATTACCAGCGCTGCGACGTTGCGCGGTAAGGCGTTTTTAACGCAGCGCTTCACCTCAACCGATCACACTATCCAGCTGATGGTGCGAACCCCTTTCTCAACGTTATCGGCATACTGGTTACAAAACCTTTTTATTTTTGTTCCGCTGTCATTGTGTCTTTCTGTAGGGATGATGTTGTTCTACAGGCGCTGGTATTTAAAACGTTTATCTCTGGCCCGGGAGATTGCCAGGGGAATAACGCACAATGAGTTTACGGTACATTATCAACCTGTTTTTAACGTTAAACACGGTAGTTGCGGCGGCGTGGAGGCGCTAATGCGCTGGCCGCAACCGGATGGCCGTTTTATAACTCCCGATATTTTTATTACCGCCGCAGAAAATGAAGGCATGATTATTCCACTCTCTCGTCATCTGTTCGAACTGATTGCTCATGACGTGATAAACTGGACTGTAACGGATGATTTCTATATCAGCGTAAATATATCGCCTGCGCATCTTATGGATGACGGTTTTATACAAGATATAGAGGCGCTCAGGACTCGTTTGGGAACGATAACGCTTATGTTGGAGCTCACCGAACGTAGTCTGATTGTAGAACCTTCACAGGTCGCAGAAAAACTTTCAACGCTCCGTGAAAAAGGCGTGTTAATAGCGATTGATGATTTTGGAACCGGCTATTGCTCACTCTCCTATCTCCAGCAATTACCTGTAGACTCTCTTAAAATAGACAGAACGTTTATCGATACCATTGATACCAGCAGCAATGATGTTCCTGTCCTGGATACTATCATTACGCTGAGTCAGCGACTGGGGCTCAATGTGGTTGCCGAAGGGGTCAGTACCCAGCACCAATTGCGTTATATCTTAAGCCACGGGGTAGGATTCGTTCAGGGATTTCTTTATGCCAGGCCGATGGGGGCTAATGACTTTATGAGCTGGCTTGGCAAGTCGGCCCAGAGGCAAAATGGTTTGCTCAAGGGGGAAAACGAATCTGCGAGCGGCCTGGTGGCTGAATAATACAGGAGCTCGCTACGGAAAAAAATTCAATAGCGCGATATATCCTGGTAATATGTTTATGCCGTGAAGAAACGTGATAGCACTGGGGCGGATATTTTTATGAGTCAGAACAATTATCTGATTGACAAAAGAGTTATTCTTGATTGTGAACGAATGACGCTTTCCTGCGCCGGAGAGTCGATAACGATATCTGAATCGGAACGCAGTTTGCTTATCGCTTTTCATGAAGGCCTTTTTAAAAAAGATGATTTAATTAACTATGTCTGGGGGCGCAAAGGTGTCGTGGTCTCTGATGCCAGTTATTATAAATTGATTAACCAGCTACGAGGGTCATTTGATAAAATTGGTCTTAAGGGGGCGTCTGTTGTGACTCGTCCTCGCGTGGGTGTTTTACTCTCAGTTTCCATTGAACCGTTGAATGATGAGGCGCAAAATACGCCGTTGCCTGCTGTTGCTGAAACAGAAGTATCGACGGTTGAAGTGCGACGCGATGACACTATTATCCCCCCAATACCGGGCGCTGTGAATAAAAAAGATTGGCTCTACTTTTGCCTGGCCGCGCTTCTGATGTTTTTTATGATGTATAAAGTTAAGGGTGAAAATATTGATTACTTTACCCTCCAGGGTTCGTATGATGGATACACTTTTTATAGTGTCGGGCATGATAAAACCCATCTGACGGATATCGTTGAAGCGTACTCTGAGATGAGTAATGAAATACATAAACAAAACGGAAAAATCATTTATTACATTCGCGTTCCTAATACAAATATTTTTGTCCAGTGTCTTAACCAACTTGATATAGCGGAGCCGAAATGCATTTCCATAAAAGAACGTTATTAAGCGTGGCGACGCTTGGAATGTTGGCTGTTTCAGTCGTACTGATGGTAGTTTGGGTACGAAACAGTAACCATAGTTCTATTAATACTAATGAATTTTTATGTACGACAAGAACGGTAACGACGATACAACCTAAAGATATCCATGCCGATGGCAGTCTTGTTCTTGATTTTAAGATGAAGAGAATTACGCTTCAATATGAAATAAAAACAAAAGATAACGGTGTAAAAATATTATACCGGGACGTGTATATGAAAAATTTACATCGAACAGCGCCTGGCGTTTATACGTTCGAAGTATCCCAGGTAAAAGTCTTTGCCACGGACACGGCTGGCGATCTGTTATCATATTTACGGGTTCTGCATCCGGAAGCGGCTAATGAGATTCGAATATCTAAAGTGGGTGAGAAAACCTTTTTTTATTCTCTTAATCGGCAGCTTTATAACGTTTGTACCGCGCAGTAGATCTGAATGTTGTCTGAATGTGTCAGAAAGCGAGTTGCGAAATTGCCCTCCGCAAGGGTAAAGGTTAACTCAATAATCAATTAAAATACATGCAAAACAATGAGTTATGAATTTTTTACTCGTCAGGGAGGTAACTGATACTCGCTGATAATCTCTCGCTGTCCGCCTGACGGATGTGATGCCAGGATCGGGTCTGAAGCAACTATGAATCCGCCATTAATAAAAAAGTAAGAACTCTGTAAGACTGATTTCATATCCATTATCGAATATATCAGGTTATATTACCTCCGCAGTTGGCATGACTGGTAATAAGCGCATTAGGTGCTCTTAATCTAAATGCTATTTGTGTGCCATAAGTTCCGGTACCGCCTTAATTATATATCAAAAATGGAGTGGTTTTAATGAAAAGACGGTCTTCGTTCCTTGTTTTTTTAGGTTTATTATTAGCGTCACCTTTAGCTTTGGCTAACGATCAGCACACCGTATCGTTTGGTTATGCACAAACTCATCTCAGTTCATTGAAAAATAGCGATAGCAAAGATCTGCGAGGCTTTAATTTTAAATATCGTTACGAGTTTAATGAGACCTGGGGGATGTTAGGCTCATTCACCGCGACGCGCAATGAAATGGAGAACTACACCTGGAAAGAGGGGAAATTGCATAAAAATGGTTCCGATTCTGTGGACTATGGTTCTTTGATGTTTGGACCAACATATCGTTTTAATGACTATGTGAGCCTGTACGGCAATGCGGGTATAGCGACGATGAAATTTAATAAACACTCAAAAGAAGACTCCTTTGCCTACGGCGCTGGCGTAATATTTAATCCAGTTAAGAGTATATCTATCGATGCATCATGGGAAGCAAGCCGTTTCTTCGCTGTGGATGCCAATACATTTGGTGTCAGCGTAGGTTATCGCTTCTGATATTAAAAGTATAAGCGTTACGTTTATGGCAAGGAATTAAAAATAATATGGTGCTGCTACAGAATAGGGATGGTTATGAGCGCTCAGGTAATCTTAAGAGGAAGATAAAACACTCACCGTAGCGTTATTCTATTGATGAAATTATGATAAATTCACTATCGGAACAACTTCCGTTAAAAACGATAGGTATAGTTTTAACGGATGATTATTATACTTATTTAGGCATCGCTTCACTCTTTGAGGATGGGAAGTGCTTTATGTTCCCACTCAATGGAGAATATAATTCGTGTCAGATATCAGCTAGCGAAGATATCATAATTATTATTGATGGACGAGTTTTGATTCAGGGGGTCTGGAAAGGTTTTAAGGCGCTCATGCAGCATTATCCACATGCTCGTCGAATCTGGCTCACGCGCAGAGATATTGGAAAACTTTATCCACATGGCTGCGATAGAGATCCTGATATCGATCCCGATTTGGCAAAGCCTGTTTTTATTGAGCATTTCATTAAATACGCTTGTGCAAACGATGTAGCGGTCGGTGAACTTGCGCCGTTGACAAAAAAGGAGGAGGAGTTGTTATGGCACTTTTTATATAAAAAGTCGATGAGTCAGATCGCCAGTAGCTATGGCATGAGTCGTAAGACTTTGTACATTCATAGATTGCGTATCTGTCGTAAATATGGCTTCAAACGCTTTTTCCATTTGCTATTTATTTACCAAAGAAGTCGCCATATCTTCGCATCTAAAATTTGCCGTGTAGACAAAAACGCCGATCAGGCTTGAAGCAAACAAGATGAAAAAGTTAACGATGAGAGAGTGTGAAAGCATCAATCCTACTATGCTGCTTGCCATTAAGATACTTATCTCGGCGCTTGACGAAAAAACAAAAATAAGGCTCAGAGAGCATATTGAAAAAACTGAACAAGAAATAGCCTCAAGCATACATGATAGCATCATGACAGAGACTTTTCTTCAGCAAATGAAAGACATTCGTTACATCTTAAATATAGTTCCTTGACGGCGTTCAGAAGCAAGAACGCGTTATTATTTAATGATTAATAGACCAGGTATTAGTATGAAAAAGATCTTAGTATGTTTCGTCGGCTTGGCTTTAACCGCATGTAGCGCTAATTCGTTGAATTATGGCGCTGAACAGGTACGGGTGATGACCAGCGAGCCAGGTAAGGAATGCAGCTACTTAGGGGATATCACGGGCAGCCAGGGGAATTTCTTTACCGGTGGCTGGACTTCCAACAGTAACCTGGAAACGGGTGCCCGTAACGATCTGAAAAATAAAGCTTATAAAATGGGCGGAAATACGGTAGTCCTGTTAACCCAGCGTGCAGGCCAGACAGGAAGTTCATGGCACGGTTCGGGCTCAAGCAAACAAACCAATGTCACGTTAAGCGGGAACGTTTATCGTTGCCCTCGTTAACCTTATTTTGCAGGCAATATATGCCTGTTTAGCGCGCGCGCCGCACTGGCGACGCGCGCGCTATTTGGGCTAACCTTGCTTTTTCTCGCTGTATTCTCGCCAACCGCCGCCTAATGCTTTATACAGATTAATGATATTCAGCTGTTGCATGAGCCGTGTGCGCACCAGGCGCTGTTGCGCGCCATAAAGCATACGATGGGTATCAAGCAGCGTAAGGTAGTCATCGACGCCTTCCTGAAAACGGAGTCCGGCCAGTTCATAGGCGATTTGGCTGGCTTCAACTGCGCGTTGTTCTGATTGCACCTGGTCATTCAGCGTACGCTGTCCCGCCAGACCATCCGCCACGTCGCGAAAGGCTTGCTGAATAACGTTTTCATACCTGGCGATTTCAATCTGTTTTTGGACATGCGCCCTATCCAGGTCAGCGCGTAATGCGCCGCCGTGAAAGAGAGGCAAGGTGATTTGCGGTAGAAAACGCCAGCTTCCCGATCCCGGTTCAAAGAGTCCGCTAAGAGACGCGCTGGCCGTTCCCGCCGCGCCTGTCAGGCTGATGGTCGGGAAGAAGGCGGCGCGCGCTGCGCCTATCCGGGCGTTTGCGCCACGCAGCCTGTACTCGGCGGCGCGAATATCCGGGCGGCGTACCAGCAGATCTGACGGTAATCCGCCTGGCAGAGTGGTCGGGATCGCGCCTTCCGTAAGCGTGACCGCCTCGTTTAGTCGACGCGACAGTTCAGGCGTGAGCGGCTGGCCCAACAGCAATTCAAGCGCGTTACGATCCCGCGCCAACTGTCGCGTATACGCCGCGCGATTGATTTCCGCAGAACGCAGCGCGATCTCCGCCATACGCAGATCGAGCTGTGTGGCGTTGCCTGTCCGGGCAAGCTGGGTTGTCAATGTGTATGAACTTTTTTGCGCGGCCAGCGTATCTTCGGTTAAGCGCAGCAGCTCCCGGTCAGCCCGTAGCGTCAGCCAGGCGCTGGCGACTTCGGAAACCAGGCTCATTCGCGCCGCAATGTACGTCTCATCAAGCGCCATATAGGCGGCTAATGCCTGGTCGCTAAGGCTTCGCACTCGCCCCCAGAGATCCAGTTCCCAGGCCGTCGTCGCCCCAGCCATCTCGTAGCGTCGGTTAATCTCAGGCTCGTCCGTGACGCTGAGATCGGCGGGAGTGCGACCGGCGTCCATGGCGGTGGCGATGCCGAGCGTCGGCAGCATCTCCGCGCGCTGAATACGGTATAACGCCCGGGCGGCTTCAACATTGAGCCCTGCCTTGCGTAAATCCCGATTATTGCGTAACGCGATCGCGATCAGTTCCTGTAGAAGCGGATCGTGGAAGAAATCACGCCAGCCAATGTCAGCGGCATCCGGCGCGCCAGAAACGGTTGACGTTGCGTAGGGATAGACCATCGCAGTCGGCGATGTGGGGCGTTCGTGCTTCGGCGCCATCGTACAGCCAGCAAGCGTGGTGACGAAAGCAAGCGTCGCCAGCGTGGCGGTCTGCCGATAGCCTGTAAAAGTGATCTTCATTATGCCATTCCCATCATTATGCTTGTTGATCATGTGAATCAACGCGGTTCTCACGCTTTAATGCCATCCTGCGAACCACCACGTAAAATACAGGCGTCAATAACAGGCCGAAGAGCGTGACGCCCAACATGCCGGCAAACACGGCGATGCCCATCGCATGTCGCATTTCCGCGCCGGCACCCGTCGCGAGTACCAGCGGTACTACACCTGCGATAAAGGCGAATGAGGTCATCAGGATAGGACGCAGACGCAGGCGGGACGCGTCCAGCACGGCGGTCAGCGGGTCTGCGCCGTCGTGTTCTTTGGCGCGGGCAAACTCGACAATCAAAATGGCGTTCTTGGCCGCCAGGCCGACCAGCACCACGAAACCAATCTGCGTAAAGATATTGTTATCTCCGCCAGATACCCACACGCCGACAATGGCTGAGAGTAATGACATAGGCGCAATAAGCAGGACGGCGAAGGGCAGCGACCAACTGTTGTACTGCGCCGCCAGGATCAGGAAGGCCAACAGCACCGCCAGCGCAAAGATAGCAAGCGCAGAATTGCCGGCCTGTTTTTCCTGATAAACCAGATCGGTCCATTCGAAGACCATCCCTTCCGGTAACGTTTCACGCACGATCTTTTCAATCGCGTCCGTCGCCTGTCCGGAGGAGAAACCCGGAGCCGGTCCACCGCTAATATCTACCGAGGGGAAGCCGTTGTAATGGATGATTCTGTCCGGCCCCGACTGGCGCATAATCGTGACGAAAGCGCTAAGCGGGATCATCTCGCCCTTCGCATTGCGGACTTTAAGCAGGCCGATATCCTCTTGCTGCATACGGAATGGCGCATCGGCCTGCGCCATCACCCGCCAGGTGCGGCCAAATCGGTTGAAATCGTTGACGTAAAGCGAGCCGAGGTTAATTTGCAACGTTTCAAAGATGTCGGTGAGCGATACCCCCATTGATTTCGCCTTTACCCGGTCGATATCCACCTGTAATTGCGGGGCGTTCGTCTGGAAACTGGCCAGCATATTGGCCAGTTCGGGCGTCTGCATCGCCTTAGACATAATCTCGCTTTGCACCTTTGTCATCGCTTCAAATCCCAGTTCCGCACGATCTTCAATCTGCAATTTAAAGCCGCCCGTCGCGCCAAGCCCTGGAACCGGCGGCGGCGGGAAGATGCCAATAAACCCGTCGGGAATGTGGCTAAATTTGTGCATTAGCTTTCCGGCGATAGCGTTAGCGGAAAGCGAAGGATCTTCACGCTCGTCAAAGGGTTTCAGCATGGCGAACATCAGCGCCGAATTTGGCACATTTACCGGGCCGTTAACCGACAGACCGGGGAAGACGACGACGCTTTCAACGCCGGGTTCCGCCAGCGCGATAGCGGACATCTGTTTTACGACCGCCTCTGTGCGATCCAACGATGCGCCGCTTGGGAGCTGGGCGATGCCGACGAGATAGTACTTATCCTGCGCAGGCACAAACCCGTTCGGCACCTGATGGAAGCCAAGCCAGGTCAGTCCTACAAAGCCAGCATAGAGCACCATCACAATGACGCTGCCGCGCACGGCCCGACGGACGGCGCTAACATAGCGGTTCGACGCGCTGTCGAAGAAACGGTTAAAGCGATGGAAAAAACCGCCAGTGAACGTGCCCATCAACCGCGTTAGCCAGTCAGCCTTCGCAGTATCGTGGTGCGGTCTTAGCAAAATGGCGGCCAGCGCAGGGGAGAGCGTCAGTGAGTTAATGGCCGAAAGGATGGTCGAAATAGCGATGGTCAACGCGAACTGACGATAAAACTCACCCTGCAGGCCCGCCAGGAATGCGGAAGGGATAAAGACCGCCGTTAGCACCGAGGTAATAGAAAGAATGGGACCAGTGACTTCATCCATCGCCTTCTTTGCCGCTTCTCCGGGACTTTTGCCCTGCGAGATATGCCGTTCCACGTTTTCGACCACAACGATGGCGTCATCGACAACAATACCTATCGACAGGACCAAACCAAACAGCGAAAGCGTATTCAGCGAAAAGCCAAACAGGTGCATCAAGGCAAAGGTGCCGACCAGCGAAACGGGAACCGCCACCAGAGGAATAATGGACGCCCGCCAGGTTTGCAGGAACAGCACCACGACAAGGACGACCAGCACGAGGGCTTCCAGCAACGTAATCGCCACCGATTGTAGCGATGCGCGCACGAAGACCGTAGGATCATAGGCAATTCGGTATTCGATATCCTGCGGGAAGTTTCGCTGCAACTCATCCATTTTGCCGCGAATCGCGTTAGAAACGTCAATCGCATTAGCGCCCGGACTTTGAATAATCTGTAACGCTGGCGCCGCTTCGCCATTCAGTAAACTGCGCAGCGTATAGGCATCTGCGCCCAGCGTGACGCGGGCGACATCACGCAGACGCGTCACCTCGCCGTCAGCGCCGATTTTTACCACAATCTCGCCGAACTGTTCTTCGCTGGTCAGGCGGCCCAGCGTGTTCACCGTCATCTGAAAAGCGGCGGAGGCCTCCGGCTGTTGCCCGACGGAACCGGCGGCGACCTGTACGTTTTGTTCCCGCAACGCCGTAACGATATCACTGGCGGTAAGACCGCGGTTGGCGATTTTCGCCGGGTCCAGCCAGATGCGCATGGCGTACTCGCCCGCGCCCCAGACGAGAACATCGCCGACGCCGGGTAAACGGGCCAGCTCGTCGCGAACCTGCCGGATGGCGAAGTTAGACAGGTAAAGCGAGTCATAGCGTTTTTGCGGCGAGACAAGATGGACCACCATCAACATATCGGGTGACGTTTTCTCCGTTACAACGCCAATTCGCTGGACTTCTTCGGGCAGGCGAGGCAGCGCGCGGGATACCCGGTTTTGCACCTGAATTTGCGCCATATCAGGATCGGTTCCCTGTTCGAAGGCGATAGAGATAACCATGCGGCCATCAATGGCCATCTGGGTATTCATATACAACATGCCGTCAACGCCGTTGATCACCTGTTCCAGCGGCGCGGCTACCGTATCGGCAATCACTTGCGGGTTAGCGCCGGGGTAGCTGGCGCTAACCTGTACCGTGGGCGGCGTAACGGCCGGATATTCACTCAGCGGCAGTTTTAAAAAGGCGATAGCGCCAGCCAGCAGCATTAACAGCGACAGGACGATGGCGAAGATGGGGCGTGCAATGAAAAAGTGGGTGAATTTCATTGGCGCACCGCCTTCGGCGCACTGTCGCCGTCCGCTTTAGTCAATGTCGCGGTCTGTTTGTCGGTCACATTCTGCCGCATCGGCACCAGACGCGGCGCAACGGTCATGCCAGGACGCACCAGCCCCTTGAGGATGATTTTTTCTCCCGGCAGTACTCCCTGTGTAACGACGCGGAGTCCATCGACCATTTGTCCCAGCTCAACCGGACGATACTCCACCTGATTCTCCTTGCCGACGATCAGCACATAGTTTTTGCCCTGATCGGCACTCACCGCCAGATCGTCAATTAGCACGGTTTCCCGCGGCTCGCCGATGGGCAAACTGATTCGGGCAAACAGGCCGGGAGAAAGCATTCCGTCGGGGTCAGGAATCACGGCGCGTGCCCGGATAGTGCCGGTGCTGCGGTTCATCTGATTGCCCATAAAGTCGAGTACGCCCTGATAAGGCAGCCCGTTATCGGTGGTTAACCCCATGTTGACTACCGGTGGATTTTTGTCGGAGCGGGTATGCCGTAACGCCTTCAGCCAGGTGGCTTCGTCAATATCGAAATACACATACATGGGATTGTGAGACACGATAGTCGTCAGAAGCGTGGCGTTACCCGCTACGCCGCCGCTGACCAGATTGCCCCGGGTCACCAGTATGCGGTCAACGCGTCCGGCAATGGGCGCGGTAATACGGGTCCAGGAGAGTTCAAGGCGCGCTGCGGCGACGGCGGCTTTGGCCGATTGCATCTGCGCCTGTCGCGCATTACGCGTGGCGGTGACATCGTCAGCGTTTTTACGTGATACGGCGCCGCTGGCGACCAGTCGTTGAATGCGATCGAAATCCGCCTGCGCCTGGCGGGCCAGTACTTCAGCCTGACGTAATTGCGCGACGGCGGTGTCGAGGGCGACCTCGAACGGGCGCGGATCGATCTGGAACAGCAGTTGTCCGCGGCTTACCAGACGTCCTTCCGGAACGCTGACGGCGTCAAGGGTTCCTCCCACGCGCGAACGCAGTTCCACGGTCTCCGGCGCGGCCAGAAAACCGGTGAATTCCGCCGTAGGCGCGAGTGTACGGCTAAGGGCTTTAGCAACCGGTACCGACGGCGGAGGCGGCGCGCTGGCCGGTGGTCCGACGGCGTTGTCTTTATCCCATAGTGCTTCGCCGGCCATGTAAATCACGCCCCCGATGGCGGCGATGACGCCGGCTATCAACATAATTTTGAATGTTCTACGCATGTCGTTTCCCTCTTTACCGCAGCGTGTCGGCCATTCCGCAACGCTGCCGCAGAATTTTTGGCAAAGGCTAGGCGTTACAACGAAGGAAAGGTCAAGCGTTCCTGGCGGGTTTTTACGGGACGTAGGTCGGCATCGTGGCGTAAATGTCTCGCATCATCCTCTTTTATGAGCCATCTCACATTCTCGCCGAACCGTGCAGCCTGAATACGCTTGACCTTCCCACAATGGCAAGCTTTAGGCTTTCTGATACCGAATAGTCAGGATGGGGAAGTCGTCATGAGTCAGTCAGAAAATCGTCACGACACGATAAGCTTACTTATTGAAGGTATGACCTGCGCGTCGTGCGTCGCTCGCGTTGAAAAAGGTATTAAGGCTGTGCCTGGCGTAACGGACGCTACGGTGAATCTGGCGACGGAGCGCGCCACCGTCCGCGGGACGGCGTCGGCGGAGGCGGTGATCGCGGCGATTGAAAAAACGGGGTATGAGGCGCGACCGGTAGAGACGGCGGGGCAGGGCGAAGACGACTCTGAAGAGAAAAAAGAGGCCGAGCGCGTCAGGCTGAAGCGCGATCTGATTCTCGCCAGCGTGCTGGCGCTCCCCGTTTTTGTGCTCGAAATGGGCTCGCACCTTATTCCTGGTATGCACGAGTGGGTGATAAAAACGATTGGCCTGCAACAAAGCTGGTACTGGCAATTTGCACTGACCCTGTTGGTGCTGACGATCCCCGGTCGCCGTTTTTACCTTAAAGGGTTCCCGGCGCTGGCGCGTCTGGCGCCGGACATGAACTCGCTGGTCGCCGTAGGAACCGCAGCGGCGTTCGGCTACTCGCTGGTGGCGACCTTTACGCCCGACCTGCTGCCTGAAGGGACGGTAAACGTCTATTACGAGGCCGCCGCAGTGATTGTCGCGCTTATTCTGCTGGGGCGCTTTCTGGAGGCAAGGGCGAAGGGGCGGACTTCCGAAGCGATTAAACGTCTGGTGGGGCTACAGGCGCGGGTCGCGCATGTGTTACGCGAGGGCCGCATCGTGGATATCCCTGTCGACGAGGTTGTGCTGGGAGACTGTGTGGAGGTTCGGCCAGGCGAGCGGATACCGGTTGACGGCGAAGTGACCGAAGGCCGCAGCTTCGTTGACGAGTCGATGATTACCGGCGAACCGATACCGGTAGAGAAATCCGCAGGAAGCGCGGTGGTGGGCGGTACCGTAAACCAAAAAGGCGCGCTCACGCTGCGGGCGACCGCCGTCGGCGGACAGACCATGCTGGCGCAAATCATTCGTTTGGTGGAACAGGCGCAGGGTTCAAAACTGCCGATTCAGGCCGTCGTGGATAAAGTGACGCTGTGGTTTGTCCCGATGGTGATGCTTATTGCTGCGCTGACCTTTGTGGTATGGCTGGCGTTTGGGCCGTCGCCAGCGCTGACTTTCGCTCTAATCAATGGCGTTGCGGTTCTGATTATCGCCTGTCCTTGCGCGATGGGCCTGGCGACGCCGACCTCTATTATGGTGGGAACCGGTCGTGGGGCGGAAATGGGCGTGCTTTTCCGTAAGGGGGAGGCGTTACAGCTACTCAAAGACGCTAAGGTGGTGGCCGTAGACAAAACCGGGACGCTTACCGAAGGCCGCCCGGTACTGACCGATCTCGACGTGGCCAGCGGCTTTGAGCGCCGTGAGGTGCTGGCGAAAGTCGCGGCGGTAGAATCGCGTTCAGAGCATCCGATTGCCCGTGCGATTGTCGTGTCGGCAGAAGAGGAAGGGATCGCGCTACCAGGCATGAACGGCTTCGAATCGGTGACCGGGATGGGCGTATACGCTACCGTTGACGGTACGCGTGTTGACGTGGGGGCCGATCGCTATATGCGCGAAATTGGCGTGGATATTAGCGGCTTCGCCACCACCGCCGAACGGTTAGGGCAGGAAGGGAAATCGCCGCTCTATGCGGCTATTGACGGTCAACTGGCGGCGATTATCGCCGTGGCCGATCCGATCAAACCCAGCACACCCGCCGCAATTAACGCTTTACATCAGCTCGGGATTAAGGTCGCCATGATCACTGGCGATAATGCCCGCACGGCACAGGCTATCGCCAGACAGTTAGGAATTGATGACGTGGTCGCCGAGGTATTGCCAGAAGGGAAAGTCGAGGCGATACGGCGCCTGAAAGCGGCGTATGGGCAGGTGGCGTTTGTCGGCGATGGCATCAACGATGCGCCAGCGCTGGCGGAGTCCGACGTGGGGCTGGCGATTGGCACCGGCACCGATGTGGCGGTGGAATCCGCCGACGTCGTACTAATGTCCGGCAACCTGCAAGGCGTGCCGAATGCTATCGCGCTGTCTAAAGCGACCATCCGCAATATCCACCAGAATCTGTTCTGGGCCTTTGCTTACAATACGGCGCTGATTCCTGTCGCGGCAGGCGCGCTATTTCCGGTCTGGGGCATATTATTGTCCCCGGTATTCGCCGCAGGGGCGATGGCGATGTCGAGCGTGTTCGTGCTGGGCAACGCTTTGCGGCTGCGCCGTTTCCGGGCGCCGATGGCAACCCCATCCGACACATCCACGACATGAGGAGGAGCGTCATGAACATCGGTAAAGCAGCTAAAGCATCGAAAGTTTCGGCCAAAATGATTCGCTACTATGAACAGATTGGTCTGATTCCCGCGGCAAGTCGGACGGATTCCGGCTATCGGGCCTATACCCAGGCTGATGTTAATCAATTGCATTTTATACGCCGCGCGCGCGATCTCGGCTTTTCAGTTGCTGAAATCAGCGACTTACTGAATCTTTGGAATAACCAGTCGCGGCAAAGCGCTGACGTCAAACGCCTGGCGCAGACGCACATTGATGAACTGGACAGACGTATCCAGAACATGCAGCACATGGCGCAAACCCTCAAAGCGCTGATTCACTGCTGCGCCGGCGACGCGCTGCCAGATTGCCCCATTCTGCATACGCTTGGACAACCTGACGATAGCGAGCCGGAGGCGCGTACCGGAGCGGTATTGCGCCGTCCTCGTCGCCATGGACTGGCAAAGCGTCTGTAAGTCCTGAGATTACGCTTGACCTTCCAACACTGGCAAGGCCCAGACTGGCAACAGTTCCCACACAAAAGGAGTTCACCATGCAGTTCCATATTGATGACATGACCTGCGGCGGCTGCGCCAGTACGGTAAAAAAGACGATTCTGACTCTCGATGCTAATGCGACGGTGAGAACTGACCCGGCGACGCGTCTGGTTGACGTTGAAACGTCGCTATCCGCGGAGCAGATTGCCGCCGCCCTGCAAAAGGCCGGTTTCCCGCCGCGCGAAAGGTAATCGTCAATGGCGATCGGTCTGGCGACAGGCCGGTCGCGATACGCTAGCCACGCTTCGCTTTTCTTTGCATGAGATAATCCCCATAAAAACTGTGACAAATCATGTGCCAGTAAGCCTTGTTAATAATATGTAATGATTTGTCTATTTTTGCTAACATTTTACCTGCTATATACAAAAAGATAACAAATAAGTAGCGCAACGCTACCTTGTTACGTCGCTTTGACGACGGGAGCGCTCCAGCGTTTCGCCGCTTCAAAGCTTGATGTTATTTTTTGATGCAGGACACTACCTATGTACACCCCCCTGAACTGGACGACGACACAACGACATGTGGCGTTTGCCAGCTTTACCAGTTGGATGCTGGATGCGTTTGATTTCTTTATCCTTGTCTTTGTACTTAGCGATCTCGCCGAATGGTTTCACGCTTCCGTATCGGACGTTTCCATTGCGATTATGCTGACCCTGGCGGTACGTCCCATTGGCGCGCTGCTATTTGGTCGAATGGCGGAAAAGTACGGACGTCGACCGATACTGATGCTCAATATTCTGTTCTTTACGGTGTTTGAACTGCTTTCCGCCTGGTCGCCCACCTTCATGGCATTTCTGATTTTTCGGGTCATGTACGGCGTGGCGATGGGCGGGATATGGGGCGTCGCGTCATCACTGGCGATGGAAACCATTCCCGATCGTTCGCGTGGCCTGATGTCGGGCATTTTTCAGGCGGGCTATCCCTGCGGCTATCTGTTCGCCTCGGTTATTTTTGGCCTCTTCTACAGTATGGTAGGCTGGCGCGGCATGTTCCTGATTGGCGCCCTGCCTGTTGTCTTGCTGCCTTATATCTGGTTTAAAGTGCCGGAATCCCCCGTCTGGCTGGCGGCCAGAGCGCGTAAAGAGAATACCGCGCTGCTTCCTGTTCTGCGCAAACAGTGGAAGTTGTGTCTGTATCTGGTGCTGGTCATGGCGTTCTTTAACTTTTTCAGTCACGGCACGCAGGATCTGTATCCTACCTTCCTGAAGATGCAGCATGGTTTTGATCCGCATCTGATCAGTATCATTGCGATTTTTTATAACATTGCCGCGATGCTCGGCGGTATTTTCTACGGTACGCTATCGGAACGTATTGGGCGTAAAAAAGCGATCATGATCGCCGCCTTTCTTGCGCTCCCGGTACTCCCGCTATGGGCATTTTCCAGCGGATCATTCACGATTGGCCTGGGCGCGTTCCTGATGCAGTTTATGGTGCAGGGCGCCTGGGGTGTCGTGCCGACCTGGCTGAACGAGTTGGTTCCGGCGAATGCGCGCGCCGTACTGCCAGGGTTTGTTTACCAACTGGGTAATTTACTGGCGTCGGTTAATGCGACGTTACAGGCCCGCATCGCGGAAACGCATGGTGGAAATTACGGGTTGGCAATGGCGATCGTGGCTGGCGCGGTGGCTATTTTAATCTGTGTATTTGTGGCATTTGGTCGCGAGACCCGGGGAGTCGTCATCTCCGGTACAGATAGCGACGCCCTCCCGGAGTCGGCCATCGGTCATCGCACGTAAACACTACGCTCCTGGCGCATACTGTCGCCGGGAGTACGCCTTCCTCCCGTGGTTTTCACGTCCTTTCAACGAACAACAAAGGTTAATGATGGCATCTGCCTTTCGTGACCATTACAATCATCGCTTACTTTTTTCTTTATAAGAAATTGATTGTTGGACCTTAAAATTGTCAACGGAGCGAAGATATCATGTTGAAAGATAACCAAAAACACAACGAGTCTGTTGCCCCGAATAGCGCCTTTCTGTCTGAGTTACAACGTGCATTACCGGAATTTTTTACCGCCGATCGCTATAACGAGCAGGGCGAACTGATCGCGAAAGGCGGATTTGATCTCGCCAAATTTGAGCGCGCGCTGAAAGCGCGTAATATTGATGAGCTGACTAGCGGTTATCAGATTGATTTTATTGGTAAAGATTACGCAAAAAAACAGGCGGGTGAAAAATCCGTTACCGTTATCGTTCCTGACGTGGAACACAATACTCTGGCAGAAAATAAAAACAGCCATAATCTTTTTCTGACCGGAGATAATCTGGATGTGTTACGCCATCTGCAAAATAATTACGCCGATACCGTCGATATGATCTATATCGATCCCCCTTATAACACCGGATCGGACGGGTTTGTCTACCCCGATCATTTTGAATATAGCGATCGGGCGTTGCAGGATATGTTTGGTCTTAATGATACTGAACTGGCACGTTTAAAATCCATTCAGGGTAAATCGACGCACTCCGCGTGGTTATCTTTCATGTATCCGCGTCTTTTCCTGGCCAGGAAGCTCCTGAAAGATACCGGATTTATTTTTATCTCTATCGACGATAATGAGTACGCCAATCTTAAATTAATGATGGATGAGATTTTTGGCGAAGGCGGATTTGTCACCAATGTGATGTGGAAGCGCAAAAAAGAGATTTCTAACGACTCTGATAACGTTTCCATCCAGGGGGAATACATTCTTGTTTACGCCAAAACCGGTCAGGGCGCTTTACGTTTAGAACCGCTTTCTAAAGAGTATATTCAGAAATCCTATAAAGAACCGACCGAACAGTTTCCAGAAGGGAAATGGCGACCGGTGCCGTTAACGGTGTCAAAAGGGCTGAGCGGCGGCGGCTATACCTATAAAATTACCACGCCGAACGGTACGGTACACGAAAGACTATGGGCTTATCCTGAAGCCAGTTATCAAAAACTGGTGGCCGATAATCTGGTCTATTTTGGCAAAGATAACGGCGGTATTCCCCAGCGAGTCATGTACGCGCATCACAGTAAGGGGCAGCCAACGACCAATTACTGGGATAACGTAGCGTCGAATAAAGAGGGGAAAAAGGAGATTCTGGATCTCTTCGGCGACAACGTTTTTGATACGCCGAAACCGACCGCATTATTGAAGAAAATCATCAAGCTCGCTATCGATAAAGACGGCGTCGTTCTGGACTTTTTTGCCGGTTCCGGCACTACGGCCCATGCGGTAATGGCGCTGAATGAAGAAGATGGGGGGCAGCGCACGTTTATTCTGTGTACTATCGATCAGGCATTAAGCAATAACACTATCGCGAAAAAAGCAGGTTATAACACTATTGATGAAATCAGCCGCGAGCGAATTACACGCGTTGCGGCGAAGATCCGCGCCAACAATCCCGCGGCCAATAGCGACCTCGGTTTTAAACATTATCGTTTTGCCACTCCGACACAGCAGACGCTGGACGATCTGGATAGCTTCGATATTGCTACCGGCCATTTTATCAATACCAGCGGTCAACTGGCCGCTTTCACCGAGTCAGGATTTACCGACATGATCAATCCTTTTTCCGCCAGAGGATTGGGCGTGCCGGGCGGCGCAAGCGGCGAAGAGACCTTATTAACGACATGGCTGGTCGCCGATGGTTATAAAATGGATATTGACGTACAGACCGTTGATTTTTCCGGCTATTGCGCCAGGTATGTTGATAATACGCGCCTGTATCTGATTGATGAACGATGGGGAACAGAGCAGACCCGCGATCTTCTCAACCACATTGGTACGCATCAGCTTCCGGTTCAGACTATTGTCATTTACGGCTACTCTTTCGACCTTGAATCCATTCGTGAACTGGAAATCGGCTTAAAACAGCTTGATCAAAAAGTGAACCTGGTGAAGCGTTATTAAGAGGGGATGATGATGAATATTTTACTGGAAGAACTTCCCCATCAGGAACAGGCGTTAGCGGCGATTCTGGCGAGTTTCACCGGTATCGATCACGCGCAGGCCGATCATAATCACTATGCTAATCCGCTGATTAAGGAACGTTACGACGATAAGGCCAATATTGACGTTAAAATGGAGACCGGGACGGGCAAAACCTATGTCTATACCCGGTTGATGTATGAACTGCATCAGAACTACGGCCTCTTCAAATTTGTGCTGGTGGTGCCGACGCCAGCCATTAAAGAAGGCGCGCGGAACTTTATCACCAGCGATTACGCCAGACAGCATTTTTCACAGTTCTACGAAAATACGCGGATGGAACTTTGCACCATTAACGCCGGTGATTTTAAAGTAAAGTCGGGGCGTAAAAATTTTCCGGCCCAGCTATTAAGTTTTACTGATGCCAGCCGTCGTGATAGCCATACGATTCAGGTTTTGCTGATCAATGCGCAAATGCTCAATTCCGCCAGTATGACGCGAGACGATTACGATCAAACGCTACTGGGCGGGCTGACGTCGCCTGTTAAAGGGCTGCAAATGACGCGACCGGTGGTCATTATTGATGAACCGCATCGTTTTGCGCGAGATAACAAATTTTATCGAGCGATTCAGGCTATTCAGCCGCAAATGATCGTCCGCTTTGGCGCTACCTTCCCGGATATTGTCGAAGGTAAGGGTAAAAATAAATGTGTACGTAAAGATTACTATCGCCGGCAACCGCAGTTTGATCTCAACGCGGTGGACAGTTTTAACGATGGTTTGGTGAAAGGTATTGATATTTATTACCCGAATCTCCCCGAAGAACAGGCCAACAATCGTTATATCGTTGACAGCGTCACGGCAAAGAAATTAATCCTCCGACGGGGGAGCAAAATTGCCGAGGTTGGAGTGGGCGAAAATCTCGCCGATGTCGATGCAGGATTTGAAGGCAGTATCGAATATGCCGGCAGTAAAATGTTGTCGAACGATCTGGAGCTGGAGGCAGGGATGGCGCTGGTGCCAGGAACCTTTGGCGCGAGCTACCAGGAACTGATTATTCAGGAAGCCATTGATAAGCATTTTGATACCGAGCAGGCAAATTTCTTACGCAGCAATGAGCCAGAAAATAATGCCCCGCGTATTAAGACCTTAAGCCTTTTCTTTATTGACAGTATTAAAAGCTATCGTGATGACGAAGGCTGGTTGAAAGTCACTTTTGAGCGTTTGCTGAAAAAGAAACTGACGCAACTGATTGACGATTATCAGCGCAAGACCCTGCCGCGAGAAGTGGAGTATCTGTCGTTTCTGCAGGCCACGCTCGCCAGCCTGCACTCGGATAACCAAAACGTCCACGCTGGTTACTTTGGCGAAGACCGCGGAAGCGGCGATGAGGCGATCCAGGCTGAGGTAGATGATATTCTGAAAAATAAAGAGAAGTTGCTCAGTTTTTCAGACCATCACGGCAACTGGGAAACGCGCCGCTTTCTGTTTTCAAAATGGACGCTTCGCGAAGGCTGGGATAACCCGAATGTTTTTGTCATTGCTAAATTACGTTCTTCCGGTAGCGAGTCGAGCAAAATTCAGGAAGTGGGGCGCGGCCTGCGGCTACCGGTAGATGAAAACGGCCATCGCGTTCATCAGGAAGAGTGGCCGTCCCGACTGTCGTTTCTGATTGGTTATGATGAAAAAGCGTTTGCCAGTATGCTGGTTGATGAGATTAATCGCGACAGCAAAGTTCAGCTTAACGAGCAGAAACTGGATGAGGCGATGATCACACTCATCGTCACCGAGCGACAAAAAGTCGATCCTGCGTTTACGGAGCTTCGTTTGCTGGAAGATCTGGATGATAAAAAACTGATCAACCGGAGTAATGAGTTTAAACCCAGCGTCACGCTTAACGGGGAAACCAAAAGTGGTTTTGCGTGGCTACTGGAGTTCTACCCTGAGCTGACGCAGGCGCGGGTGCGAGCGGATCGCATTCGTGACAATAAGCCCGCTTCCCGACTGCGAGTCAGGTTACGCAAAGAGAATTGGGAACAACTTAGCAGTATCTGGGAGCAGTTTTCCCGCCGTTATATGCTGCAATTCGAGCGTAGCAGCGCTTCTCTGGAACAGATTGCCGCCGAGGTGCTGCGCGATCCGGCGCTGTATATACGCCAGAAGCCAAGCCAGGTGCAACAACGGCTGGTATCGAATGAAGATAATGGCCGTTTTGAAGTGGCGCAGCGGGAAGGCGAATTAGCCGCCAGCGAATTTATGGCGGGCATGAAATATGGCCATTTTCTTAAGCAACTGGCATTACGCACCAGTCTGCCGGTTAACGTCCTGCATCCGGTGTTAATGGCGATGCTGCGTGATGTTTTGCACGGAGATTCACGCTATTTAAGCGAGATCTCGTTGGACAATATGACCCGCGCATTACAGACGCGGATTAATGCGCATTTTGCGCAGCGCCACGATTATCTGCCTCTCGATTTTCAGGCTTCAACGTCGGTATTTGATTCCACGGCACGGCAGTTCAGAGAGGAGATTAGCGCTGAAATTGTGGGGAAAAATGTGGATGAGAATGCGATAGACGATCCTCGTTCTCTCTATCAAATACCGCCGTTGCGTTATGACAGCGTCGATCCAGAATTGCCGCTATTAAAATACGATTATCCGCAACAGGTTTCTGTGTTTGGTAAACTGCCTAAGCGGGCCATTCAGATCCCCAAATATACGGGTGGCTCTACTACGCCGGATTTTGTGTACCGTATTGAGCGTCAGGACGCCGACAGCGTTTATTTACTGGTTGAAACTAAAGCAGAAAATATGCGCGTAGGCGATCAGGTTATTCTTGATGCGCAACGTAAATTCTTCGATATGCTGCGTCGGCAAAATATCAATGTCGAGTTTGCGGAAGCGACCAGCGCGCCGGCGGTATTTTCTACGATCAATGGCTTGATTGAGGGGAAGGCAAACTAACGGGTTTGAATGGACCTTAACGGTTATCTTTTTGATAGACCATATAAAATGGCCGCCGCGCAGCGAGCGTTGCGGTCATTCTCCCTGTACTAATCCCCCGTCCCGTAAACCGCGTTGACTTGAAGGTTATCGTTTTACGTCTATTCTTAACTTTCAGCTAAGCGTATTTTGCTGAAATTGCAAATAGTCTTGAGGACTCTGTTTTTTTGTTTTGCCGTTATTTTTATAACGGCCAGGTAGATATTGCCAATTGAATGTAACTAAGGGAGACATGTTATGCTAAATAGATACTACCGTTTCGCAGTCGAAAAAGACGACCCCTCCGAAGCGCCAGAGTCGGGCGATAAGCCTGACAGCCAGCCGCAAAAAAAATCGTAATTTATCTGGATATTCCCCGACGTTTTTACGTTTGGGGAAATAACCGTTTCGTTTCAACCTGGTTGCGAACAGTGAATATTTTACACGAAGTGACTATATATAAACGGGAGGGAACATGGAGTTTGATGCCTTCTTTTTAGCGAGACTCCAGTTTGCCTTTACCGTCTCTTTTCATATTATTTTCCCCGCGATTACGATTGGCTTAGCCAGTTACCTGGTGGTACTGGAAGGTTTATGGCTAAAAACGCGTAATCCTGTCTGGCGCTCGCTCTATCAGTTCTGGCTCAAAATTTTTGCCGTCAACTTCGGGATGGGCGTGGTCTCCGGTCTGGTCATGGCTTACCAGTTCGGAACGAACTGGAGCGGTTTCTCCCAGTTCGCCGGCAGTATCACCGGGCCTTTATTAACCTATGAAGTGCTCACCGCATTCTTCCTGGAAGCGGGATTCTTAGGCGTGATGCTTTTTGGCTGGAACAAAGTCGGGCCGGGCCTGCATTTCTTGTCTACCTGTATGGTGGCGCTGGGCACGTTAATGTCGACGTTCTGGATTCTGGCGTCTAACAGCTGGATGCATACCCCGCAGGGATTTGAAATTCATAACGGTCAGGTGGTCCCGGTGGACTGGTTCGCGGTGATTTTCAACCCGTCGTTCCCGTATCGCCTGTTGCATATGTCCGTTGCGGCGTTTTTAAGTAGCGCGATGTTTGTCGGCGCGTCCGCAGCCTGGCATTTACTGAAAGGTAACGATACGCCGGCTATCCGCCGTATGTTCTCGATGGCGTTATGGATGGCGGTCGTAGTGGCGCCCGTTCAGGCATTGATTGGCGATATGCACGGCCTTAACACCCTGAAGTATCAGCCGGTCAAAATTGCCGCGATTGAGGGGCACTGGGAAAATACGCCCGGCGAGCCAACGCCACTTACGCTGGTAGGCTGGCCGGATATGGAGGCGGAACGGACCCGCTATGCGCTTGAGATCCCGGCGTTGGGCAGTCTGATCCTGACGCATAGCCTGGACAAACAGGTGCCTGCGCTAAAAGATTATCCCAAAGAGGATCGCCCCAACTCTACCGTGGTGTTCTGGTCTTTCCGTCTGATGGTGGGCATGGGCGTACTGATGATCTTCCTGGGGCTGGCCAGCCTGTGGCTACGCTACCGACGCCGACTGTATCATTCGCGGCCCTTTATGCACTTTGCGCTGTGGATGGGGCCGTCCGGGCTTATCGCCATCCTTGCCGGATGGGTGACGACTGAAGTAGGACGTCAGCCGTGGGTGGTCTATGGCCTGCTGCGAACGCGTGATGCGGTTTCCGCGCACAGCACCTTGCAGATGAGCATCAGTTTGCTGGCCTTCTTTGTGGTCTATTCCCTGGTCTTTGGGGTTGGCTATATTTATATGATTCGCCTTATCCAGAAAGGGCCGCAGCCGGCGGAGACACCGACCGCTGAAACCGATGGCAGACCCGCGCGTCCTATCTCTGCCGTGGGAGAATCGCTTGAGCAGGAGAAACGCGAATGACCATCGATCTTCCGGTTATCTGGTTTGCTATTATCGTGTTCGCCACGCTGATGTATATCGTGATGGATGGTTTCGATCTGGGCGTCGGTATCCTGTTTCCGTTTATTCGTGATAAACACGATCGCGATGTTATGGTGAACTCGGTCGCGCCGGTATGGGACGGGAACGAAACCTGGCTGGTGTTGGGCGGGGCCGGGCTTTTTGGCGCGTTCCCGTTGGCTTACGCCGTCATCAGCGACGCGCTGACTATCCCGCTGGTGGTTATGCTGCTTGGTCTTATCTTTCGCGGCGTCGCTTTTGAATTCCGTTTTAAAGCCACCGAGTCGCATCGCGCGTTCTGGGATAAATCCTTTATCGTCGGGTCAATCCTGGCGACCTTTGCCCAGGGGGTTGTGGTGGGGGCGGTGGTGAGCGGTTTTCAGGTGGAAGGGCGAACCTTTAGCGGTTCGCAGCTTGACTGGCTGACGCCGTTTAACCTGTTCTGCGGCGTCGGTCTGGTCGTCACCTACGCGCTGCTGGGCGCTACCTGGCTGATTATGAAAAGCGAAGATCCGCTGCATAGCCGGATGTGCGCGCTGTCGCGCCCGTTGTTGATCGTCTTGTTGTTGGTGATGGGAGGCGTCAGCGTGTGGACGCCGCTCACCCACGACGACATCGCCGAGCGCTGGTTCACGCTGCCCAATTTATACTACTTCCTGCCGGTGCCTGTGCTGGTGCTGGCTTTTAGCATCTGGCTATGGCGCAGCGTGAAAAAACCAGAATCCCATGCGCGTCCATTTATTCTCACGCTAGGGCTGATTTTTCTGGGGTTCAGCGGGTTAGGCATCAGTATTTGGCCGAATATTATTCCACCGGATATTTCGCTGTATGCCGCCGCCGCGCCGCCGCAAAGTCAAAGCTTTATGCTGGTTGGGGCGCTGATAATCATCCCGATTATTCTGGCTTATACCTTCTGGAGCTACTACGTCTTCCGTGGAAAAGTGCGACATGGAGAGGGATATCACTGATGGTTAAAGTGAAAAAATGGTCGCGGCGAGTCGTATGGATGGTCGCGATATGGTGCGCCAGCGTGCTTCTGCTGGCGGGCGTCGGAATGTTATTCAGACTGCTCATGACCTCCGCAGGATTTCGCTCCTGACTGATACTCCCCGGACGCGCTTTCGTCTCTCGCGAAAGCGCGTTTTTATCGACAGATCGGCGTTTATCGATCACCTTTGCTCGCCTTATCTCTCCCCTCAACAGCGGTTGATAATTATTCTCATCTTTATTGTCGTTCCCGGGCCGCAGTGATATGGTTACACAGTGGCTAACGCTCTGGTATAACGCAGATAAACGGTATTGATAATGTCTCCGATCTCCTGTCACTCTTCCGCCGCCCCGGCGATGAAAAAGATCTTTTCCGTCAGCGACTTCATCGCGTTTGGCGAGCGTTATGGCATTGATTACCGCTTCCCTGCGTTACCGCAGTATACGCAGAGTAGTCCCGTACTTCATGGCGATATCGAAGAGATAGCGCTTCCCGGCGGGATTTGCATTACACGCTCGGATGTTCACGTGTTACAACCTTATGAAACCACCTCTCGCCATAGCAGCCCGCTGTATATGCTGGTGGTGCTGGAAGGTAACGTCGCGCTGGCTGTCAATGAGCAGACCTTTTTGTTGAGCGCGGGGATGGCGTTTTGCTCGCAACTGAGTGAGCAGCAGACGATACGCGCCCATCACGGCGCAGACAGTAAATTGCGCACCTTGTCGCTGGGAATGTACCCGGACGGCGGATGGCGGGAGCGTTTGCCTGTCTCGCTGGCAGACGAGTGGGAAAATAGCGCAGCCTCGGCGAGGGTCTGGCAGGTGCCGGAGTTTCTGCTTTCAGGGCTACGCTATGCGCAGCAGCCCGGACCTCATGCGGCGTCACGCCAGTTAATGCTGGAAGGCATCATGCTGCAATTGCTGGGCTATGCGCTAAATCTATGTCAGCCCGCAACGCAAAAACGCGGGCTTCCCGTCACCGGTGAATACCAGCGGCTGGAGCTCATTCGGCGTTTACTGGAGCAGACGCCGGAAAAAGCCTACACGCTGAACGAACTGGCGCGTCGGGCGGCAATGAGTCCAAGTAGCCTGCGGTGCAAGTTTCGCCATGCCTATGGGTGTACCGTGTTTGATTATCTGCGCGATTGCCGCCTGGCGCGCGCGCGTCGTTATCTGATGGAGGGATACAGCGTGCAGCAGGCCGCCTGGATGTCAGGCTATCAACATGCCACTAACTTTGCGACGGCATTTCGTCGGCGTTATGGCTGCTCGCCCGGCGAGCTGCGTGACGCGTCTCTGACGGCGTCCCGACACTGTGCGTAACGCGCTCCGCCAGAGCGGTAATATCCGCTACTAACCCGGTTTTCTGCCGTTTTGGGTGATTTTTTATCATTGCGCATAGGCAATCTGGCGTTACGCATAGTGGTCCGTCATCTCTAAAAGGTAATAATTCTTATTTACAATAAAGATGCCTTTGGAGATGTTCATGTTTGCGACAACGCGTATGGCGCTATTGATAGGCGGAGCTATCGGCGGCGCGACTTTTCCTCTTTTTGCCCAGGAAACCACAAAAAATGATACGGTCATTGTCACCTCGCCCGTTCAGAGTGGCGCGACTAAGCTGGCGACGCCAGATATTGAAACGCCGCAGTCGGTATCCATTATTACCCGCCAGCAGTTTGAAGAGCAGGGCGCAACCAGCGTGCGTCAGGCGGTCAGCTACACCCCAGGCGTATACAGTAATCAGATAGGCGCCTCTAACCGCTTTGATTACATCGTATTGCGTGGTTTTTCGGACGGTAGTCTGGATAACGTCTATCTCGACGGGTTAAAAATGATGGGCGACACCAATTCGCACAGTTCGTTGGTGGTTGACCCCTGGTTTCTGGAAGATATCGAGGTGGTACGCGGCCCGGCGTCCGTTCTGTATGGACGTTCATCGCCAGGCGGCATTGTCGCGCTGACGTCGCGAAAACCGGCGTTTGATGCCGGGGGAGAGGTGAAGCTGTTTGCCGGCAATCACAACCAGCGCGGGGCGGCTTTTGATGTGACCGGCCCACTGGATGACAATGAACGTGTGGCGGCGCGTCTTAGCGGCATGACACGTTACGCCGATTCGCAGTTTACCCCCTTGAAAGAGGAACGTTATGCGCTGATGCCGAGCCTGACCTGGCGAATTACCGATCGGACGCGTCTTGATCTTATGGCCTATCTGCACCGTGATCCGGAAGGCGGTAGCCACTCCGGACTGCCTTATCAAGGCACGGTTGTACCTTATAACGGCGGAAAAATTTCTAACACTTTCTTTGAAGGTGAAGATGACTACGACAAATACGATCGCCGTGAAAATATGGTGGGTTATAACATTGAGCATCTGTTCGATAACGGCTGGTCGGTACGGCAAAAATTGCGTTATTTGCATACCAAAGTGACGTTGAATCAGGTCTATGCCGCAGGTTGGTTGAATGAAACGGCGCTGAATCGCGGCTATTCCGGCTCCGGGGAGAAAATGTCGGCTATCGCGCTGGATAATCAGCTCGACGGCAGCGTGGATACCGGGGCGATTAATCATCGTCTGCTGGTGGGGATCGATTATCAGGATCGCAGTAATCATACTACTGGCTATTATGGCGCGTTTCCGCCGATTGACGCTTTCAACCCTGTTTATGGCGCTCAGCCGGATTACATTACGTTGTATAGCCGTGAAAAACATAAGCTGCGGCAGACCGGATACTATTTACAGGATCAGATGTCATGGGATCGCTGGCGCTTTACGTTGGGCGGTCGTTACGATCGGGTCAGCGTGTCTAACATCGACAAACTTCATGATTCACGCAGCGATCTCGATAAAAACAACGTCAGCACCCGTGCTGCGTTGCTTTATCTGTTCGACAATGGCGTCGCCCCCTATCTCAGTTATTCTACCGCGTTTACGCCGACCAGCTTCGCCGACGAAAACGGCAATGTGCTGGAACCGATGAAAGGCAAGCAGTGGGAGGCGGGGGTAAAATACGAACCGCTGGGGGGGAATAGCCAGTTTAGCGCCGCCGTGTATCGTATTAACCAGACAAATATCGCGACCAAAGAAGAACCTACCGATCCGTACCGCTCGATTGGTGAAATTGAGTCTAAAGGGGTTGAACTGGAGGCCATTAGCCATTTGTCGGATAGCGTCCGTTTGCAGGCGGCGTATACCTATACTGATATCCGTTATAAGAAAAGTAGCCCGCAAGAGCAGGGTAAGCGCGCGGTTTATGCTCCACGGAACCAGGCCAGCGCCTGGCTAAGCTACGATGTGAAAAGCGGTCTGTTAGAGGGGCTGACTTTGGGCTCCGGCATCCGGTACGTCAACGGCGTGACCAGCGATCGCCTGAATACCCACACCTTGCCGTCCTATACACTGGTCGATATGGTGGTTGGGTATGATTTATCCAGCATTGGGTTAAATGGCTTGGGCGCCCAGCTCAACGTAAATAACCTGACGGACAAACGCTATGTCGCTGCCTGTAATTCGCTCTCTTATTGTTATTTTGGTGCCGAGCGTAGCATTGTAGGCAGCGTTTCATGGGCGTTTTGATAACGCTTATCGTCCGGTAGCAAAGGCTACCGGGCAAACATTAGCGGTGCGTCACGCCTTCATAGAGAAGTCTGAGCGCAAACATCCCGATAATGGCGCCGATAACACGGCTGGCAATGCGCTGTATTCGTCCATAAGCGCGGCGGACTGCGGGGAGCGAAAAGGCCTGGCTGAGAAAAATACGCCAGATAACGGATGACAGCACAATTCCGGCCCAGGCCATTAACCTTGCCCATGTGGGCGTTTCTGCGCTAAGCGTTACGGAAAAAATACTGATAAAAAACAGTACGGTTTGCGGATTGGATAAATCGGTCATTAATCCCCGGCGAAAGAAAATTGTCCACGGGGCGGCAATCGGCGTCTGGAGCGTGCTCATTTGCGGCGTCGCCTGGTGGCGAATACTGTACCAGGCGAACCATAATAAATAGGCGCCGCCGACAATTTTGATAAGAGAAAATACCGCTTCGCATTGCGTAATGAGCGTCGCCAGACCGAAAAGCCCCAGCCCGGAATAAAAGGCGTCTCCCGTGGCGACGCCCAGGCCGGTGATGACTCCCGCCCGGCGTCCTGATGCGAGGCTGGTTTGCACCACCACAAACAGATTCGCGCCGGGATTAAAAAAGGTTAACACAAACAGACTGACGGTAAGCACAACGGCATGAAACGGCTCCATAGGCAACTCTTCTCTTAGCCTCAAGAAATAACGTTCATCTTATTAATAGTCAAACCAGATGATTGCGAGTGAGATCACAAAGCAGGGGCGTTTTAAGCCGCGTTGTTACGCCGACAGAACGGGGGCTGACTGGATTTTTCCAGCAATCTACACTACTTATTTAATCAGTCCGAACGGCCTTTTTGTTCTGATAAAGCGATGATGGCGTAATAATAAAACGAGGGTTTTGCTATGAAAACTGGCTACAAGGTTATGTTTGGCGCATTAGCGTTTGTCGTGACAAACGTTTATGCCGCAGAAATCATGAAAAAAACGGACTTTGATAAAGTCGCCTCCGAATACACGAAAATTGGCACGATTTCCACCACTGGGGAAATGTCGCCGCTGGACGCCAGAGAAGATTTAATCAAAAAGGCGGATGAAAAAGGGGCGGATGTGGTGGTGCTGACGTCCGGGCAGACAGAAAATAAAATTCATGGTACGGCTGATATTTATAAAAAGAAATAAAAGCGTTGCATCATAAAAATACCCGCCTGGGTTTCCGGCGGGTATTTTTATTCCTGGCAACCGGCATCCGTTTTGCCGGATGACGGCCTGCAGTAAACGTAGCGCCATCAGGCATTCAGGACGCGGTCATTTGTCTTAATTATCCGACTGGTCTTTGGCACCAGCTTTTAAACGACGCCACAGAGTGGTGCGGCTAATCCCCAGATAACGCGCCGCCGCGCTCTTATCGCCCTTAAAGCGCGCCAGTACATCCTGTAACGTGTGCGCATCCACGGTTGAAGGCGTCAGCTCTGCTGTGTTCACCATAAGCTCAGGTAATAACTGCCGCATAAATTGCCTGTCCAGCGTTGGCGCGGGATCGACGCTTAAAAAAAGCGCCAGGCGCTCCATCATATTACGCAGTTCGCGAATATTACCGGGCCAGCGCCAGGTCAGCAAAAGCGGCTGACACTGTATCAATCCATGACGTATCGATTCGGTAAACGGAATTTCCATCGCCGCCAGCGACTGTTTTAAAAAGCTTTCCGCCAGCGGCAAAATATCAGCCTGCCGCTTGCGTAAAGGAGGAAGCGTCAGACGCAGAATACTCAGGCGATAAAAGAGATCGGAGCGAAAACGTCCTTGCATTATCTCCCGATCCAGATCGCAATGCGTAGCGCTGATCACCCGGACATCCACCGGGACCGGCTGGTGTCCGCCGACGCGAGTGACGGCTTTTTCCTCCAGTACGCGCAAGAGTCGGGTTTGTAACGGCAAGGGCATTTCGCCGATTTCATCCAGAAACAGCGTGCCGCCGTGTGCGATTTCAAACAGCCCCGCCCGGCCTCCTCGTCGTGAACCGGTAAACGCGCCCTCTTCATAACCAAACAATTCCGCTTCCAGCAACGACTCGGTAATCGCGCCGCAATTGACGGCGACAAAGGGAGGGGATGGCTTATTCTGACGGTGAGGCTGGCGGTGAAAAAACGTCTGGTGAATCGCCTGCGCCGCCAGCTCTTTTCCGGTCCCTGTTTCCCCCTGAATCAGCACTGCCGCACGGGAGCGGGCATAGAGCGTAATCGTCTGGCGGAGCTGCTCCATTTGCGGCGACTGGCCGCGTATATCGCCCAGTTCATACCGGGTTTGTAATCCCTTGCCGGATGGGTAATCCACGCGCTGGCGCCGTGTCAGACGGGTCATATCCAGCGCATCATGGAAAGCCTGACGAACGGTCGCCGCGGAATAAATAAAGATGGCGGTCATTCCCGCTTCTTCCGCCAGATCGGTAATTAATCCCGCGCCGACGACGGCCTCAATACCGTTGGCCTTAAGTTCGTTAATTTGCCCGCGCGCGTCCTCTTCGGTTACATAGCTTCGCTGTTCAAGACGGAGGTGAAACGTTTTCTGAAAGGCAAGTAAAGCCGGAATGGTCTCCTGATAGGTCACGATACCGATAGACGAGGTGAGCTTTCCTGCTTTCGCCAGTGCCTGTAATACATCGAATCCGCTGGGCTTGATGAGGATCACCGGTATTGACAGGCGACTTTTTAAATAGGCCCCATTCGAACCCGCCGCGATAATCGCGTCGCAGCGCTCGGTCGCCAGTTTTTTGCGAATGTAGGTCACCGCCTTTTCAAAGCCGAGTTGAATAGGCGTGATGGTCGCCAGATGATCGAATTCCAGGCTGATATCCCGAAACAGTTCGAACAGACGCGTTACGGAGACCGTCCAGATCACCGGTTTATCGCTATTATCGCGCGGAGCGCTGTGGGCAGTCGTCATCGCAGTAGGTTCATCTTTAAGGGGCGATTTTTTGTTTTAAACGTGTTTCATAAATGTTGCAATGAAACAGAGCGATTCGTTTCATGAAACGTTAGCTGACACGTTTTTCTTTTCCCTTAATCGCGCTTATTCATAACAAGAATGACTGTAATTACCTGTTTTTAAATCTCATTGTATTTAATTTTCTCGCTGCCTCTTTGCCTGGCATAGCCTTTGCTTTGGTGAATACATCTTGAATAACAATTTACTAACATGAGGACGAATTATGTCTTTACATTCGCCGGGGCAGGCATTCCGCGCCGCGCTCGCTAAAGAGAATCCATTACAAATTGTCGGCGCGATCAATGCTAACCATGCTCTGTTGGCCCAACGGGCCGGGTATCAGGCTATCTATCTTTCTGGTGGCGGCGTAGCGGCGGGCTCGCTCGGACTGCCGGATCTGGGGATTTCTACGCTGGATGATGTGTTAACCGATATCCGGCGCATCACGGATGTTTGCCCGCTGCCGCTGTTGGTGGATGCGGATATTGGCTTTGGTTCCTCCGCGTTTAATGTCGCGCGGACGGTAAAGTCCATAGCCAAAGCGGGCGCCGCCGCGCTGCATATTGAAGACCAGGTTGGCGCTAAGCGCTGTGGACACCGTCCAAACAAAGCGATCGTCTCGAAAGAGGAGATGGTAGACAGAATTCGGGCGGCAGTGGATGCGCGCACCGATCCGAACTTTGTGATCATGGCGCGTACCGATGCGCTGGCGGTGGAAGGGCTGGAGGCGGCTCTCGATCGCGCGCAGGCTTACGTGGACGCGGGGGCTGACATGCTGTTCCCGGAGGCGATCACCGAACTGTCGATGTACCGCCAGTTCGCCGACGTGGCGCAGGTGCCGATCCTCGCCAACATCACTGAGTTTGGCGCGACGCCGCTGTTTACGACCGACGAGTTGCGCAGCGCAAACGTGGCGATGGCGCTCTATCCGCTGTCGGCGTTTCGCGCCATGAACCGCGCCGCAGAAAAAGTCTATACCGTGCTGCGCCAGGAAGGGACGCAAAAGAACGTGATCGACATCATGCAGACCCGCAACGAGCTGTACGAAAGCATCAATTACTACCAGTTCGAAGAGAAGCTGGACGCGCTGTACAGGAATAAAAAATCGTAGCCTGTAGGCCTGATAAGGCGAAGCCGCCATCAGGCAATGCCGGATGGCACTACGTTTATCCGGCCTACACGCCTCAATATCCTACACATTAAAAAAATGACGAGGACACTATGAGCGACACCACGATCCTGCAAAATAATAACCATGTCATTAAGCCCAAAAAATCCGTCG
Organism: Salmonella sp. 5800; assembly: GCF_046558195.1. NCBI lineage: Bacteria > Pseudomonadati > Pseudomonadota > Gammaproteobacteria > Enterobacterales > Enterobacteriaceae > Salmonella > Salmonella sp. 5800. The sequence goes on along the minus strand of NZ_JBGDOX010000002.1, from coordinate 380,262 downwards.
CGCTTTCCGGCGTACCTGCCGGAAATACCGCTCTGTGTACCGTGGGAAAAAGCGGTAACGATCTGCACTATCGCGGTTACGACATTCTCGATCTGGCGGAGCATTGCGAATTTGAAGAAGTCGCGCATTTACTGATCCACGGAAAATTACCGACCCGCGACGAGCTGAACGCGTATAAAAGCAAGTTAAAAGCGCTGCGCGGATTACCCGCCAATGTCCGTACCGTTCTGGAAGCGTTACCGGCGGCCTCGCACCCGATGGACGTGATGCGTACCGGCGTTTCCGCGCTGGGCTGCACCCTGCCGGAAAAAGAGGGACATACCGTCTCCGGCGCGCGCGATATTGCCGATAAGCTGTTGGCCTCGCTCAGCTCTATCCTTCTTTACTGGTATCACTACAGCCACAACGGCGAACGTATTCAGCCGGAAACCGACGATGATTCCATCGGCGGCCATTTTCTGCATCTGCTGCATGGTGAAAAGCCAACCCAAAGCTGGGAAAAGGCGATGCATATTTCGCTGGTGCTGTATGCCGAGCATGAGTTCAACGCCTCGACGTTTACCAGCCGGGTGATTGCCGGGACCGGCTCGGATGTCTACTCCGCGATTATCGGCGCGATTGGCGCGCTGCGCGGCCCGAAACACGGCGGGGCGAATGAGGTGTCGCTGGAAATTCAACAGCGTTATGAAACGCCGGACGAGGCAGAGGCGGATATCCGTAAACGCGTGGAAAACAAAGAGGTGGTGATTGGCTTTGGACATCCGGTTTACACCATCGCCGACCCGCGCCATCAGGTGATTAAACGGGTGGCGAAACAGCTTTCAGAAGAAGGCGGCTCGCTGAAGATGTACCACATCGCCGACCGTCTGGAAACGGTGATGTGGGAGACCAAAAAGATGTTCCCGAATCTCGACTGGTTTTCGGCGGTCTCTTACAACATGATGGGCGTCCCTACCGAAATGTTCACCCCGCTGTTTGTCATCGCCCGCGTTACCGGCTGGGCGGCGCACATTATTGAACAGCGTCAGGACAACAAAATTATTCGCCCCTCTGCCAACTATACCGGGCCGGAAGATCGTCCGTTTGTCTCGATAGACGATCGTTGCTAACTCACTCTTATTAAAAATAAAACGCAGGAAACGTACCCTATGTCTACCCAAGAACTGAACATCCGCCCGGAATTTGACCGCGAAATCGTCGATATCGTGGATTACGTGATGAACTACGACATCACCTCAAAGGTGGCGTACGACACCGCGCATTATTGCCTGCTCGACACGCTCGGTTGTGGTCTGGAAGCGCTGGAATACCCGGCCTGTAAAAAATTGCTTGGGCCGATCGTGCCAGGCACGGTGGTGCCCAACGGCGCACGCGTGCCGGGCACCCAGTTCCAGCTCGATCCGGTACAGGCAGCTTTTAACATTGGCGCGATGATCCGCTGGCTCGATTTTAACGATACCTGGCTTGCCGCCGAGTGGGGCCATCCTTCTGATAACCTCGGCGGTATTCTGGCGACGGCTGACTGGCTGTCACGCAACGCCGTCGCCGCCGGCAAAGCGCCGCTGACCATGAAACAGGTATTGAACGGGATGATCAAAGCCCACGAAATTCAGGGCTGCATCGCGCTGGAAAACGCCTTCAACCGTGTCGGACTTGACCATGTGTTGCTGGTCAAAGTGGCCTCGACTGCGGTGGTCGCTGAAATGCTGGGGCTGACGCGCGATGAGATCCTCAACGCGGTATCGCTGGCGTGGGTGGATGGGCAGTCGTTGCGCACTTATCGTCATGCGCCGAATACCGGTACGCGCAAATCCTGGGCGGCGGGCGATGCGACTTCGCGCGCGGTACGTCTGGCGCTGATGGCGAAAACCGGCGAGATGGGCTATCCCTCGGCGCTCACCGCCAAAACCTGGGGCTTCTACGACGTTTCATTCAAAGGTGAAACGTTCCGTTTCCAGCGCCCTTACGGCTCCTACGTGATGGAAAACGTGCTATTCAAAATTTCTTTCCCGGCAGAGTTCCACTCGCAAACCGCCGTCGAAGCGGCGATGACGCTGTATGAGCAGATGCAGGCCGCGGGTAAAACGGCAGCGGATATCGAGAAAGTGACCATCCGCACCCACGAAGCCTGTCTCCGCATTATCGATAAAAAAGGCCCGCTCAATAACCCGGCGGACCGCGATCACTGTATCCAGTATATGGTCGCCGTGCCGTTGCTGTTCGGACGGTTAACCGCGGCGGATTATGAAGACGAGGTGGCGCAGGACAAGCGTGTTGACGCCCTGCGCGAGAAAATCGTGTGTTATGAGGACCCGGCTTTTACCGCCGACTATCACGACCCGGAAAAACGTGCTATCGGCAATGCGATCACCGTGGAGTTTACTGATGGCTCACGCTTTGGCGAGGTTGTCGTGGAGTATCCGATTGGTCATGCGCGTCGCCGCGCCGACGGTATTCCGAAGCTTATCGAAAAATTTAAAATAAACCTGGCGCGTCAGTTCCCGACTCGCCAGCAGCAACGCATTCTGGATGTCTCCCTGGACAGAGCCCGCCTGGAGCAGATGCCGGTTAACGAATACCTCGATTTATATGTCATCTGAGCCAGCCAGCAGTAAGGCGTAAGTTCAACAGGAGAGCGTGATGTCTTTTAGCGAATTTTATCAGCGTTCCATTAACGAACCGGAGGCGTTCTGGGCCGAGCAGGCCCGGCGTATCGACTGGCGACAGCCGTTTACGCAGACGCTGGATCATAGCCGTCCACCGTTTGCCCGCTGGTTTTGCGGCGGCACCACTAACTTATGTCATAACGCCGTTGACCGCTGGCTGGATAAACAGCCGGAGGCGCTGGCGCTGATTGCCGTCTCATCAGAGACCGATGAAGAGCGCACATTTACCTTCAGCCAGTTGCATGATGAAGTCAACGCTGTGGCCGCCATGTTGCTGTCGCTGGGCGTGCAGCGTGGCGATCGCGTATTGGTCTATATGCCGATGATTGCCGAAGCGCAGATAACCCTGCTGGCCTGCGCGCGCATTGGTGCGATCCATTCGGTGGTCTTTGGCGGTTTTGCCTCGCACAGCGTGGCGGCGCGCATTGACGATGCCAGACCGGCGCTGATTGTGTCGGCGGATGCCGGAGCGCGGGGCGGTAAAATCCTGCCATATAAAAAGCTGCTCGATGACGCTATTGCGCAGGCGCAGCATCAGCCGAAACACGTTCTGCTGGTGGACAGAGGGCTGGCGAAAATGGCGTGGGTGGATGGGCGCGATCTGGATTTTGCCACGTTGCGCCAGCAGCATCTCGGTGCGAGCGTGCCGGTGGCGTGGCTGGAATCCAATGAAACCTCATGCATTCTTTACACCTCCGGCACTACCGGCAAACCGAAAGGCGTCCAGCGCGACGTCGGCGGTTATGCGGTGGCGCTGGCAACCTCGATGGACACCATTTTTGGCGGCAAGGCGGGCGGCGTATTCTTTTGCGCATCGGATATCGGCTGGGTCGTCGGCCACTCCTATATCGTTTACGCGCCGTTGCTGGCAGGCATGGCGACTATTGTTTACGAAGGACTGCCGACGTACCCGGACTGCGGGGTCTGGTGGAAAATTGTCGAGAAATACCAGGTTAACCGGATGTTTTCCGCCCCGACCGCGATTCGCGTGCTGAAAAAATTCCCGACGGCGCAAATCCGTAATCACGATCTCTCCTCGCTGGAGGCGCTTTATCTGGCCGGTGAGCCGCTGGACGAGCCGACGGCCAGTTGGGTAACGGAGACGCTGGGCGTACCGGTTATCGACAATTATTGGCAGACGGAGTCCGGCTGGCCGATCATGGCGCTGGCCCGCGCGCTGGACGACAGGCCGTCGCGTCTGGGAAGTCCCGGCGTGCCGATGTACGGTTATAACGTCCAGCTACTCAATGAAGTCACCGGCGACCCCTGCGGCATAAATGAAAAAGGCATGCTGGTGATTGAAGGGCCGCTGCCGCCGGGCTGTATTCAGACTATTTGGGGCGACGATGCGCGTTTTGTGAAGACTTACTGGTCGCTGTTTAGCCGTCAGGTTTATGCCACCTTCGACTGGGGAATCCGCGACGCCGAGGGGTATTACTTTATTCTGGGCCGTACCGATGATGTGATTAATATTGCGGGCCATCGGCTGGGGACGCGAGAAATAGAAGAAAGTATCTCCGGTTACCCGAACGTAGCGGAAGTGGCGGTGGTGGGGATAAAGGACGCTCTGAAAGGGCAGGTGGCGGTGGCGTTTGTCATTCCGAAGCAGAGCGATACGCTGGCGGATCGCGAGGCGGCGCGCGACGAGGAAAAAGCGATTATGGCGCTGGTGGACAACCAGATCGGTCACTTTGGTCGTCCGGCGCATGTCTGGTTTGTCTCGCAGCTCCCCAAAACGCGTTCCGGAAAGATGCTTCGCCGCACGATCCAGGCGATCTGTGAAGGCCGCGATCCGGGCGATCTGACAACTATTGACGATCCCGCGTCGTTGCAGCAAATTCGCCAGGCGATCGAGGAATAGCCGTAAGCCGGATAAGCCGCGTCCGGCAACGGGTTAGCGTCAGCGACTGAATAGTGGGGTGTAAAGTTGGGAAAGGGCGGCAGCGCGCCGCCCTGTAACAGAATTAACGCAGAATATTTTTCTCAGCCAGATCCAGCGCGAAGTAACTGAAAATCAAATCGGCGCCGGCGCGTTTAATCGAGCCCAGACTTTCCAGCACGACCTTTTCTTCATCAATGGCGCCAGCCATAGCAGCAAATTTAATCATGGCGTATTCACCGCTCACCTGGTAAGCGCCAAGCGGCAACTCTGTGCGTTCGCGGATTTCACGCAGCACGTCCAGATACGCGCCGGCCGGTTTCACCATTAAGCAATCCGCGCCCTGGGCTTCGTCGAGCAGTGATTCGCGAATCGCTTCACGGCGGTTCATCGGATTCATTTGATACGTCTTGCGGTCGCCTTTTAACGCGGTACCCGCAGCTTCACGGAAGGGGCCGTAGAAAGAAGAGGCGAACTTGGTGGAGTAGGACATTATTGCCGTATCGGTAAAACCGGCGGCATCCAGCGCCTGGCGGATAGCCTGGACTTGTCCATCCATGGCCGCGGAGGGCGCAATAAAATCTGCTCCAGCCGCCGCCGCGATAACGGCCTGCTTGCCGAGGTTGGCCAGCGTCGCATCGTTATCCACACCGTGTTCGCACAACACGCCGCAGTGGCCGTGCGAGGTGTATTCGCAGAAGCAGGTGTCGGACATGACGATCATCTCCGGCACGGTTTGCTTACAGATGCGGGACATTCTTGCCACCAGGCCGTCTTCTTTCCAGGTATCGCTGCCGGTGTCATCAGTATGGTGAGAAATGCCGAAGGTCATAACGGAACGAATACCAGCATTTGCGATACGTTCAATCTCTCGCGCCAGCTGCTTTTCCGGGATACGCATTACGCCGGGCATGGCATCAATAGCTTTGTAATCGTCGAGTTCTTCTTCAACAAAGATCGGCAACACCAGGTCGTTCAGGCTAAGTGTTGTCTCTTCAAACATAGCGCGCAGCGCAGCGGATTTGCGCAGGCGGCGAGGGCGATGGATAAGGTCTGTCATGGTCTGCCTGATGTTTGTGGAATCGAAGGCCCAGTATACCTGAATCTGTAGGCAGATGTTTTACGAAAACGGTCCTTAACGTAGCAGGCGCAGCCCCGGCGGCGGCAGAACATGGCGCTTCTTTTATATACCGGAGATTAATACCTCAGGCACTATATCATTTTAAATAAGAATTAGTTTTACGTTGTTTTTAGTTTTATTTCATCGTCATTTAAGTAAATGTGGGTTTTAACATTATTCATATTTATTTTATTTTTCTTTAATCCATATTTATCTCATATGTATTTTATTTTTTTATTTTCTTGTAACCTCATGAAAAAGAATGATTTTTAATTATCTATTTTCCTTTTATTACGTCTTTTTAATTCATGTCCGAATCCGGACTGAGGATAAAGAATAATTGAACCTTTTAGCAATGACGCCGCATAATCCTCCTTGCTAAACATCTATATGTTTTTATGCATTGATAATTGATGGATCAACTATATTACGTCCCTGAGGAGGGATGACAAATGCACTCCTGGAAAAAGAAACTTGTAGTCTCACAATTAGCATTGGCTTGCACTCTGGCAATCACTTCTCAGGCGAATGCTACTACTTACGATACCTGGACTTACATTAATAACCCTACTACGGCTCTTGACTGGGCCAATATGGATAATCCAGGTACAGTCGATGGTAACTATGTAAACTATAGCGGCTTTGTCTACTACAACAACGCCAATGGTGATTTCGATCAGACGTTCAACGGTGACACTGTTAATGGTACGATTTCTACCTATTATCTGAACCATGACTATGCCACTGATTCAGATAACACTCTGAACATTACGAATTCGAATATACATGGTTCAATTACTTCAAAGCTGCCTTTCGGCTACTGGAGTATTACACCAGCTTCTATTGACCCTGTAACTGAAGCTGTTACCCCTCGTAGGTATAACGGTTATACCTACGACAATGGTACTACCATTACTGATACAAATTGGTACGACGGTGATGTATTTACGCTGAATATTTCAAACTCTACTATTGATGATGATTATGAAGCGCTTTATTTCACTGACACTTATTTGAGCGGTGATGATGGTACTACAACTAAAACGACTAATGAGTCGTTCTATACGGCTTTAGGGGTTGCAGTAGATCTGAACGTAGAGAGCAATATCAATATTGCTAATAATTCTCGTGTTGCGGGTATTGCTTTGTCTCAGGGGGATACAACCAATACTGCGTATACATCCGAGTACCATCAGTGGGACAATAATATTAGCGTCTCCAACTCTACTGTGACTTCTGGTTCAGAAATTCCGTTGGAAGATGACTATGACGGAGCAAAATACTTCTTTGGTAACTCTGCTGAACCTAGTGACTATAATGGTGATGGTAGTGTAAATGATGTAGCACTGTCTTTCTCTGACAACGCTGATTCTAATTACTCCATGAAGAACAATGTTTACTTCGACCATTCTACCTTATTGGGCGATGTAGAGTTTTCTAGCCACTGGAATAATGATGGTGAATTCTTCTATTCAACAGGCTATGACAGCAACGGCGATGGTGTTAAGGATACCAACGGCGGCTGGATTGATGACAGTCAGAATGTTGATGAGCTAAATATTACTCTGGATAATGGTAGTAAATGGATTGGTTCGGCTAATATTACTGCCGATGCTATTGCTCCGGTTAATATGTACGATGTTGCATATAATAGCCTTACCCCTGGTGCGGTTATTGAAGATAACGATTGGGATCGTGTTATTGACAACAAAGTATTCCAAAGTGGAGTATTTAACGTTGCATTAAACAATGGTTCTGAGTGGGATACTGTCAACACTTCCGTTATTGATACCTTAGCTGTAAATAATGGCTCTCAGGTAAATGTTACAGACTCTACCCTGGTATCAGACACCATTGGATTGACCAACGGTTCTAGTATGAATATCGGTGAAGATGGTCAGGTAGCAACTGATCATCTGACTATCGATAGCTACAGTACTGTTGCGCTGAATGATGATGTGACTCATTATGGTGATTATTCACTGTATGCCAATACTATCACTGTAACTAATGGTGGTATGTTGGATGTTAACGTTGATCAGTTTGATAATGGTGTATTCAGCACTGATAAACTGGAACTGACCAGCGGCAATACTGCTGATCACAACGGTAATGTTGTTTCTGGTGTGTTCAATATCCATAGCAGCGATTATGTTCTGAACGCTGACCTGGTGAACGACCGTACCTGGGATACCACTCAGGCTAACTATGGTTACGGTACTATCGCGATGAACTCTGACGGTCACCTGACCATCAACGGTAATGGCGATATCAACAACGGCGACGAACTGGATAACAGCTCTGTTGACAATGTTGTAGCGGCTACCGGTAACTATAAAGTTCGCATCGACAACGCTACTGGTGCCGGTTCTGTTGCAGATTACAAAGGCAACGAGCTGATTTATGTCAATGACGTAAACACCGACGCAACCTTCTCTGCAGCAAACAAAGCTGACCTGGGTGCTTACACCTATCAGGCTAAGCAGGAAGGCAACACTGTCGTGCTGGAACAGATGGAACTGACCGACTACGCTAACATGGCGCTGAGCATTCCTTCTGCGAACACCAATATCTGGAACCTGGAACAAGACACCGTTGGTACTCGTCTGACCAACGCTCGTCATGGCCTGGCGGATAACGGCGGCGCATGGGTAAGCTACTTCGGCGGTAACTTCAACGGCGACAACGGCACCATTAACTACGATCAGGATGTTAATGGCATCATGGTCGGTGTTGATACCAAAGTTGATGGTAACAACGCTAAGTGGATCGTTGGTGCGGCAGCAGGCTTCGCGAAAGGCGATCTGAGCGATCGTACCGGTCAGGTGGATCAGGACAGCCAGTCTGCCTACATCTACTCTTCCGCTCGTTTCGCAAACAACATCTTTGTTGACGGTAACTTGAGCTACTCTCACTTCAACAACGATTTGTCTGCTAACATGAGCGACGGTACTTACGTTGACGGCAACACCTCTTCTGATGCCTGGGGCTTCGGCTTGAAACTGGGTTATGATCTGAAGCTGGGTGATGCAGGCTACGTAACGCCTTACGGCAGCGTATCCGGTCTGTTCCAGTCTGGCGACGACTACCAGCTGAGCAACGACATGAAAGTTGACGGTCAGTCTTACGACAGCATGCGTTATGAACTCGGTGTAGATGCGGGTTATACCTTCACTTACAGCGAAGATCAGGCGCTGACCCCGTACTTCAAACTGGCTTACGTTTACGACGACTCCAACAACGATGCTGACGTAAACGGCGACTCTATCGACAACGGCGTAGAAGGTTCTGCGGTACGTGTTGGTCTGGGTACTCAGTTCAGCTTCACGAAGAACTTCAGCGCCTACACCGATGCTAACTACCTCGGCGGCGGTGATGTTGATCAAGACTGGTCTGCAAACGTTGGTGTTAAATATACCTGGTAATCATTTTCTCTCAGGAGAAATAAAGGTAATTTAAACTGAAAAATGCCCGTCAAGGACTTGACGGGCATTATTGCAAGGAATGCATATGTTATCTTTAAGCAAGCCACTACAGGAATTCTACAGACTCGATAAATGCCTTTCTAAGCATGGTACGCGTTTCGAGTTTGTTAATGATAAAGAGATTATCTGTTCACCTGATGAAAGTAATACCCATACCTTTGTTATTTTAGAGGGGGTTGTTTCGTTAGTTCGCGGTGATAAAGTTCTTATTGGTATTGTGCAGGCCCCCTTTATTTTCGGCTTAGCCGATGGTGTGGCGAAAAAAGAGGCACAATATAAATTAATTGCGGAGAGCGGTTGCATCGGTTATCGCCTCTCATCATCACAAACTCTCGCCATCATTGAGCAGAACCAACTGTGGCGTGAAGCCTTCTGTTGGATAGTATGGAAAAGTCAGGTACTGGAACTTCGTGACAAGCAGCTCATTGGTAATAATTCTTACGACCAGATTCGTGCGACGTTAATGACAATGATTGAGTGGGATGAAGAACTTCGCTCACGTATTGGTGTTATGAATTATATTCATCAACGAACGCGCGTATCGCGATCGGTGGTGGCGGAAGTTCTCGCGGCCCTGCGTAAGGGTAATTACATTGAAATGAATAAAGGCAAACTGATCAGTATTAACCGTTTGCCCTCCGAATATTAACAAAAGGTTGCGCCTCGTCTGATATAGCGCGAGGCGCGACGACTCAGGATGCAGGAATAGCAATCGGTTTATTGCCGCTTAGCTCAGTAACCAAATCGTTAATCCCGTCGCTCATATTGGTAAAACGAGTGAGGGGGGAACGGGTTACGACCACAAAAGCGCCAATATTATATTGCGGGATCATCGCCATATAGGTAATAAAACCGCCGCCGCCTCCTGTTTTCTGGATAATGCCAGGACGTCCGTCTTTTGGCGCCATATAGACCCAACCCAGACCGAGCGCGTCGGCTTTACCCGGTACGTCCATCCCAATGATTTTCTTTAACTGTGTGCGCTGATAAATCAACGTTTGCATACGATCGGCCTGTTGGCTACGGTGATAGAAATCTGACGACAGATACTGTTGCATCCAGCGCATCATATCTCCTGGCGTAGAATAGACCCCACCGCTGCCAATGGCAGCCAGCGTATTATTACAGGGGCTTGCGCCTTTTTCTGCCACCATCAGACGCTTACACTGATCGGGAGAAGGGGTAAACGTGGTGTCTTTCATTCCCAGCGGGCGGGTAATCTTTTCTTCAAACAGTTGCGTATAAGGTTTGCCGGAGGCGGTCGCCAGCGCGTCGGCTAACAGGTCGAACGCCAGATTGGAATAGGCCGCCTGTGAACCGGGCGCGACTTTTAACGTTGCTGTGGAGAGCCAGTTCCAGCGTTGTTCGCGGGTTGGCCAGACAAATACCGGACGATGCGCCGCGCCGCCGGGCTGTTCTCGCGGAAGCGCGCTGGTATGGGTCGCTAAGTTGACCAACGTAATCGGCGTGCCTTGATACGTCGGGACATGCGCGCCGGGAGGCGCATATTTGCTGAGCGGATCGTTTAATTTTACCGTTCCCTGATCGAGCAATTTTACCAACATTTCACTGGTCATGAGCTTGGTGAGAGAAGCGATACGAATGACCGAATCAAGCTGTGGACGAACATTATTTCCCGGTCTGGTGTCACCGAAACTACGAAACACGCGTTGATTGCCGTCGATCACCACCAGCGCCATGCCCGTGGCGCCGCTACCATAAAAGATATGCTCGGCATAACGATCAACGATATCAGAGGCAAAAACCGGATCGGCAATCGGCTGAGCCGCCTGGACAGAAGTAAGTGATGCCGCAAACAGCATGGCAGTAAAAAGCAGACTACGTTTCAACGGTGATGTCCATAAGTGAAATAACGGTGGTTATGCGTATTTATACTACCCGGCGGCACATTGCAAAACGTTAAAGAGAAAAAAGTGGGTGAAAAAACGTAACGGCGGGTTTTCGTGATGGAGAATGTTTACTTTTGTGATAGAGCGCTTGTGATAACCTGATAGCGTCAGCGTGCCTGCTGTGTATGAAACTCGTCGAAACAATTCTGTTGAGCAGAAATGCGAACTAAGCGTCACAACGTAGGTCACAATGCCTGGTTTAGCCCTTTCATTTGCGTGGGCATGGCGTGATATTGCCGCCGTCACAGCAGCCGTAATAAAGATAAGAAGTTAGCAGGAGAGCATGATGTTTAAATCTTTTTTCCCAAAGCCAGGGCCGTTTTTCATGTCGGCGTTTGTTTGGGCGCTGATCGCCGTCATTTTCTGGCAGGCGGGAGGAGGAGATTGGGTGGCGCGACTTGTAGGGGCATCCGATGAAGTGCCTATCAGCGCAGCGCGCTTTTGGTCGCTGGACTATCTGATTTTTTATGCTTATTACCTGATTTGCGTGGGATTATTTGCAACGTTCTGGTTCATCTATAGCCCGCACCGCTGGCAGTACTGGTCGATACTTGGCACCTCGCTCATTATTTTTGTCACCTGGTTTTTGGTGGAGGTTGGCGTCGCGGTTAACGCCTGGTACGCGCCGTTCTATGATTTGATTCAAACGGCGCTCAGCTCGCCGCACAAGGTCACTCTTGGTCAATTTTATCATGAAGTGGGGGTGTTTCTCGGCATTGCGCTTATTGCCGTGGTGATCGGTGTGCTGAACAACTTCTTTGTCAGCCACTATGTATTTCGCTGGCGTACCGCAATGAATGAGCACTATATGGCGCACTGGCAGTACCTGCGCCATATCGAAGGGGCCGCCCAGCGTGTGCAGGAAGACACCATGCGTTTTGCCTCTACACTGGAGAACATGGGCGTGAGTTTTATCAATGCCATCATGACGCTTATCGCCTTTCTGCCGGTGTTAGTCACCCTGTCAGCGCATGTGCCGGATTTACCCATTGTAGGACATATCCCTTACGGCCTGGTCATTGCCGCTATAGTCTGGTCATTAATGGGGACGGGCCTGCTGGCGGTCGTCGGGATCAAATTGCCGGGGCTGGAATTTAAAAATCAGCGAGTGGAAGCCGCTTATCGTAAGGAGCTGGTCTATGGTGAAGATGACGCCAGCCGCGCCACGCCGCCCACCGTCCGTGAACTGTTTAGCGCAGTGCGCCATAACTACTTCCGTCTCTACTTTCACTATATGTATTTCAACATCGCGCGCATTCTCTATTTGCAGGTCGATAACGTTTTCGGTTTGTTCCTGCTGTTTCCTTCCATTGTTGCCGGTACGATTACGCTGGGGCTGATGACGCAAATCACCAACGTGTTTGGTCAGGTGCGCGGTTCGTTCCAGTATTTGATTAACTCCTGGACGACGCTGGTGGAGCTGATGTCTATTTATAAACGTTTACGTAGCTTTGAACGTCAGTTGGATGGTCAGCCAGTTCAGGAAGTGACCCACTCTTTTAGCTAACAGAAGGAAACGTTATGTCGGCGGCGTCCCGTCTTTACCCTCTGCCTTTTCTGGCGGTCGCCATATTGGCTGGCTGTAGTAGTCAATCCGGGCAGCCGGTGAGCAAGGGCGAGAAGCCTGTCGACGTGGCAAGCGTAGTACGTCAGAAAATGCCGGCCAGTGTCAAAGACAGAGAGGCCTGGGCGAAAGATATCGCGACAACGTTTAAGAGCCAGGGGCTGGCGCCGACGGTAGAAAATATCTGTTCGGTGCTGGCTGTCGCCCAGCAGGAGTCCGGTTATCAGGCGGATCCTGTCGTGCCGGGGCTAAGTAAAATCGCCTGGCAGGAGATTGATCGCCGCGCTGAACGACTACACATTCCGCTGTTTCTGGTGCACACCGCGCTGAAAATTAACTCCCCCAACGGCAAGAGCTATAGCGAGCGCCTGGACACGGTAAAAACCGAAAAACAGCTTAGCGCTATTTTTGACGATTTTATCAATATGGTTCCTATGGGGCAGACGCTATTTGGCTCATATAACCCGGTGCATACGGGCGGCCCGATGCAGGTCAGCATTGCCTTTGCCGAACAGCACGCGAAAGGCTATCCGTGGAAGATGACGGGTACGGTACGTCAGGAGGTCTTTACGCGCCGTGGCGGGTTGTGGTTTGGAACCTACCATTTGCTGAATTACCCGGCGAACTACAGCGCGCCTGTTTTCCGCTTCGCCGACTTCAACGCGGGATGGTACGCCAGCCGTAACGCTGCGTTCCAGAATGCCGTCAGTAAAGCCAGTGGGGTAAAACTGGCGCTGGATGGCGATCTGATTCGTTATAACAGCAAGGAACCGGGCAAAACAGAGTTAGCGGTGCGCAAACTGGCAGGGCAGTTGGGAATGAGTGAGCGTGAAATTCGCAGCCAACTGGAGAAAGGCGATAGCCTGGCGTTTGAAAAAACGGCGCTCTACAAGAAAGTCTATAAACTGGCCGAGGCCAAAACGGGCAAGACGCTTGCGCGGGAAATGTTGCCCGGTATTCAACTGGAAAGTCCGAAGATCACACGTAAGCTGACGACCGCCTGGTTTGCTAAACGAGTTGATGAGCGGCGGGCGCGGTGTATGGGGCGATAAATTTCGCGCTGGGATATTTTCTCCAGCGCGCTAAGGTTTATTGGTGACGGTGACGCCAGCGTAAAAACGCGGCGATAACGGCGAAAATGAGGCAGCCCGTGAGGAAGGGCACCAGGCCAAAAATCGTCCCGACGCCCAGCCCAATCTCTACCCGCGGTCGACCTGTATCCTGTACCTGCATCAGATGCTCATAGATGCCCGGCGCATGAACCAGCAGGTTTAAGAGTTGCGCTCCGGCCCAGAAGCAAAACAGTACAAATATGGCGTAAGCAATATTTCCGGGCGTAGAGGAGGTTTCTCGATGCTTCCCGCTGAACAGCGATTTTGAGAGAGTGAAATCAGCCATAAAGACCTCCAGGATGATCGGCTACGATCTGGCGTTATGCCATCGGCTTACTGTGAAGTCTGACAGGTCATTGTGTTTGTCAATATCAGAATCATGGTAATTTCACATACGGAATGTATCCATCGCGTAAATTTTTGTTAGTTGTCACAAAACGATCACTTTTATCAAAATCAATTAACATTTAAGAAATTCCGTATCCCCCACAGACTCGCTCGCCAGAAGTATGCAAAAATACGTTTTTGTTGCTGTTAATACGTCGGAGTCGTTATGCGTTTGCCTGTAAAAATTCGTCGTGACTGGCACTACTATGCCTTCTCTATTGGCCTTATCTTTATTTTGAATGGCGTCGTAGGATTGCTGGGTTTTGAGGCGAAAGGATGGCAAACCTATGGCGTTGGGCTGGTAACGTGGATTATCAGCTTCTGGCTGGCGGGGTTCATCATTCGCCGGCGCGAAGAGGATGAGGTAAAAGACGCCCGATAAACGTTGCGCTATCGGGCGTGCGCTATTACATCGTGGTTTTTAAGGCGTTATTCGCCGTATGGCGTTCCAGCGCCAGCTCAATCAGGCGGCTGATCAAATCGGTATAGCCCAATCCGCTCGCCTGCCAGAGTTTTGGATACATACTGATATTGGTAAAACCTGGCAGCGTATTAATCTCGTTAATCACGACCTCATTGTCTGCCGTTAAGAAGACATCGACACGCGCCATACCCGCGCACCCCAGCGTCTGATAAGCCTGGATCGCGATCGCGCGGATCTTGTCATTCACCTCGGAAGGGATCTGCGCAGGCACGACAACTTGTGCGCCGTTATCATCAATATACTTAGTATCGTAGGCGTAAAATTCGCTATTCAGTACGATTTCGCCGCAGGTACTGGCCTGTGGGTTATCGTTACCTAATACGGCGCATTCGATCTCGCGCCCTTTGATCCCTTGCTCCACCACCACTTTATGATCGAATTCGAAAGCCAGCGCGACCGCCTGCTGATATTGCGCTTCGTTAGCGACTTTACTAACGCCGACCGAAGAGCCCTGATTGGCGGGCTTAACGAACAGCGGCAGTCCCAGACGGGATTCAACCTCGGCAAAACTAAACGCGTGACGATTCGTTCGGGTGAGTGTAATAAACGGGGCGATATTCAGTCCTGCATCGCGTAGCAGTCGTTTGGCGACGTCTTTATCCATGCAGGCTGCGGAGCTCAGCACGTCTGAACCGACAAACGGTAAGTTTGCGACGCGCAGCATCCCCTGCAATGAGCCGTCTTCGCCCAGCGTACCGTGGACGATAGGAAAAATAACATCTACCGTCGGTAGCGGCTGCCCGTTCTGGGCGTTAATCAATTGGTGTTGATGTTTGCCAGGCACCTGGGCCAGACTGATTGCCGAAGGACGTAGCGCGATATGTGCCGGATCGTCTGCATTCTGCAAATAATTTTCCGCATCGTTAACATGCCATTGTCCTGCCTTATCTATCCCTAACAGCACCACGTCGAAGCGGGTTTTATCGATCGCATCAACGATATTTTTCGCTGATTGCAAAGACACTTCATGTTCCGCCGACTTACCGCCAAATACTATTCCTACCCGCAATTTCGCCATCTTAAAAACCCATTCCATCGAATGCAAAGCGTATACATTACCACGACAAAACGCGGGTTTCGCGGGCTTCTGCCATAATGTTTATGGGATGTGAGAACGGAGGCCGCGTGAGAGGTAAGGGTTTTCTGATTATTGTGCTGTTGGGCGGCATTGGCGGGCTGGGATATCGTTATCTTCCCTCTTATTATAATCCTTTTGCTCCGCTACAACTTGCCGATCCGCCAGGCTGGATCACGACCTTCAAACTACAGCGCCTTACGCCGTCGCAGTGCCGGGAGCTTTTGACGGCGGCCAATCAACAGGGATTAATTTCATCACAACCTGTTGCGGATAGCGCTGGTGAATGTCCCTTGTCCCATGTTGTGCGCGTCAGAGATTTTGGCCAGGTCAAACTGAGCAGCAGTTTTTTAGCCTCCTGCCCGCTGGCGCTGCGCTCCGCGCTGTTTGTCGAACAGCAGGTAAAACCTTTAACAGAAACGTGGATGAAGCGCCGCCTGACCCGCATCGAACATCTGGGCAGCTATGCCTGCCGTAATATTTATCACCGCCCGGATGCGCGTCGCAGTGAACATGCCAGCGCAGAAGCGCTGGATGTCAGCGGGTTTCAGCTATCGGATGGCCGAAAAATCACTATCCTGCGCGGCTGGGAGCGCGATGAGACGGGGCCCTGGTTACGCGCTATGTTAAACGCCAGTTGCCATTATTATGGCAATGGGCTCGGGCCTGACTATAACGCTGCTCATGCTAACCATTTTCATCTTGGAATGCGGGGCTACGGCGTGTGTCGTTAAAGCATAAACGTCTGCCTTGCGCGGCTATATAATGTGACATGTTTCACAAAAATGATGAACGGGGAGACAAAATAGCAAAGTGTGACGTATCGCACCTCTGGAACCACCAGGAAAAAGAGAACTTGCTAAGCTAACGCGTATTTTCAGCTACTTACCGTTACGAGTCTTATGGAATCCTGGAAAGTTAATCTAATTTCCGTTTGGTTTGGATGTTTTTTTACCGGGCTGGCAATCAGCCAAATCCTGCCATTCTTACCCCTTTATATTTCCCAGCTTGGCGTCTCTTCCCATGAAGCGTTATCAATGTGGTCCGGGTTAACGTTTAGCATCACGTTTCTTATTTCCGCCATTGTGTCGCCGATGTGGGGCAGTCTCGCCGATCGTAAAGGGCGTAAACTGATGCTATTGCGCGCGTCGCTCGGGATGGCGATAGCTATTCTACTGCAGGCATTTGCGACCCATGTCTGGCAACTTTTCCTGCTGCGCGGAATCATGGGGTTAACGTCAGGCTATATCCCCAATGCCATGGCGCTGGTAGCCTCTCAGGTACCGCGCGAACGTAGCGGCTGGGCGCTCAGTACGCTTTCTACCGCGCAGATCAGCGGCGTTATCGGCGGGCCGTTAATGGGCGGCTTTGTCGCGGATCATATCGGGCTGCGGGCGGTATTTCTGATTACCGCCATGCTGTTGGTGGTGAGCTTTCTGGTCACGCTATTTTTAATTAAAGAAGGCGTGCGTCCGGTCATCAGGAAAAGCGAACGCCTGAGCGGTAAAGCCGTTTTTGCGTCGTTACCTTATCCTGCGCTGGTGATCAGCTTGTTTTTTACCACGATGGTCATTCAACTCTGTAATGGTTCCATCAGTCCAATCCTGGCGCTGTTTATCAAATCAATGATGCCGGACAGTAATAACATCGCCTTTCTTAGCGGGTTAATTGCCTCGGTGCCCGGTATCTCCGCGCTTATCTCCGCGCCTCGCCTGGGAAAACTTGGCGACAGAATCGGCACGGAAAGAATTCTGATGGCCACGCTTATCTGCGCAGTGCTGCTTTTCTTCGCGATGTCCTGGGTCACCACGCCGTTCCAGTTGGGACTGTTGCGTTTCTTGTTGGGCTTTGCCGATGGCGCGATGTTACCCGCCGTACAAACGTTATTGGTGAAATACTCCAGCGACCAAATTACCGGACGTATTTTTGGCTACAACCAGTCATTTATGTACCTGGGCAACGTGGTTGGGCCGTTGATGGGCGCGACGGTATCGGCGATGGCCGGTTTCCGCTGGGTTTTTATCGCTACGGCGGCGATCGTGTTAATCAATATTGGGCAACTGACCCTGGCGTTACGTCGTCGGCGTAACGCGCAAAAAGCGAAAGGCCAATAGCGGTGCATCGTAACGGCGCTTCTGCCGTTACGATATGGTTTAAATTAAAAGATATATTCTTTATCCGTGAAGTTTTTCTATAGATGGCATAACCTTAAATTATGATATAGCGTGATTATTGTTTTTTGATGGTTTATTATCGTCTCGTTTTCGGTCTGAGAAACGTTTCGCTGCGGCGACAGTGATAATTATTTGTGTAAAGTTCTTCCTGTATCATAAAAATAGTACTTTCAGCCTCTAGGCAGTGGTTCTTCATAGTGATAACGTCACCCTGGAACTAATAAGGAAATATGGTCATGAAAAATCTCATAGCAGAGTTGTTGCTTAAGCTAGCCCAAAAAGAAGAAGAGTCGAAAGAACTGGTTGCTCAGGTAGAAGCGTTAGAGATTATCGTCACAGCAATGTTACGTAACATGGCGCAAAACGAGCAGGAGATGTTGATACGTCAGGTAGAGGGGGCACTTGAAGGCGTAAAGCCGGATGCCAGCGTTCCTGATCACGATACGGAATTGCTGCGCCAATATGTAAAAAAGTTGCTGAGACACCCCCGGCACTAATCGTATTTAAAACAACACAGGTGTTATAACGTTACTTTTATGAAATAACATAGCCGCTTCGTTTTTATTTTGCTCTGTATTAACCAGAAGAAAATAAAAACGAAGCGGCTATGGTAATAACAGTGTAACGCTATGCGCTGTTCTTCTGCATCCTGCCAGTGTGACTGTGGATAATCGAATTGCACATTAGCCTACGGTTTGTCAATCAATAAAACATCTATTGCTAACGGTAAGTAATACTTTTACAGCCGGGTGGTATTTTTGCCAGTAACAGCCAGACTTATATAAAGTCCCTGGGATATTTCCCAAAGGGACAACGTGTAATGTGTACACTGACAAAAGGATGGTGCTATGAAAATAACATTACTGGTGACTTTACTTTTTGGCCTGGTCTTTTTAACCGCCGTCGGCGCAACCGAGAAACCGTTAACGCCGCAACAGCAGCGCATGACGACCTGTAATCAGCAGGCGACAGCGCAAGCGTTGAAAGGCGATGCGCGTAAAACCTACCTTAGCGACTGCCTGAAAAACAGTAAGTCGGCCCCTGGCGAGAAAAGCCTGACGCCGCAACAGCAGAAAATGCGTGAATGCAATGTTCAGGCGACGGAACAATCCCTGAAAGGCGATGACCGTAGCAAGTTTATGAGCGCCTGCCTGAAAAAAGCGGCGTAGTGCTATCGGGTGAGCCCTGAAAAACACTCACCCGAAATTTCATACTCCCTCCATGCGCTCTGTTTCTATAATTTGGGAAAATTGTTTCTAAATGTTCCCAAAAATAATGAATGATGAAAATTTTTACCGAAAAGCAGTTGAACAGGCGGTAGCGCCGCCTGACCCTCCTGATGATCGTCAGCGCTCCGGGTTGCGCTTCGCCCGGCGCATCAGGCTACCGCGCGCGGTGGGGTTAGGGGGGATGTTTTTACCGGTGGCCGCCGTGTTAGTGACGCAACCTGTCTTTGGCGGCTGGTGGCTGTTGCTGGTCGGCTGGTCTTTTGTCTGGCCGCATCTGGCGTGGCAGTGGTCGGCGAAAGCCCTTGATCCGCTACGTCAGGAAATTTACAACCTGAAAGTGGATGCGATCCTCTCCGGCATGTGGATCGCGCTGATGGGCGTCAATATGTTGCCTGCCGCCGCGCTGTTTATGATGATGAGCATGAATCTGATGGGGGCTGGCGGGCGGCGGCTATTCACTGCCGGAATGGGGCTTTTGCTGGCGTCATGTCTGGTGACGTTGCAGCTTACCGGGCTACCCGTCGCTATGCGAAGCTCGTCGCTGGAAGTTACGCTCTCTTTGCCCGTCATTATGTTGTATCCGCTTCTGTTCGCCTGGGTAAGTTATCAAACGGCCATTAAATTAGCGGAACATAAGCGACGCTTGCAGGCGATGAGCTCGCGGGATGGCATGACCGGCGTCTATAACCGACGCCACTGGGAAATTTTATTACGTAATGAATTCGATCACAGCCGACGCCACCATCGGGAGGCGACATTGTTGATTATCGACATCGATCATTTTAAGAGCATTAACGACACCTGGGGGCATGATGTTGGGGATGAGGCTATTATCGCCCTGACGCGTCAATTACAGATAACGCTACGCGGGAGTGATATTATCGGGCGCTTTGGCGGCGACGAATTCGCGGTGATTATGTGCGGAACGCCGGCAGACAGCGCGATTACCGCCATGTCGCGAGTGCATGAACGGCTAAATACCTTACGCTTGCCGGGCGCGCCGCAGGTCATGTTACGTATCAGCGTGGGCGTGGCGCCGTTAACGCCACAAATCGGTCATTATCGGGAATGGCTAAAGTCTGCGGATATGGCGCTTTATAAAGCAAAGAATGCCGGACGTAACCGCACCGAAGTGGCGGCATGACGTCCAGCCGGGCCTCAGGATTTACTGAGCGCCTCTGATTTTTCCATACACTTCGTCATCGCTTCTATTACCGCAGCGCGGAAGCCACGTTCTTCCAGAACGCGTACGGCTTCAATCGTCGTTCCGCCAGGCGAGCACACCATATCTTTCAGTTCGCCGGGATGCTTTCCGGTTTCGAGTACCATTTTCGCCGATCCCATGACGGCCTGCGCGGCGAATTTATAAGCCTGAGCGCGAGGCATACCGCCCAGAACGGCTGCGTCCGCCATCGCCTCGATAAACATAAAGACATAGGCCGGCGAAGATCCGCTCACGCCAACCACCGGATGGATCATCGGCTCAGCAATTACTTCCGCCTCGCCAAAGCAGCGGAAAATATTCAGCACATCAGCCGTATCTTCCGGTGTGACCAGCGCGTTGGGCGTGACGGAGGTCATTCCTGCGTTGACCAGCGACGGCGTATTCGGCATAGCGCGAATGATTTTACGGTCGTGTCCCAGCGCGCGCGCAAGCTGATCAAGCGTTACGCCTGCGGCGATAGAGACCACCAGCGAGTCTTTGTTCAGGCTGGAGGAGATTTCACTGAGCACTTTCACCATAATGCCCGGTTTTACCGCGCCGAAAACGATATCCGCGACCTGAGCGACCTCCTGCGCGCTTTGCGCCGCATTAATGCCGTACTGGTCATGCAGGGCGGCAACTTTATCGGGGGAGGGGGTGTAGACCCAGATCTGGCCGGGAAGTACCTGACCGCTGGCAATCAGTCCGCCAAGAATAGCCTTGCCCATATTACCGCAGCCAATAAAACCGATTTTCTTCTCC
The DNA here is from genome assembly GCF_046558195.1 of Salmonella sp. 5800. NCBI lineage: Bacteria > Pseudomonadati > Pseudomonadota > Gammaproteobacteria > Enterobacterales > Enterobacteriaceae > Salmonella > Salmonella sp. 5800. The sequence goes on along the minus strand of NZ_JBGDOX010000002.1, from coordinate 359,211 downwards.
ATCTCGTCACTCCCTATGTTTGTGTGTTATGGGGAATGGTTAGCTTAACGCGGATTGAAAACGGGCAGAAGGAGAAACAGCACTTTGATGAAAGGCAAAAGCGCGAGACAATAAAAGATTGTATACCGTACGGGAGACATTATGACCATCTGGGTGGATGCGGATGCGTGTCCGAATGTCATTAAAGAAATTTTGTACCGCGCCGCCGAGCGGATGCAGTTGCCGCTTATTCTGGTTGCCAATCAGGCCTTGCGCGTGCCGCCTTCGCGTTTTATCCGCACGCTTCGCGTGGCCGCCGGGTTTGACGTGGCGGATAACGAAATCGTGCGTCAATGCGAAGCGGGCGATCTGGTTATTACCGCGGATATTCCGCTGGCGGCTGAAGTGCTGGAAAAAGGCGCTGCGGCTCTTAATCCCCGGGGAGAACGCTATAGCGACGCCACGATTCGCGAACGTCTGACGATGCGTGACTTTATGGACACGCTACGCGCCAGCGGCGTACAAACGGGGGGACCAAACACTCTCTCGCCGCGCGATCGTCAGCATTTTGCCGCCGAGCTGGATAAGTGGTGGCTGGAAAGCCAGCGTAAAAAATAAATCGTGTAATGAAAAATTTACAGTTTATTCATTTCTGATTCTTGCTATAGTACTAATATTGTGACTTTAGTACCTTTGTGTAAATTATTATTTACATTTATGCGTTGTACTAGTTAGATGATATGATTATAACATTGCTGATATCAAATCCTGCGTATGCGCAGTTCCTGGGGGAACGCCTGCTATGATGCAACCTCTTTATCTTGTTGGCCCGCGGGGCTGTGGGAAAACCACCATCGGTATGGCGCTGGCGCAGGCAACCGGTTTCCGGTTTGCAGATACCGACCGCTGGCTGCAATCGCACGTGCAGATGAGCGTCGCTGATATCGTTGAAAAAGAAGGCTGGGGAGGGTTCCGCGCCCGGGAAACCGCGGCCCTGGAGGCGGTAAGCGCGCCTTCGACTGTCGTGGCGACGGGAGGCGGTATTATTCTCACGGAGTATAACCGACGTTATATGCACCGTGTTGGCGTAGTGATTTATCTGTGCGCGCCGGTATCCACGCTGGTTAACCGGCTTGAGGCTGAACCTGAAGCGGATCTGCGCCCGACCCTCACCGGCAAGCCGTTGAGCGAAGAGGTTCGGGAAGTGCTTGAGCAGCGTGACGCGTTGTATCGCGAAACGGCGCATTACATCATTGACGCGACGAAAGCGCCGGCCCAGGTCGTTTCTGAAATTATTGCGGCGCTGCCGCCGTCGACGCAACGGTTACAGGGAGATGTCTATACTTAACGCTCACCCAGAATAAAGGAAACGCTATGCCAACCAGACCACCTTATCCGCGGGAAGCTTATATCGTCACCATTGAAAAAGGCACGCCGGGCCAGACGGTGACGTGGTATCAGCTACGGGCTGACCATCCGAAACCTGATTCGCTCATCAGCGAGCATCCGACCGCAGAAGAAGCGATGGATGCGAAAAAACGTTACGAAGATCCGGATAAATCATAGACGCATGAACCACTCGGAAGGGATTCCGGGTACCCCTAAATTGTATCTCCATCACATTCTTGAAACATTTATACTGGCAACTAAAACCGTAAATTAAGCGATAACAATACAATATTGGAGTTATTTGGAATCTTTACACAATACGTTGCTCATCTGCTGCTACGCTTTCTGAGATTTGTAGGGCAGGTAGCGCGGTGAGCGTGTGAATATTTGCCCGGGAATTACGACGAAGTAATAAGGTGGAATAAAAATGAGTGCGTCGTTGGCAATCCTCACAATCGGCGTTGTGCCAATGAGCGAAGTGTTACCGCTTCTGACGGAATACATCGACGAACAACACATCACCCATCATAGCCTGCTGGGAAAAATGAGCCGGGAAGACGTTATGGCGGATTACGCTGTAGAGCCTGGCGACGATCCGCTTTTGACGTTGCTGAATGATAACCAGATAGCCCATGTTTCCCGCCAGAAAGTGGAGCGAGATTTACAGAGCGTTGTCGAGGTGCTGGATAACCAGGGTTATGACGTCATTATACTGATGAGCACCGCGGCGATTAAAAGTATGGCAGCCCGTAATTCTATTTTGCTTGAACCGCTGCGTATTATTCCACCGCTTGTCGCCTCTATTGTGGATGGGCATCAGGTGGGCGTGATTGTGCCTGTTGCAGAACTTCTGGCGGCCCAGGAGAAAAAATGGCAGGTATTGCAAATGCCGCCGGTGTATTCGCTGGCGAATCCGGTTCACGGTTCTGAGCAACAGTTAATTGATGCCGGGCAGGCGCTATTGGATCAAGGCGCGGACGTCATTATGCTGGATTGTCTGGGTTTTCATCAGCGTCATCGGGATATTTTACAGCAGGCGCTGGATGTGCCGGTTTTACTCTCTAATGTTTTGATTGCGCGGTTAGCTTCAGAACTGCTTGTCTAATTTTACGTGACAGGCCGAACGTCAGGACTCTATATTGGGTGTTAATTTAATAATGAGACGGGGCCTGATTATGCTACAAAGCAATGAATACTTTTCCGGGAAAGTGAAGTCTATTGGATTTACCAGCAGTAGCACCGGCCGGGCCAGCGTTGGTGTGATGGCGGAAGGGGAGTATACCTTTGGCACCGCCGAACCCGAAGAGATGACGGTTGTGAGCGGCGCGTTGAAGGTACTGTTGCCGGGAACCGTCGAATGGAAAGTGTATACAGCCGGTGAGGTGTTTAACGTGCCTGGCCACAGCGAGTTTCATCTACAGGTTGCTGAGCCCACCTCGTATCTGTGCCGCTATTTGTAACGGTGAGTCCCCTCTCCGGCGGAGAGGGACCCTCTGGTTAGCGCTGCGCTTCGCCGCCTAATCCTTCCACCAGGCTTTGAATCAGCGCCGCCAGCTCGCCGGTCATCAGGATAAAGTCCGCGTCAAAACGTTGGGCAAAATCTTCCCGGTCGATATCTTCGTTCTGATCGCGCAGCTCGTCGCAGAATTTCAGACGCTTAATGGAGCCGTCGTCGCACATGACGAATTGAATACGCTGCTGCCAGTCGAGCGCCAGCTTCGTGACCACTTTACCCGCTTCAATATGAACGGCGATCTCGTCGCTGACCAGATCCTGCTTTTTCGCGCGGATCACGCCGCCATCTTCCAGCATCGCTTTCAATTCGGCTTCGTCCAGCAACTGGAAACCCTGAGCGACCGTACCGGAGCGCACCCACTCGGTGAGCGTCAGCTCAATTGGATTTTCCAGCGCCAGCGGGACGACCGGCAGCGAGCCAAGACTTTTACGCAGTAGCGCCAAAGTATCTTCCGCTTTTTTCGCGCTGGCGCAGTCAACCATAATCAGGCCGTTAACGGTATCAATCCACATCATTGTCTGACTGAAGCGGCTAAACGCGCGCGGCAGCAACGAATGCAACACTTCATCCTTCAGGGAATCTTTTTCCGTCTTCTTCAGCTTGCGTCCCTGATCGGCTTCTAGTTTCTGGATTTTCGCCTCCAGAGCCTGTTTGATCACTGGCGATGGCAGGATTTTCTCTTCTTTGCGCGCGCAAATAATAATTTGGCCATTGGCGGTGTGCGTTAACGCATCGCTGTGAGAGCCCATCGGCGGAACCCAGCCCATTTTGGCCATATCCTGGCTACCGCATGGGGTAAACGTCATTGAGGCGAGCTGTTTCTCCATCTCTTCGGCGCGTAATGTGATATCGCGGCTAAGACGGTAAACCATTAAATTTTTGAACCACAGCATGATAATTTCCACGGCCTTGTCGTTAAATCCAGGCGGTATAGTAACGAATTGTCGGCAGGCTTGCATTGCCAATCAGAACGGTGAATTCTACCCTGTTGATATTCCCAAAAAATGAGGAGCGGTATGTGCGTATTGGTATCGATTTAGGCGGCACAAAAATGGAAGTCATTGCGCTTGATGATGCAGGAGAGCAGCGGTTTCGCCATCGTCTGCCTACGCCGCGGGAGGATTATCAGCAAACGATAGAAACCGTCGCTACGCTGGTCGACATGGCGGAACAGGCGACCGGCCAGACCGGTAGCGTTGGCATTGGCATTCCCGGTTCTCTCTCGCCTTACACCGGCGTGGTAAAAAACGCTAACTCTACGTGGCTTAACGGCCAGCCGTTCGATAGCGATGTGAGCCGTCGTCTGAAGCGTGAAGTGCGGTTAGCCAACGATGCCAATTGCCTGGCGGTATCAGAGGCGGTAGATGGCGCGGCAGCGGGGGCGCAAACGGTATTTGCGGTGATTATCGGTACCGGGTGCGGCGCGGGCGTAGCGCTAAATGGCCGGGCGCACATCGGCGGCAACGGTACGGCAGGTGAATGGGGCCACAATCCGTTGCCGTGGATGGATGACGATGAGTTGCGTTACCGCGAAGAAATTCCCTGTTATTGCGGTAAACAAGGCTGTATCGAAACCTTTATTTCCGGTACGGGATTTGCTACGGATTACCAGCGTTTGAGCGGTAACGCGCTAAAAGGCGATGAGATTATTCGTCTGGTCGACGCGCAGGACGCCGTGGCGGAACTGGCGTTAAGCCGTTATGAGCTGCGGCTGGCGAAAGCATTATCTCATGTCGTGAATATTCTGGATCCGGATGTCATTGTGCTGGGCGGCGGTATGAGCAATGTTGAGCGCCTGTACAAGACGGTTCCGTCGCTGATGAAATCGTTTGTTTTTGGCGGCGAGTGCGAGACGCCGGTACGTAAGGCGCGGCATGGCGATTCGAGCGGCGTGCGCGGCGCGGCCTGGCTGTGGCCGCTGGCGTAACGTTTCTAGCCGGATGACGTCATCCGGCAACCGGCGTGACCGATGGCTGCTTGTGTTTTAGACGTCCGTATACCAGCAACGACGACATGGCGGAAAACGAGAGCAGGGCGGCGGGAAGCGCCACGTAGTGGTACGTAAAACCTAGCGTCAGCATCAGCCCGCCGCACCAGGCGCCAATCGCGCTACCGAGATTAAACGCGATTTGCCCTCCCGCCGCGCCCAGCAGTTCGCCGCCTTTGGCGTTTTGCAGTAGCAGGATTTGCAGCGGCGCAGAGAGCGCAAACAGACCAGCGCAGCAGATAAACGCGAAAGTCAGCGATGCCGTTTTGTATCCGCTGAAGAAAAAGAGCGCCATGAGAGAGAGCACGATAACGAGGTCAGTCACTACCGCGATGCGCAGCGGCGTATATCTGCCGGAGAGTTTGCCGCTTAACAGATTGCCTAACACCATCCCCAGCCCGACCAGCATCATAATAAACGTCATGCTCGTCTCCGAAAAACCGGAGATGTACATCATAAATGGCTTGATATAGCTGAACCAGGCAAAAACGCCCGCATTGCCGAACATCGTGGCGGCGAAAATGAGCCACGGCGTAGGACTACGCAAGAAGTGGAACTGCTCGCGCAGGCTGCCTTGGGCTTTGTCACGGATATCCGGCACCCAGAAGAAAATTGCGGTGAGCACAGCGATGTTGAAAACCGCGATCAATAAAAAGGTGTAGCGCCAGCTAAATTCCTGGCTCAGGTAAGTGCCGACCGGAATGCCCACCAGATTCGCCACCGTCATCCCTGAAACCATACCCGCGACGGCGGCGGTGACCTTCCCGGGGCGGGTAATCTTTGACAAGACAATGGCGCCGACGCCAAAAAAGGCGCCGTGCGGAAAGCCGGAAACCAGTCTGCCGACGGCGAGCATCAGATATGACGAGGAAAAGGTAAATATGGCATTGCCCATCACGCACAGCATGACCAGAAACAGCAATATATGTTTAAGCGAAAAGCGGCTGGAAAAGAGCGCCATAATGGGAGCGCCCAGCACGACGCCGAAGGCGTAAAACGAGATCATATGCCCGGCGGCGGGAATCGTTATCCCGACATCGCGTGCCAGCTCCGTCAGCACGCCCATAATGCCAAACTCGGCCATCCCCAGGCCGAACGTACCCAGCGCCAAAGAAAAAATAACTTTTTTCATACCACCTGCCGAAAATAAAGGCGCATGTTGCGCGCTGTGGCTGTGAATTGTCACAGCCAATCAACGTATAGCTTGCGGATAAGCGCGAGGTAATACCATTCCTTATCCGTCTTTGTGTATTCATTATTATGCTATGTCATGACAGTATGCTGTGCGCAGGATGACACTCGCGTTACTCAACAGCAAACGCTTTGTCCAGTTTGCTATAACCAAGCCCATTGATTTTTTTCACTTTTATCTGCACGGGGATACGTTCTTTCATGGCTTCCACGTGGCTAATCACACCGATAGTCTTCCCGCTGGCATTCAGCGCGTCGAGCGCATCCAGCGCGGCGTCCAGCGTTTCGCTATCAAGCGTGCCGAAGCCTTCGTCGAGGAACAAAGAATCAATGCGCGTTTTATGGCTGACCAAATCTGATAACGCCAGCGCCAGCGCCAGGCTGACCAGGAAACTTTCGCCGCCTGATAACGTTCGCGTATCGCGCACGGCGTCGGCCTGCCAGGTATCGACAACCTCCAGTTCCAGCGCGTCGCTGGCTTTGCGCTGCAATAAATAGCGGCCATGCAGGCGGGTGAGCTGATGATTCGCCAGCCAGACCAGATTATCCAGCGTCAGTCCCTGGGCGAATTTGCGGAACTTATCACCTTCTTTAGAGCCGATCAGCGCATTGAGATAGCCCCAGTCTTCCACTTGCTGAGAGGCTTGTTTCATTTCCGCCATCAGCGCCCGTTGGCGCTGCCGATTATCTGCATCCTGTTTAATTTGCTGGCGGATTTCCCCCTGGCGTGTCGTGTTTTCACGCAGTTGTTGCGCCAACTGCGCCAGCCGCTGCGCGAGCTGCTCCGCCGTACACGTTGGGTCCAGACCGACGGGCGGCTGTTGCTGATGGTCAGCCAGCGCCTGCGCGGACTGCGCGCTTAACGCCTTCGCTTGTTGTAGCTGACTTTCCAGCGTTTGTTGTTGTTTTTCCAGACGGGTCACGGTCTCTTCATCCAACAACGCCGCCAGGAACGTTGCCTGGCTGTCAAACGGGCTATTTTTTAACGCCGCATCAAAGTGCGCTATCGCCTCGGCGGCGCGCTGCTGCTCCTGCGTCATCTGTTCCTGCAGGGTTTGCAACTGGCTTTGTAATGACACGCACTCATCATGCGCCTGCCGCCAGTTATCCAGCGGCACGTCGTCGTCGGAATCCGCGGTATCCGTTTGCGGTAGCGTCTCCAGCAACGGGGCAAGCCTGTCGATCTGCGTTTGCAAATCCGCGAACTCAGTCTGACGCTGTTGCCATATTTTCGCTTCGTCGGCGCGCTCATTCAGCCATGAGGCTTCGTCTTCTGGGGCAGGAAGGGAAAGCGTATACTGCGCCAAATCAGCCGTCAGCGACGCCTGACGCTGCGCAATCTGCGCGGTAAAGCGCGCTACCTGTTCAGTATGCGCCGCGATTTGCGTTTGTAGAGCATGACGCTGGCTGAGCTGATCCAACTGTTGCTCATGTTCTTCCGCGGCGGTCAGCCAGCCCGCGAGGTCTTCTTGCGGCTGGAGCTGAACGCCCAGCGTAGCGCACAGCGTTTGCCATTCCTCAGTAAGCGCTTGCTCCTCCTGCAACAACGACTGCGCCTCGCTTTCATCCCGCTGTAATTGTTGCGTTAAGGCATCTAACTGTCCTCGCAGCGCGGCGCCTTCTTCCGCCAGCGTTTTGACCTCTTTTTCCAGCGCGTCGCGGCGGGTTTGATTCGCGCTCAGTTCCAGCGCCTGATAGGCGGCGATGGCGGGGTGTGTCGTCGAGCCGCAAAGCGGACACGGCTGGCCGGACTGTAAGTGCGCCCGCTGGCTTTCCAGATCTTTGATGCGCGCCTCCTGCTCGCAAATAGTGCGAACGTCCGCAAGCTCCTGCGCTTTAGTCTTATAACTCAGACGCTTATCCGCCAGACGTTGGGTGTATTGCGCCTGCTCCTGATGATGACGCGCGATAGCTGCCTGTAGCTGCGCCTGACGCTTTTGTTTCGGGATAATTTGCCCCTGAAGCGCGGCGAGACGATGGCGTAGCGGACGCTGTCGGGTATGCAATGCTCTGGCTTCCGCCAGCGCCTGTGGCGTGAGGTCGAGCGTGAGCGGCGGTAGCGCATCACGCTGACGCGTATCGCTCAGCAACTGCTGTTGCCATTGGCTCAGTTGCGCCCGATCGTGGGATTGTTGTGTTAATAATGCTCGCCACCCCGCCAGTTCGCTGCGCCAGACGCGGATGCCGTCGTGTTCCGCCAGCCATGTCTTCAATCGCTGCCCTGTGGCGTTCAGTTGCGTGAATTGTCGATGCGCGCAGGCGCGGATACGCTGGCGCAGGCGATACGCGCTTTGTAAGCGAGCATTCACTTCATCACTGTGCTGGCGAACACGCTCAACGGCACGGGTTTGTTCCTGAATGCGCTCCCAATGCGGGCGCAACTGGCGAGCGGGTTGCGCCAGAGTCAACGCCGCGAGCTGCGGCTGCGCTTTTTCTCGCGCCTCTTGCGCTGCGTACAGCGCCTGCTGCCGGGCGTGTAATTCAGTGTGGAGCTCGTTTTTTCGGGTCAGCCAGTGAAGGTGCTGCTGCTGTACCTGCTGGTCGGCCAGAAGGCGTTTCTCTTCGTCAGTAAGCGCCTGCAAACTAGCTTCCAGTTGCTGTAACTGTTCGTCCGCCAATAGGGCGACGCCGCTGGCCTGCGCTTGTAACTTTTCCAGTTCGAGACGGGCTGATTTATGTTTTTCAAATACCTGTGCGGAGATCTGCCCGTAAATCTCAGTGCCGGTGAGCTCCTCCAGAAGCTCTGCGCGCTCTTTCGCTTTGGCGTTAAGAAAGGCGGCGAACTGCCCCTGTGATAACAACATCGAACGGGTGAAGCGCCCGTAGTCCAGCCCGGTCAACGTGGCGATCATCTCCAGTTTATCCTTTACCTTATCGGCAAAGATCTTTCCGTCTGAACACCGCGCCAGCTCCACGCGTGGGGCCTGGAGATTGCCGTCAGGCTGATTTCGGGCTCGGTTCTGGCTCCAGAACGCGCGCCAGGCTTCGCCTTTTACCTCAAACTCCACTTCGGCCAGACATTCCGCCGTATCGCGCGTCATCAAATCGTTTTGCGACTGCGATACCGTATTCAGGCGCGGCGTTTCGTGGTACAGCGCCAGGCAGATGGCGTCAAGCAAGGTGGTTTTTCCCGCGCCGGTCGGGCCGGTAATGGCGAATAACCCGTTACTGGCAAACGGTTCGGCGGTAAAATCGACCTTCCATTCTCCTTTCAGCGAGTTCAGGTTTTTCAGACGCAAACTGAGAATTTTCATGCCTCATGTTCCTCATTCAACGCGTAGAGCGTGCTGGAAAAGAGCTGATTCAGGCGCTCGCGCTGCGGGGGATCTAACGCTTCCAGCGCCAGACGCCGCGCAAAAACCTCCTCCACGCTAAGCTCGCTTAATGTTTCCCGCCGCTCGTTCGCCAGCGAGCGCTCGCGCTGTTCGCGGCTACGGCGCACCAGTAATACCTCTACGGGTAGCGACTCCGTTAGCGTCTGTATTCTGCGTTGGATATCGTGCAGATAATCATCGGTGGTGATTTCAATATCCAGCCAGACGGGGGGTGATTGCTCCACGCCGCGCCACTGCTCAAGCTGTTCGGTAATTGACGCCAGGTCGCCTTTTAAAACCGCCAGCGGTTGAGTCACGGGGACAGCCAGACTTTCGGTACTTTGCCATTTCCCCTGCTCGAAGGTCACCAGATGCACGCATTTGCTTTTGCCGCACTCATCAAAGCTGAGGGCGATGGGTGAGCCGCAATAGCGGATATGCTCTGTGCCGCCGACACATTGCGCGCGGTGAATGTGTCCCAATGCGATATAATCCGCTGGGGGGAAATGCTGCGCCGGAAAGGCATCCAGCGTACCGATATAAATGTCGCGAACCGCATCGCTTTTGCTGGCGCCGACGGTGGTTAAATGCCCCGTCGCGATAACCGGCAGCTTTCGTTCGCCGCGTAGCTGGCACGCTTCCCGATATTGCTGTTGATAATAATCGGCAATCGCATGAAGAAGTTGCTGCTGTTTCTCGCTGCCGGATAATCCCGCCTGACTGGTAAGAATGTCGCGCGGGCGCAAAAAGGGAATGGGGCACAGTACGGCGCCTGGAGAACCGTCGCGACGATGAAGTAGCTGCGGCGCATAGCCCGCGCTGGCGATCACGGTTGTATTAAGAAACGCCAGAATGTCGCGTGACTCGTTTAGTGTGGCGACGGAATCATGATTACCGGCCAGCACCACCAGATGACAGCCCGTTTGCTGTAAATTAACGACGAAACGGTTATAAAGTTCTCGGGCATAGCTTGGCGGCGAACCGGTATCAAAAATATCGCCAGCGACAATAATGGCATCCACCTGATGGGCCTGCGCGGTCTCCAGCAGCCAGTCCAGAAAAGCCTGATGCTCCGCGGCGCGGCTTTTACTGTAGAAGTTTTGTCCCAGATGCCAGTCAGAGGTGTGGAGGATGCGCATAATTGTTCCATGCAAAAAAAGCGTGAACGGGATTATACACGTCATCCCCTCCATTTTTGGGCGCAATTTACCGCCGGTACACGGTAATGCACGGTTTCACCGGTGTCATAAATCATCAACATGCTGTCAATGCCGCCTTTTTTTTTCATAAATCTGTCATAAATCTGACGCATAATGGCGCGGCATTGATAACTAACGACTAACAGGGCAAATTATGGCGAGACGTATTCTGGTCGTAGAAGATGAGGCGCCGATCCGTGAAATGGTGTGCTTCGTGCTCGAACAAAATGGCTTTCAGCCCGTAGAAGCCGAAGATTATGACAGTGCGGTGAATAAACTTAATGAACCCTGGCCGGATCTCATCCTTCTTGACTGGATGTTGCCCGGCGGGTCAGGGTTACAGTTTATTAAACATCTCAAACGTGAAGCCATGACCCGGGATATTCCGGTGGTTATGCTGACCGCAAGAGGTGAGGAAGAAGATCGCGTGCGCGGGCTGGAAACCGGCGCTGACGATTACATTACCAAGCCGTTTTCCCCCAAGGAGTTGGTGGCGCGCATTAAAGCCGTTATGCGGCGCATCTCGCCGATGGCGGTCGAAGAGGTGATCGAGATGCAGGGACTGAGCCTTGATCCTGGCTCTCACCGCGTGATGACCGGCGGCAGCCCGCTGGATATGGGGCCGACCGAATTTAAATTACTCCATTTCTTTATGACGCACCCGGAACGGGTTTATAGCCGCGAACAGCTGCTCAATCATGTCTGGGGCACCAATGTGTACGTTGAAGACCGGACGGTCGACGTGCATATTCGCCGTTTGCGTAAGGCGCTGGAGCACAGCGGCCACGACCGGATGGTGCAAACGGTACGCGGGACAGGGTATCGTTTTTCGACCCGCTTTTAATGCCTTTTCCGCCAGTTGATCACAGGTTTCTGGCGGAGAAGGCTTTCCATTCTTGAGGGAGTATGACGCGTGCTGGAACGGCTGTCATGGAAAAGGCTGGTGCTGGAGCTGGTGCTCTGTTGCATCCCCGCGCTTATCCTTAGCGCTTTTTTTGGTTATCTGCCGTGGTTTTTACTGGCGGCGGTGACGGGACTGCTTGTCTGGCATTTCTGGAATTTATTACGCCTCTCCTGGTGGCTTTGGGTCGACAGAAGTATGACGCCGCCGCCGGGACGGGGAAGTTGGGAACCGCTGTTATACGGTTTACACCAGATGCAGTTGCGAAATAAGAAGCGTCGTCGCGAGCTGGGGAACCTGATTAAACGTTTTCGCAGCGGCGCGGAGTCGCTGCCTGATGCCGTGGTACTGACCACAGAAGAGGGCGGCATTTTTTGGTGTAACGGTTTGGCGCAACAGATACTGGGGCTACGCTGGCCGGATGACAACGGGCAGAATATTCTCAATCTACTGCGTTATCCGGAGTTTACCCAGTATTTAAAAACGCGTGATTTCACCCGTCCGCTTCATTTGGTGCTCAATACCGGGCGGCACCTGGAGATCCGCGTCATGCCTTATACCGATAAACAACTCCTGATGGTGGCGCGCGATGTGACGCAAATGCATCAGCTTGAAGGCGCCAGACGTAACTTTTTCGCCAACGTTAGCCATGAGTTGCGTACGCCCTTGACGGTATTGCAAGGCTATCTGGAAATGATGCAGGAACAGGCGCTGGAGGGGGCGACGCGAGAGAAAGCGCTGCATACGATGCGCGAGCAAACGTATCGTATGGAAGGGCTGGTAAAACAACTGCTTACGCTGTCTAAAATTGAGGCGGCCCCGGCGCTGTTATTAAATGAAAAAGTGGATGTACCGATGATGCTGCGGGTCGTGGAGCGTGAAGCGCAGACGCTCAGCCAGCAGAAACATACCTTTACGTTTGAGGTCGACGATAGTCTTAGCGTTCTGGGCAATGAAGAGCAGCTACGTAGCGCGATCTCAAACCTGGTGTATAACGCAGTAAACCATACGCCGGCGGGAACGCATATTACGGTGAGCTGGCGACGTGCCGCGCATGGCGCTGAATTTTGCATTCAAGATAACGGTCCGGGGATTGCTGCCGAGCATATTCCTCGTCTGACCGAACGCTTCTACCGCGTCGATAAAGCGCGTTCGCGGCAAACGGGCGGCAGCGGCCTGGGATTGGCGATTGTGAAACATGCGTTGAATCACCATGAAAGCCGCCTTGAAATCGACAGTTCGCCTGGCAAAGGAACGCGATTTAGCTTTGTGCTGCCGGAACGTTTAATTGCCAAAAATAGCGATTAATTGCCTTTCGTAAGTATAACTTTCCATAAGCCAGCGGATGCTGGCTTATTTTCTTTGCAGTTAAGACGGGCTCGTTGAAACATTCAACGTTTGGTGATTTTTTGTTCGCATGATTAGCCATAACTTTTTCATGAGAATGGTGTTTTATTCTGGTTGTAAATTTCATATCGCTATATTCATCTGGTTTTTAGATCCCACCTTGCTTTAAAACGTTATAAGCGTTTAAATTGCGCTTCAGGTGCTGTCATTACGACTGCATTTGCGCGGTAAATCGAAAAACAATTCTTCGCCGCATCGGTCCGGGAGCTTTTCCCGCTGAAATTGATAAAAAACGCCGCTTTATAATCCTCCGGGAAAGGCAAAAATTTTAATGTTTACAACATCACCATCCACAGGCAGTAAGACTTTATGACCCATCAGTTAAAATCGCGCGATATCATCGCCCTGGGCTTTATGACATTTGCGCTGTTCGTTGGCGCAGGCAATATTATCTTTCCTCCTATGGTCGGTTTGCAGGCGGGTGAACACGTCTGGACAGCCGCTATTGGTTTTCTGATTACCGCCGTAGGGCTACCGGTTCTTACTGTTGTGGCGCTGGCGAAAGTCGGCGGCGGCGTAGACAGCCTCAGTACGCCGATTGGTAAAGTGGCGGGACTCCTGCTGGCGACCGTTTGCTATCTGGCCGTCGGGCCGTTATTTGCGACGCCGCGTACCGCGACGGTGTCGTTTGAGGTCGGTATCGCTCCGTTGACCGGCGATTCTGCAATGCCGTTGCTGATTTACAGCGTGGTCTATTTCGCTATCGTTATTCTGGTTTCCCTCTATCCGGGTAAGCTGCTGGATACGGTGGGGAATTTCCTGGCGCCGTTGAAAATTATTGCGCTGGTCATCCTTTCCGTCGCGGCTATCGTTTGGCCTGCCGGTCCAATCAGCAACGCCCTGGACGCTTATCAGAATGCGGCCTTTTCTAACGGATTTGTGAACGGCTATCTGACGATGGATACGCTGGGCGCGATGGTGTTTGGTATCGTTATTGTGAACGCGGCGCGTTCTCGCGGCGTGACCGAAGCGCGCCTGTTGACGCGTTACACGGTCTGGGCCGGCCTGATGGCGGGCGTGGGGCTGACGCTGCTTTACCTTGCCTTGTTCCGCTTAGGTTCTGATAGCGCGACGCTGGTCGATCAGTCAGCGAACGGCGCGGCGATTCTTCATGCCTACGTTCAGCATACCTTTGGCGGCGCGGGAAGCTTCCTGCTGGCGGCGCTGATCTTTATCGCGTGTCTGGTGACGGCGGTGGGGCTGACCTGCGCCTGCGCTGAGTTTTTCGCGCAGTATATTCCGCTGTCTTACCGCACGCTGGTCTTTATTCTCGGCGGCTTCTCTATGGTGGTGTCAAACCTTGGACTGAGCCATCTGATTCAAATCTCCATTCCGGTGCTGACGGCTATCTATCCGCCGTGTATCGCACTGGTTGTATTAAGTTTTACCCGCTCATGGTGGCATAATTCCACCCGTATCATCGCGCCGGCCATGTTTATCAGTCTGCTTTTTGGTATCCTTGACGGCATCAAAGCATCTGCCTTTGGCGATATGCTGCCAGCCTGGAGTCAGCGTTTACCGCTGGCGGAACAGGGACTGGCGTGGTTGATGCCAACGGTGGTGATGGTGATCCTGGCGATTATCTGGGATCGCGCGGCGGGTCGGCAGGTGACCTCCAGCGCTCACTAAAATCGCTGACATATGTGTACACCACGGGGCTTAACGCCCCGTGGTTTTTTATTGTGTTGATAGGTCAGAAATTGATGGAAAGCAATAATAAGCTAAAGCGTGGGCTGAGCACCCGGCACATTCGCTTTATGGCATTAGGTTCGGCAATCGGCACCGGCCTGTTTTACGGCTCGGCGGACGCCATCAAAATGGCGGGGCCGAGCGTGCTGTTGGCCTATATTATTGGCGGGGTCGCGGCATATATCATTATGCGCGCATTGGGGGAAATGTCCGTTCACAACCCTGCCGCCAGCTCATTTTCGCGCTATGCGCAGGAAAACCTCGGCCCGCTTGCGGGCTACATTACCGGCTGGACCTACTGTTTTGAGATCCTGATCGTCGCCATTGCCGACGTGACCGCGTTCGGCATTTACATGGGAGTCTGGTTCCCCGCCGTGCCGCACTGGATTTGGGTACTTAGCGTGGTGCTGATCATTTGCGCCATCAACCTGATGAGCGTCAAGGTGTTCGGCGAGCTGGAGTTTTGGTTCTCCTTCTTCAAAGTCGCCACCATTATTATCATGATTGTCGCGGGTATCGGCATCATTGTGTGGGGAATTGGCAACGGCGGGCAGCCGACCGGCATTCATAACCTGTGGAGCAACGGCGGCTTCTTCAGCAATGGCTGGCTGGGAATGATCATGTCGCTGCAAATGGTGATGTTCGCTTACGGCGGGATTGAGATTATCGGTATCACCGCCGGGGAAGCGAAAGACCCGGAGAAATCCATTCCGCGCGCCATTAACTCAGTACCGATGCGTATCCTGGTATTTTATGTCGGCACGCTGTTCGTCATTATGTCTATCTATCCGTGGAATCAGGTCGGCACAAACGGCAGCCCATTTGTGCTGACGTTTCAGCATATGGGGATTACCTTTGCCGCCAGCATTCTGAACTTTGTGGTATTGACCGCCTCGCTTTCCGCTATCAACTCCGATGTGTTTGGCGTAGGCCGTATGCTGCATGGTATGGCGGAGCAGGGGAGCGCGCCGAAAATTTTTGCCAAAACGTCACGCCGTGGTATTCCGTGGGTTACTGTGCTGGTGATGACGATTGCGCTGCTGTTTGCGGTTTACCTGAACTACATCATGCCGGAAAACGTCTTCCTGGTGATTGCTTCGCTGGCGACGTTTGCGACGGTATGGGTATGGATCATGATCCTGCTGTCGCAAATCGCCTTCCGTCGTCGTTTACCGCCGGAAGAGGTAAAAGCGCTGAAATTTAAGGTGCCGGGCGGTGTCGTAACGACGATAGCGGGTCTGATTTTCCTGGTCTTCATTATTGCGCTTATCGGCTACCATCCGGATACCCGCATCTCACTGTACGTGGGCTTTGCCTGGATAGTTCTGCTGTTGATTGGCTGGATGTTTAAACGCCGTCGCGACCGTCAATTGGCGCAGGCGTAGTCGTTTTTCTCTGCCTTATCCGGTCTGCAGGCAACGGCAGGCCGGATAAGCGGAGCCGCTTCTCCTCCTGGAGTCTCCTCCCCTAATAAACCCCTGGATGATGAGTTATCCTTTAAATCTCTGTGGCAAGGTGGCCCCATTTTCAGTAGAGGGGATACGAGATGTTGAATGCCTGGCACTTACCGGTTGCCCCATTTGTGAAGCAACATAACGATAAATTAACCATTACGCTGTGGCTGAGCGGAGAAAATCCGCCGTCTCGCGTGACGTTGCGCTCAGAATTCGATAATGAAGAAATCTCACTGGCGATGCGTAAACAGCGCCGCCAGCCGCAGCCGGGCGTGACGGCGTGGCGAGCGACGCTCAATATCGCGTTAGGGCAACCCCGTCGCCGTTACAGCTTTAAATTGCTTTGGCATGACCGCCAGCTTTGGTTCACGCCGCAGGGATTTAGCCGCTTTCCGCCTGCGCGTCTGGAACAATTTGCCGTTGATGTTCCGGACAGCGGCCCGCAGTGGGTCGCCGATCAAATTTTTTATCAGATCTTCCCGGATCGTTTTGCCCGCAGCGCGACGCGTGAAGCCGATCAGGACCGGGTGTACTACCATCATGCCGCAGGTCAGGAGATTGTGCTGCGCGACTGGGACGATCCTTTAACCCCCCAGGCGGGCGGTTCCACCTTTTACGGCGGCTGTCTGAATGGCATTTGTGAGAAGCTGCCGTATCTGAAAAAACTGGGCGTCACAGCGCTATATCTGAATCCGGTATTTACCGCGCCGAGCGTCCATAAGTACGACACGGAAGATTATCGTCATGTCGATCCGCAATTTGGCGGCGATCGGGCGCTGCTACGCCTGCGGCGTGAAACCCAGGCGCAGGGCATGAGGCTGGTGCTGGATGGCGTGTTTAATCATAGTGGCGACTCGCATGCGTGGTTTGACAGGCATAACCGCAGCACTGGCGGCGCGTGCCATCACCCGGACTCGCCGTGGCGCGACTGGTACTCCTTTTCACCACAAGGCGTGGCGCTGGACTGGCTGGGTTATCCGAGCCTGCCGAAACTCGATTATCAATCAGAAACGCTAGTGGATGAGATCTATCGCGGTGAGGACAGTATCGTTCGTCACTGGCTAAAGGCTCCGTGGAATATGGACGGCTGGCGGCTGGATGTCGTACATATGCTGGGCGAGGCGGGCGGGGCGCGCCACAATTTGCAGCACGTCGCCGGTATTACCCGGGCGGCAAAAGAGGCGCAGCCCGAAGCCTATATTGTGGGGGAACATTTCGGCGATGCGCGGCAATGGCTACAGGCCGATGCGGAAGATGCCGCCATGAATTATCGCGGCTTCACCTTCCCGCTGTGGGGATTTCTCGCCAATACTGATATCGCTTACGAACCACAGCATATTGATGCCCGGACCTGTATCGCGTGGATGGATAACTACCGCGCCGGATTATCGCACCAGCAGCAACTACGCATGTTTAATCAACTCGACAGCCATGATACTGCGCGCTTTAAAACCTTGCTCGGTAAAGACGCGGCGCGCCTGCCGCTGGCGGTGGTCTGGCTGTTTACCTGGCCCGGCGTGCCATGTATTTATTACGGCGATGAAGTCGGCGTGGACGGCGCAAATGACCCTATGTGCCGCAAACCGTTCCCGTGGGATGAACGCAAGCAGGACGGCAACTTGCTGGCGCTGTACCAGCGTATGGCGAAACTGCGTCAGCGCAGCCTGGCGCTGCGTCGTGGCGGATGCCAGGCGCTGTATGCCGAAGGTGACGTAGTGGTATTCGTGCGAGTTTATCAGCAGCAGCGGGCGCTGGTGGCGATTAACCGGGGCGAGGCCTGTGAAGTGGCGCTGGAAGCGTTATCGTTGCTGAACGTGGCCGGATGGCAATGTAAAACGGGAAGCGGTGACATCCGCGAGGGAAGACTTCGTTTACCCGCGATTTCCGCGACGGTATGGATGAACCGTTGAGGCGAGGTGGTTCGTAACACCTCACGCATAAAAAAGGCTCGCATTCGCGAGCCTTTTATCAATGCACTGACTTACAGGCTGGAAATGTTCTCAGCCAGGTATTTAGCCACGCCGTCCGGAGAGGCGTTCATGCCTTCTTTGCCTTTTTCCCACTGCGCCGGGCAGACATCGCCGTGCTCTTCGTGGAACTGCAGCGCGTCGACCATACGCAGCATTTCGTCGATGTTACGACCCAGCGGCAGATCGTTTACGACCTGGTGGCGAACAATACCGTTTGCGTCAATCAGGAAAGAGCCGCGCAGCGCAACGCCTTCGTCCGGATGTTCGATACCGTAAGCTTTCTGAATTTCACGCTTCACGTCGGCGACCATTGCGTATTTCACCGGGCCAATGCCGCCTTTATCGACAGGGGTGTTACGCCATGCGTTGTGGACAAACTCAGAGTCGAAAGAAACGCCGACTACTTCAACGCCGCGCTTCTGGAATTCTTCATAACGTTTATCAAAGGCGATCAGCTCAGACGGGCAAACAAAAGTGAAGTCCATCGGCCAGAAGAACAGAACGGTCGTTTTACCATTGGTGTGCTGTTTGAAGTTGAATTTATCAACAATCTCACCGCTACCCAGTACCGCCGCAGCGGTGAAATCCGGGGCCTGACGAGTAACCAGTACCATAATAATTCTCCTGCAATATTAAGGGTTTTAGAACGCAACGCGGGCAGTATAGGGAGGGCGAAGCGACAAAACAATGCGGTCTTGACAATCAATGAGACAGCTTTTGCCTATCGATCGGGGCATTATAAATCGTAATGATGACCCCTTTATGACAGCGAACGATCTTTCTGCCAACGGCGGATCTGACGCACGCCCTCGCTATCAGGCCGTCACAGCGCTTTGCGGGCGGCCTGTGCCATCATACGCGGATAAAAATGCCAGAAGCGCTCTTCTAACGCGTCGTAGTGCGCGTCCAGATCGTACCAGGAATCACGCAAGGCATCCAGCCGGGGACGGCGATTCGCCATGCCATTCAGCACGTTTTGAATGAAATCCATATCGCGATACCGCTCTAACCATTTTTCTGACCAAAGATAATCATTCAGGTTGACAAAGCGCGGCGGGGAGTCGGGCAGAATCGTCGCGACCTGCGCATGGGCGTAGCCGACAAACGCCTGAAGTGGAAAATCAGGGGAGATTTGCGTCCAGTGGCGCGATAAAAAATGATCCCACATGACGTCCAGCGTAATGGGCGCCACGCGCCGAGTTTCATGGCGGAACCACTCTCGCGCCTCACGAACTTCCGGCAGGTTGTCGGTCATGACGTCAATACGCCGATGCATATAAATACCCTCTACGACGTCAGGAGGATAATGTGTTGCCGGGTTACCGCGGACAAAATCGGCCAGAAGATTACCGGAAAGCGAGCTGTCGGCAAGGTGCGCCAGATGCAGGTGAGCAAGAAAATTCATTATTGATTCTCTGTCCAAAAAGCGGGTAACGGTTGCAGCGGGAACGCCCCGGCACTAGACTACCCGCCTCTTATTTTAGTCTGAGTCAGAGTCATGCGCGTTACCGATTTTTCCTTTGAACTACCCGAATCCCTGATTGCCCACTACCCACAGCCGGAACGCAGTCGCTGCCGTTTGCTGTCATTAGAGGGGCCGACGGGCGCGCTGACGCACGGTACTTTCACCGATCTGCTCGATAAGCTCAACCCTGGCGATTTGCTGGTCTTCAATAATACCCGCGTGATCCCGGCGCGGCTCTTTGGCCGTAAAGCCAGCGGCGGCAAGATAGAAGTGCTGGTCGAACGTATGCTCGATGATAAACGCATCCTGGCGCATATTCGCGCTTCTAAAGCGCCAAAACCGGGCACGGAACTGCTACTGGGCGACGACGAAAGTATTCACGCGACCATGACCGCGCGTCACGGCGCTCTGTTTGAAGTTGAGTTTAATGACCCGCGTCCGGTGCTGGATATTCTCAACGCCATCGGCCATATGCCGTTGCCGCCGTACATCGACCGTCCGGACGAGGACGCCGACCGCGAACTGTACCAGACGGTCTACAGTGAAAAACCGGGCGCCGTCGCCGCGCCGACCGCCGGGCTGCACTTTGATGAGCCGCTGCTGGCGGCGCTTCGTGAGAAAGGTGTCGAAATGGCGTTTGTTACGCTACACGTAGGCGCGGGCACTTTCCAGCCGGTGCGTGTCGATACCATTGAAGATCACATCATGCACTCCGAATATGCTGAGGTGCCGCAAGAGGTGGTCGACGCGGTGCTGGCGGCGAAAGCGCGCGGCAACCGGGTTATCGCCGTCGGCACCACCTCGGTACGCTCGCTGGAAAGCGCGGCGCAGGCGGCAAAAAGCGATTTGATAGAGCCGTTCTTCGGCGATACGCAAATCTTTATTTATCCAGGTTATCAATACAAAGTGATTGATGCGCTGATCACCAACTTCCATCTGCCGGAATCGACGTTGATTATGCTGGTTTCCGCATTTGCCGGTTATCAACACACCATGAATGCCTATAAGACTGCGGTAGAACAAAAATATCGCTTTTTTAGCTACGGGGACGCGATGTTTATCACGTACAATCCGCAGGCTATTTCTGAGCGTCCGTAAGAAGGCTATCTCACTTGCCATTTTGACGCCGGGCAGTGCTCGCCATCCTCACGTACTGCGTGTACGCTCCGGTGGTTGTGCGCTGGTCGACCCCAAACTGGCTGCGCCGATGACGCCTTCGGGAATTTATTAGCTATGGAATCATTCCGTAGCGAGTCGTTAAACGTCGGACTGTTTTTCTGACGCAGGAGTGATAATGAAATTTGAGTTAGATACCACCGATGGTCGCGCGCGTCGCGGTCGTCTGGTGTTTGATCGTGGCGTAGTGGAAACGCCTGCTTTTATGCCTGTGGGTACTTACGGTACCGTGAAAGGCATGACGCCGGAAGAAGTAGAAGCGACCGGCGCGCAGATTATTCTCGGCAACACTTTCCACCTGTGGCTGCGCCCGGGTCAGGAGATCATGAAGCTGCATGGCGATCTGCACGATTTTATGCAGTGGAAAGGGCCGATTCTCACCGATTCCGGCGGCTTCCAGGTCTTCAGCCTCGGCGATATTCGTAAGATTACCGAGCAAGGCGTGCACTTCCGTAACCCGATCAACGGCGATCCGATTTTCCTCGATCCGGAAAAGTCGATGGAGATCCAGTACGATCTCGGTTCCGATATCGTGATGATCTTTGATGAATGTACCCCGTACCCGGCAGACTGGGACTATGCTAAACGCTCGATGGAGATGTCGTTGCGTTGGGCGAAGCGTAGCCGCGACCGTTTTGATAGCCTTGGCAATAAGAATGCGCTTTTTGGCATCATTCAGGGCAGCGTTTACGAAGATTTACGCGATATCTCGGTGAAAGGTCTGGTAGAGATTGGCTTTGATGGCTACGCTGTCGGCGGTTTGGCTGTCGGTGAGCCGAAAGCAGATATGCACCGCATTCTGGAGCACGTTTGCCCGCAGATCCCGGCTGACAAACCGCGTTACCTGATGGGCGTGGGTAAACCGGAAGATCTGGTGGAAGGGGTGCGTCGCGGTATTGATATGTTTGACTGTGTCATGCCAACGCGAAATGCCCGTAATGGTCATCTGTTTGTGACCGACGGCGTGGTGAAGATTCGTAATGCAAAGCATAAAAGCGACACCAGCCCGCTTGACGCCGAGTGCGATTGCTACACCTGTCGCAATTATTCACGCGCTTACTTGCATCATCTCGACCGTTGCAACGAAATATTAGGTGCGCGTCTCAATACCATTCATAACTTGCGTTACTACCAGCGTTTGATGGCGGGTTTACGCAAGGCTATTGAAGAGGGTAAATTAGAGAGCTTCGTAACCGAGTTTTACCAACGTCAGGGGCGACCCGTTCCACCTTTGAACGTTGATTAATTTTAATAATGAGGGAATTTGAATGAGCTTTTTTATTTCTGATGCGGTAGCGGCAACAGGTGCTCCAGCGCAGGGCAGCCCGATGTCTCTGATTTTAATGCTGGTGGTGTTTGGTCTGATTTTCTATTTCATGATCCTGCGCCCGCAGCAGAAGCGCACCAAAGAGCACAAAAAGCTGATGGACTCCATTGCGAAAGGTGATGAAGTTCTGACGAATGGCGGTCTGGTCGGTCGAGTGACCAAAGTAGCGGAAGCCGGCTACATTGCCATCGCGCTGAATGACACCACGGAAGTGGTTATCAAACGTGACTTCGTAGCTGCCGTTCTGCCGAAAGGCACCATGAAGGCGCTGTAATATTTCGTTTTCCCAAAGGGAACTGCCGTGTTAAACCGTTATCCTTTGTGGAAGTACATCATGCTGGTCGTCGTGATTATCGTCGGCCTGCTTTACGCACTTCCCAACCTGTATGGTGAGGATCCGGCTGTTCAAATCACTGGCGTGCGCGGCGTCGCCGCCAGTGAGCAAACGCTGATCCAGGTCCAGAAAACGTTACAAGAAGAAAAAATTCCCGCTAAGTCTGTGGCACTGGAAGAGGGCGCTATTCTTGCGCGCTTCGACACCACCGATACCCAGCTACGCGCCCGTGAAGCGCTGATGAGCGTGCTGGGGGATAAATATGTCGTGGCGCTTAACCTTGCGCCGGCTACGCCGCGCTGGTTGGCGGCTATTCACGCCGATCCGATGAAGCTCGGTCTTGATCTGCGCGGCGGCGTTCACTTCCTGATGGAAGTGGATATGGATACCGCGTTAGGTAAACTCCAGGAACAAAATATCGATAGCCTGCGCAGCGATCTGCGTGAGAAAGGCATTCCTTATACCACCGTTCGTAAAGAAAATAATTATGGGCTGAGCATCACGTTCCGTGACAGCAAAGCGCGTGATGAGGCGATCGCCTATCTGACGCCGCGTCATCGTGACCTGGTGATTTCCAGCCAGAGCGGTAATCAACTTCGCGCGGTAATGACCGATGCGCGCCTGAGCGAAGCGCGCGAATACGCCGTTCAGCAGAACATTAATATTCTGCGTAACCGTGTTAACCAACTGGGCGTCGCGGAGCCTGTCGTACAACGCCAGGGCGCAGACCGTATTGTGGTTGAGCTGCCGGGTATCCAGGATACCGCTCGCGCGAAAGAAATTCTCGGCGCGACCGCGACGCTGGAATTCCGTCTGGTGAATACCAACGTTGACCAGGCCGCCGCTGCTGCCGGGCGCGTACCGGGTGACTCCGAAGTGAAACAGACCCGCGAAGGTCAGCCGGTGGTATTGTACAAACGCGTGATCCTCACCGGCGACCATATCACCGACTCGACGTCCAGCCAGGATGAATATAACCAACCGCAGGTTAACATCTCGCTGGATAGCGCAGGCGGCAATATCATGTCTAACTTCACTAAGGACAATATCGGCAAACCGATGGCGACCCTGTTTGTGGAGTATAAAGACAGCGGTAAGAAAGACGCTAACGGTCGCGCCGTACTGGTGAAACAGGAAGAGGTGATTAACATTGCCAACATCCAGTCTCGGCTGGGTAACAGCTTCCGTATTACTGGTATCAGCAACCCGAACGAAGCGCGTCAGCTCTCGTTGCTGCTGCGTGCGGGCGCCCTGATTGCGCCGATTCAGATCGTTGAAGAGCGCACCATTGGCCCGACTTTGGGTATGCAAAATATTAAGCAGGGCCTGGAAGCCTGTCTGGCCGGTCTGGTGGTCTCCATCCTGTTCATGATCTTCTTCTATAAGAAGTTTGGTCTGATTGCGACCAGCGCGTTAGTGGCTAACCTGGTGTTGATTGTCGGTATCATGTCGCTGTTGCCGGGGGCAACGCTCAGTATGCCGGGGATTGCGGGTATCGTGTTAACCCTTGCGGTGGCGGTCGACGCCAACGTTCTGATTAACGAACGTATCAAAGAAGAGTTGAGTAATGGCCGCACGGTACAGCAGGCGATAAACGAAGGCTATGCCGGCGCGTTCAGTTCCATCTTCGATGCGAACATCACGACGCTGATTAAAGTCATCATTCTGTATGCTGTCGGTACCGGGGCAATTAAAGGGTTCGCGATTACGACCGGTATCGGTGTGGCGACGTCGATGTTTACCGCGATTATCGGTACGCGTGCTATCGTAAACCTGCTATATGGCGGCAAGCGCGTCACTAAGCTGTCAATCTGAGGAGTGCGATGTGGCACAGGAATACACTGTTGAACAACTAAACCACGGCCGTAAAGTCTATGACTTTATGCGCTGGGACTTCTGGGCATTCGGCATCTCCGGGCTGTTGCTGATCGCGGCCATTGTCATTATGGGCGTACGCGGGTTTAACTGGGGGCTGGATTTCACCGGTGGCACGGTAATTGAAATCACGCTGGAAAAACCGGCTGAAATGGACGTGATGCGCGAAGCGCTGCAAAAAGCGGGCTATGAGGAGCCGCAGTTGCAGAACTTTGGCAGCAGTCACGACATTATGGTGCGTATGCCGCCAACCGAAGGTGAAACCGGCGGTCAGGTACTGGGTAGCAAAGTGGTGACGATCATTAATGAAGCCACCAACCAGAACGCGGCCGTGAAGCGTATTGAATTCGTGGGGCCAAGCGTGGGCGCCGATCTGGCGCAAACCGGCGCCATGGCGCTGCTGGTGGCGTTGATCTCTATCCTCGTTTATGTCGGTTTCCGCTTTGAGTGGCGACTGGCGGCAGGGGTGGTCATCGCGCTGGCGCACGACGTGATCATTACGCTGGGGATACTGTCGCTTTTCCATATCGAGATTGACCTGACCATTGTGGCATCGTTGATGTCGGTGATCGGTTACTCGCTGAACGACAGTATCGTGGTCTCCGACCGTATTCGTGAAAACTTCCGCAAAATCCGTCGCGGGACGCCTTACGAAATCTTTAACGTGTCGCTGACCCAGACGCTACACCGTACGTTGATTACCTCCGGTACGACGTTAGTGGTAATTCTGATGCTGTACCTCTTCGGCGGTCCGGTACTGGAAGGCTTCTCGCTGACGATGCTGATCGGTGTCTCTATTGGTACGGCATCTTCTATCTATGTCGCATCGGCGCTGGCGCTGAAACTCGGTATGAAGCGCGAGCATATGCTGCAGCAGAAAGTCGAAAAAGAAGGGGCGGATCAGCCGTCCATTCTGCCGTAAACACGTATTTAAGTGTTATCTGAATCCCGGTCATGCGATCGGGATTTTTTTTATGTACCATGACGATAAACATTACTGACAGTATGCTGTCAGGAGCCCTGTCATACACTCCTCATGAATTAATCCACACACGCAGGAGGATGTATGAAAAACTTGATTAACTGGTTTGAAATTCCAGTTACTGATATGGCGCGTGCAATCGCCTTTTATGAGCAAGTGATGCAGATATCGTTACGTCGGGAAACCATGGATGGGGCGGACCTGGCCGTATTCCCGTATGCTGAACCCGGACCCGGCGGAGCGCTGATAAAGCAGGATGATGTCGCTCCAGTTGCGCAGGGAGTCGTTATTTATCTGCATACCGCCGATTTGTTAGCCTCGATTGAACGTGTCGTCCTTGCCGGTGGCAAGTGTGTTCTGGAACCCATGGTTCCCGGAGATGATATTGGAACCATCGCGTTGTTTATTGACAGCGAAGGTAACCGAATAGGTTTACATCAACCTGCGTGATATTTGCTAAATGTAGAGAGTCAATATGACCAGACGCGCTGACCGTTTGTTTCAGATCGTGCAAATTTTGCGGGGTAGACGACTGACGACGGCAGCGCTGTTGGCACAGCGGCTTGCGGTTTCTGAACGGACGATTTATCGCGATATTCGCGATCTGTCGTTATCCGGTGTGCCTGTCGAAGGTGAAGCGGGGAGCGGATACCGTTTAATGGCGGGTTTTGATCTGCCGCCCTTGATGCTTACCCATCGTGAATCGGAAGCACTGATGGTGGCTATACGGTTATTGAAAACCTGGGGCGGCGATTCGCTATCGCGCGAGCTTGAATCCGCCCAGGAAAAAGTGTTGGCTATTTTACCGGAAGAGAGCCGTCGTAAAGCGGAGCAGACACGGATTTACGCTCCGGAGTTGGGTACATCTCCACATTCGCGCAGCGCGTTTGATCTTATCCATCAGGCCGTTTCGGCGCAGCAGGTGTTGGCGCTACATTATCGTGATGAAGCGGGGCATCTCTCTTCACGGGATATACAACCTCTGGGATTGTTTTTCTGGGGAGAGCACTGGCTACTGGTTGCCTGGTGTGAGAGACGGGAAGACTATCGGTGTTTTCGCCTCGATCGCTGTTTACAAATTACTCCGCTTAACCGGCGATTTCGTGAAACAATCGACCGTTCTTTGCGTGATTTTTTGCGTAAAGTTGAGCACGAAAAAATGCCGTAAGATGTGATAGCGATACCTCCAACGCTTGTAAAACGGGTTGATTGGTCATCAGTTTGTCTGAAATAGCCTTCCTTACCTGGATATATAAGTTGCACAGAATCATTGCTAAAAGCCCGGCTTCGCGGGAAACTGCGCATAACTCTTTGTATTATTCAGGTACCTGTTAATTATGGCTATCATCCCCAAAAACTATGCGCGCCTGGAAAGCGGCTATCGTGAAAAAGCGCTGAAGCTGTTTCCGTGGGTGTGCGGACGTTGTTCCCGTGAGTTTGTGTATTCAAATCTGCGTGAGCTGACGGTGCATCATATCGATCATGACCACACCAATAACCCGGAAGACGGCAGCAACTGGGAGCTATTGTGCCTCTACTGCCACGATCACGAGCATTCCAAATATACCGAAGCCGATCAGTACGGTTCGACGGTCATTGCCGGGGAAGATGCGCAAAAAGATGTCGGCGAGGCGACTTATAACCCGTTTGCCGATCTGAAAGCGATGATGAACAAAAAGAAATAAGCAGGCTGCTGACAAAGTTGTTGGTGCTGTTGAATGTTAGGTTACGCTTCGCTCCACCCAACGGAATCCGCAATATAAATGAACTATTGGTTTTCGTAGATCGGATGCAATCCGACATTTTTTCAGCCCCGGAGTTTGTCGCCAGCCCCCAAACGTCCTGTAACGCATACATTGTCACTGGAATCCCGATCGCAAGGTTGGGATTTTTTTGTTTTTAAGTCCTGCCGATACTGGCGAGCAGAGTAGAATCAGCGGTAAGCCGGGGCAACCCGGTGAGGCGCAATGTTGCGGGGGCTTGATCCCCGGTGGCCTTGTCGCTGGAAAGAGAAAACCCCCGCACATTGTTCGGTATTCACCGGCAACATTACGGGGGCTAACTTGACCCTAGACAAGTTGAGGATAGCCGCGAACCGTTGCCATTGCAACAAAGGCGGCAATATGACGCTCACAGAGTTGAGCATTACTATCTGGCACGATCTGGCGGCACCAACGCTGGTCGGGATTGCGACAGGTCTGTTTTTAGGCTGGTGGCATCGCCGGAAGTAATGTGAAGTGGGCGCGACTCGCCGCCGCATGGCAGCATGCGCCCGAAACGGGCCAGAGGGCGACCTCTGGCCTTTTTTGCAGGTTTAGAAGTTGTAACCCACGACCAGGTAGCCGCCCCAGCCGGTAGATTTCGCGCTGAAATCGCCGTCGCCCCAGTTCAGTTTTGCGCCATTCTGCCACTGTCCGCCGTTATGGAAGTAACGCGCAACGACCGAGTAGTGCCAGTGATCGTAGTTCAGCGCCAGGATATGGCTGGAAGCGATGGAGTTGCTGGTACGGTTCGGATCGTCGCCTAAATCAGATCCCCAGTCAAAGTTGGTAAAGCCGATATAGCTCAGTTTACCGCCCCACAGATCGGTGATGGGGACGAAGTATTTCACTTTGAAACGGTAGCCGTCCCATTCGTTTTCATTGGACGCGCCGTAGTTTTGCCACTGATATTTCGCATACACGTTCAGCGACAGGCCCATCGGCAGGCCGGTGTCGATATCGGTCCCCAGACCCATATACCACGTGCTCTGGCGG
Source organism: Salmonella sp. 5800 (assembly GCF_046558195.1). Classification (NCBI taxonomy): domain Bacteria; kingdom Pseudomonadati; phylum Pseudomonadota; class Gammaproteobacteria; order Enterobacterales; family Enterobacteriaceae; genus Salmonella; species Salmonella sp. 5800. Next base: position 331,300 of record NZ_JBGDOX010000002.1, on the reverse strand, counting down.
CTGGCTTTGTTATCGCCCATATCGTAGATGTAGTTGTTGGCGAAATACCACTCTTTAAACGGGCCGAAGCTCAGGTCTGCGCCGGTCAGCTTATCAATCGAGAAACGCGGTTCTATTTCCATGAACAGCGGAGAACCGTCGGACCAGATACCTTTATCGTTGCCGTTACCCCAATCAAAGGTTTTGGGAATATCGATATAGCCGTAGAAATCAAACCAGTCTTTTTTGGCAAATGCTTCATATTCCAGATAGACGTCGTTGTTCAATTTCGGCGAGAAACGGGTATGGTAGCTGCCTACCACGTTTACGCTCTGGTGCCACCAGTCGGACAAATACTGCGGCTGATCATTTTCTGCTGCGTTAGCAGTAAAAGATGAGGTGAGCGCCAGCGCTGCGCTGACTGCGAGTAAAGTTTTTTTCATATGTATGCCACTGTTTGAAATCCCTTACGGGAGTGAAAAGAACGCAATTTGCGTTTCTAAATATTTCGTGTTTCTGCGGAGCCTATTATAAAAATCATTGCTCACAAAAATATGTCTTGTTTCACATATCTATCATTTACGTAATCGATTGCGTTCACGTTTGCGCATTTTAGGTGCGGCGACAGTACTGTCTTTCATGAATATTACCAATCTATGTCATAAATGACGAAAATGTCAGTAGGGCAACAAAAGTCGCGCGGGGGATGTTGCGGAACGCACAAAACGCTCCGCCAGAACGTTTATTGATTAACAGGCTGAATATCATGGATGCGAATGAAGCCTAACTGCGCCGGAGTGATCCCCTTCAACGGTAACGAAATATTGACATCACTGGGCGCCAGCAAGCTGGCAGGGGCATTTACCAGAAGGCTCTGTGCATTCACCTCCTGATAGTTCTCCGTAGTGCCCTGAATTTGCCCGTACTCTACGGTAGCGCTGAATGCCGGCAGCGGATCGCGGGACTCGCCCTGAATGCGTAACGTTGCGTGAGCGCCGTCTGCGTCAGGCGTAATCTCCAGCAATGTCATACGTAGCGTACCGATCTGACTCTCCAGCCGGGCAGGCGTATTGGCGCCAGGCAACAAATAGACGCCGCGGGTTGACTCCGCATTCAGCTTATTTTGTTGGGTAATTTTTACCGTTTCCTGATTCAGTTGGGTCATCTCTTTATTCAGGGTGCTAATGCTTTGATGCATCTGGCGAACTTCGCTCTGCGGCGCGCAGGCGGTCAGGCTCAAGAGACTTCCCACCAGGAGAATTCTTAGGTAACGTCTTGTCATGTCGATCATTTCCTTCGTGGTCCGATAGCGTAATGGTAGTGCGCTATACGCACAAAGGCACCGATCCTTTATCTCAAAAGCGCTCCGCCTTTGTTGTCGCGCCAGTTCAGGGTAAAATAGCGTTTTCTAAATCATCTGGTCAGGACGCCGTATGCATTGCCCATTTTGTTTCGCCGTAGATACCAAAGTCATTGACTCTCGTCTTGTAGGCGAGGGCTCGTCCGTGCGCCGCCGTCGGCAGTGTCTGGTGTGTAATGAACGCTTTACGACCTTTGAAGTGGCTGAACTGGTCATGCCGCGCGTGATAAAAAGCAACGATGTGCGCGAACCCTTTAATGAGGATAAGCTGCGTAGCGGCATGTTGAGAGCGCTGGAAAAAAGACCCGTCAGCGCAGATGATGTTGAAATGGCATTGAACCATATTAAGTCACAATTACGTGCCACTGGGGAGCGTGAAGTTCCCAGCAAGATGATTGGCAACCTGGTCATGGAGCAGCTGAAAAAACTCGATAAAGTCGCGTATATTCGCTTTGCCTCCGTCTATCGCAGTTTCGAAGATATCAAAGACTTTGGCGAAGAAATCGCTCGCCTACAGGACTAAGCCATGCAGGATGAATTTTACATGGCGCGAGCGCTAAAACTGGCGCAGCGTGGGCGTTTCACCACTCACCCGAACCCTAATGTCGGCTGTGTCATTGTTAACAATGGCGACATCGTCGGCGAAGGTTATCACCAGCGCGCCGGAGAGCCGCACGCCGAGGTCCATGCGCTGCGGATGGCGGGCGCAAAAGCCAAAGGCGCAACCGCCTATGTCACGCTTGAACCCTGTAGCCATCATGGGCGAACGCCGCCATGTTGCGATGCGCTGATTGCGGCCGGCGTCGCGCGCGTGGTCGCCGCGATGCAGGACCCAAATCCACAGGTCGCCGGGCGCGGGCTGTATCGCCTGCAACAGGCGGGTATTGCGGTCAGCCACGGGTTAATGATGAGTGAAGCGGAGGCGCTCAATAAAGGCTTCCTCAAGCGGATGCGTACCGGATTCCCTTATCTTCAGCTTAAACTGGGCGCCTCCGTGGATGGACGGACGGCGATGGCCAGCGGCGAAAGCCAGTGGATCACCTCGCCGCAGGCCCGGCGCGACGTTCAGCGCTTGCGTGCGCAAAGTCACGCTATCTTAACCAGTAGCGCGACGGTATTGGCTGACGATCCGGCCTTGACGGTGCGTTGGGCGGAGTTAGATGCCTCTACGCAGGCGTCTTACCCGCAGGAAAATCTGCGCCAGCCGGTGCGAATTGTTATCGACAGCCAAAACCGGGTAACGCCTGCGCATCGTATTGTGCAGCAGCCTGGCGAAACGTGGATCGCGCGTACCCAAGAAGATAGCCGCGCGTGGCCCGATTCGGTTCGTACTATCAGCGTGCCGGCGCACAACGGACATTTGGATCTGGTTGTGCTGATGATGCAGTTAGGCAGGCAGCAGATTAATAGCATATGGGTTGAAGCCGGACCGGGACTGGCGGGCGCGTTGCTGCAAGCCGGGCTGGTGGATGAACTGATTGTCTATGTCGCGCCTAAATTGTTGGGAACCCAGGCGCGGGGATTATGCGAATTGCCGGGGCTTGAGAAGCTCGCCGACGCGCCGCAATTTACCTTCAGCGAAATACGTCATGTCGGCCCGGATGTTTGCCTGCATATGGTGAGCGCATGAGTTCTCCCGTCGAAAGGGGAGCAGCGCTCAAATTATTATGATAAAATCCGCCCCCCTGCGGGGCCAAATGAACCCTGGAAGAGAGAATATGAACATTATTAAAGCTAACGTTGCAGCCCCTGACGCTCGTGTCGCCATCACTATTGCGCGTTTCAATCAGTTTATCAACGACAGCCTGCTGGATGGCGCGGTTGATGCCCTGACGCGTATTGGTCAGGTAAAAGATGATAATATTACCGTAGTGTGGGTGCCTGGCGCCTATGAACTGCCGCTGGCGACCGAAGCGCTGGCGAAAAGCGGTAAATATGACGCCGTGGTTGCGCTGGGAACCGTGATTCGCGGGGGGACTGCGCACTTTGAATATGTGGCAGGCGGCGCCAGCAATGGCCTGGCAAGCGTTGCCCAGGACAGTGGCGTGCCGGTAGCCTTTGGTGTTCTGACCACCGAGAGTATTGAACAAGCCATCGAACGTGCTGGTACAAAAGCCGGTAATAAAGGCGCAGAAGCTGCGCTGACCGCGCTTGAAATGATTAATGTATTGAAAGCCATTAAGGCCTGATTTTTTGTAAGGGGAATTCCGTGAAACCTGCTGCTCGTCGCCGCGCCCGTGAGTGTGCCGTCCAGGCGCTTTACTCCTGGCAGTTGTCCCAGAACGACATCGCTGATGTTGAATACCAGTTCCTGGCGGAACAGGACGTAAAAGACGTCGACGTTCTCTATTTCCGTGAACTGCTATCCGGGGTGGCGACTAACAGCGCGTACCTGGATGGTTTAATGAAACCGTATCTGTCCCGCCTGCTTGAAGAGCTGGGACAGGTTGAAAAAGCCGTGCTGCGTATTGCGTTGTTTGAGCTGTCAAAACGCAGCGATGTGCCTTATAAAGTGGCCATCAACGAAGCGATTGAACTGGCGAAAACCTTTGGCGCTGAAGACAGCCACAAATTCGTCAACGGCGTACTGGATAAAGCAGCTCCGGTGATTCGTCCCAACAAAAAGTGATTCACAGGCCGGAAAGATAGCGGGCGATCGATACCCGCCGTCTCCGGCCTTTTCTTTTTTTCTGCTGAGGCATAACGTATGGCATGTGGCGAGTTTTCCCTGATTGCCCGTTATTTTGACCGTGTAAGAAGCTCTCGTCTTGATGTTGAAACCGGTATTGGCGACGATTGCGCGCTCCTGAATATTCCTGAAAAGCAGACCCTGGCGATCAGTACCGATACGCTGGTGGCGGGCAACCACTTCCTCCCCAATATCGATCCTGCCGATCTGGCTTATAAAGCGTTGGCGGTGAATTTAAGCGATCTGGCCGCGATGGGCGCCGATCCGGCCTGGTTAACGCTGGCGTTAACGTTGCCGGAAGTGGATGAGGCGTGGCTGGAGGCTTTTAGCGACAGTCTGTTTGCGCTATTGAATTACTACGATATGCAGCTCATTGGCGGCGACACCACGCGTGGACCGCTGTCGATGACGCTGGGTATCCACGGTTATATCCCGGCAGGGCGCGCGCTCAAGCGATCTGGCGCGAAGCCGGGCGACTGGATTTATGTCACCGGTACGCCGGGCGACAGCGCTGCCGGGCTGGCGGTTTTGCAAAACCGGCTACAGGTGTCGGAGGAGACAGACGCTCACTATTTAATTCAACGGCATTTACGCCCGACGCCGCGTATTTTACACGGCCAGGCGCTGCGTGATATCGCCAGCGCGGCTATCGATCTTTCCGATGGTTTGATTTCCGATCTGGGGCATATCGTCAAGGCCAGCGGCTGTGGGGCAAGAGTAGATGTTGATGCGCTGCCAAAATCCGATGCGATGATGCGCCATGTTGATGACGGGCAGGCGCTGCGTTGGGCGCTTTCCGGCGGCGAAGACTATGAGCTGTGCTTTACGGTGCCGGAACTGAACCGTGGCGCGCTGGATGTCGCCATTGGTCAACTGGGTGTTCCCTTTACCTGCATAGGTCAAATGAGCGCAGATATTGAAGGGCTGAATTTTGTACGTGACGGAATGCCTGTCACCTTTGACTGGAAAGGATATGACCATTTTGCCACGCCATAAAGATGTTGCGAAAAGCCGCCTGAATTTGCGCAATCCGTGGCATCTGCTCGCTACCGGCTTTGGCAGCGGGCTGAGCCCCGTGGTGCCGGGCACGATGGGCTCGCTGGCGGCGATCCCCTTCTGGTATCTGATGACGTTTCTGCCGTGGCAGCTTTATTCGCTGGTCGTGATGTTTGGGATCTGCATTGGCGTTTATCTTTGCCATCAGACGGCGAAAGATATGGGCGTACACGACCACGGCAGTATTGTCTGGGATGAATTTATCGGTATGTGGATAACGCTAATGGCGTTGCCGACGACGGACTGGCAGTGGGTGGCTGCCGGGTTCGTTATTTTCCGCATTCTGGATATGTGGAAACCCTGGCCGATCCGTTGGTTTGATCGCAACGTGCACGGCGGCATGGGGATTATGATCGATGATATCGTCGCCGGGGTGATATCCGCCGGCATACTGTATTTTATCGGTCATCACTGGCCGCTCGGTATTATTTAAAGGGTTTGCCGGATGGCGGCGTAAATGCCTTATCCGGCCTACCCCCGAACAATATGTCGATTTCGCAGGCCCGATAAGCGCCGCGCCATCGGGCAATGGCAGATTATTTAAATCCCACCACCGGATGCTGTTTGTACGGCGTTTCGAGTTCGGCAATCTGCTCCGGTTTGAGCGTTAAATCAACGGCATTCAGCAACTCATCTAACTGCTCTTCACGCGAAGTGCCGATAATCGGCGCGGCGACGCCTCGTTTACTGAGTAGCCAGGCCAGCGCAACCTGCGCTCGCGTTGCGCCAAGCGCCTCGCTGACGCCAGCCAGCCGTTCCGCTATTTGCGCATCATTTTTATCGCTTTCATCGTATAAATTTTTACCCACGTCATCCGAGACCAGGCGGGCCGTGGTTTCTCCCCAGGGGCGAGTTAAGCGCCCGCGCGCCAGCGGACTCCACGGAATCACGGCGACGCCTTCCTGCCAGCACAGCGGTAGCATCTCTCGCTCTTCCTCGCGGTAGATCAGGTTATAGTGATCCTGCATGGTGACAAACGGCGCCCAGCCGTGTTGTTTTTGTAGCGCCAGTGCCTGGGCAAATTGTGAGGCGTGCATTGAGGAAGCGCCGATATAGCGGGCTTTACCCGCCTTTACCACGTCGTTTAGCGCTTCCAGAGTTTCTTCTATCGGCGTGGTGTAATCCCAGCGGTGGATTTGCAGGATATCGACATACTCCATTCCCAGACGGGTGAGGCTATCGTCAATAGAGCGCAGGATTTGCGCGCGGGACAATCCTTCCGGCAGATCGCCGACGCGATGAAAGACTTTCGTCGCTACCACCACCTCGTCGCGCCGGGCGAAATCACGCAGCGCGCGGCCGACAATCTCTTCGCTGCTGCCGTCGGAGTAGCTGTTGGCGGTATCAAAAAAGTTAATGCCGCCCTCCAGGGCGCGCTTGATGATGGGACGACTGCTCTCTTCGGGAAGCGTCCAGGCGTGATTGCCGCGACTCGGCTCGCCGAATGTCATGCAGCCCAGACAAAGGCGGGATACCCGAAGATCTGTATTTCCTAACGTGTTGTATTGCATGACTCCGCTCCTGTTATACCCGTCACTCTTCAAGCATAGCAGGAGCAAAGAGGGGATTATGCCAGCCAGGCCTTGATTTTGGCTTCAATGCCTGCGGCGTCGAGCCCCAGTTCCGCGCGGGCTTCTTCCTGCGTTCCTTGCGGGATAAAGAAATCCGGAAGACCGATATTCAGCACAGGTACAGGTTTACGATGGGCCATTAGCACTTCGTTTACGCCGCTGCCAGCGCCGCCCATAATGGCGTTTTCTTCCAGCGTCACCAGCGCGTCATGCTGCGCGGCCATCTCCAGAATTAACGTGTCGTCCAGCGGCTTAACAAAGCGCATGTCGACCAGCGTGGCGTTCAGCGCTTCGGCGACTTTCGCCGCCTCAGGCATTAAGGTGCCAAAGTTCAGAATCGCCAGTTTTTCGCCATGACGCTTCACAAGGCCTTTACCAATAGGCAGTTTTTCCAGCGGGGTTAGCGCCACGCCCTGCGCATTACCGCGTGGATAACGTACTGCCGTCGGGCCGTCGTTATAGTGATACCCGGTAAATAACATCTGGCGACATTCGTTTTCGTCGCTTGGCGTCATGATCACCATATCCGGGATGCAGCGCAGATAGGAGAGATCGAACGCGCCCTGGTGCGTTTGCCCATCCGCGCCAACGATACCGGCGCGATCGATGGCGAACATGACCGGCAGTTTCTGGATAGCGATGTCATGGATGACCTGATCGTAGGCGCGTTGCAGGAAAGTAGAGTAGATCGCCACGACGGGCTTATAGCCGCCAATCGCCAGACCTGCGGCGAAGGTGACGGCATGCTGCTCGGCGATGGCGACGTCAAAATAGCGATCCGGGAATTTACGTGAAAATTCCACCATGCCGGAACCTTCGCGCATTGCTGGGGTGATCGCCATCAGCTTGCTGTCTTTGGCGGCGGTTTCACACAGCCAGTCACCGAAGATTTTTGAATAACCTGGCAGACCGCCGCTGCTTTTCGGCAAACATCCGCTGGAAGGATCAAATTTAGGCACCGCATGGAAAGTGATCGGATCTTTTTCCGCGGGCTCATAGCCGCGGCCTTTCTTGGTCATGATATGCAGGAACTGCGGGCCTTTCAGGTCGCGCATGTTCTTCAATGTGCTGATAAGCCCCATGACATCGTGACCATCGACCGGCCCGATGTAGTTAAAGCCCAGCTCTTCGAACAGTGTGCCCGGCACAACCATGCCTTTAATATGTTCTTCGGTACGCTTGAGCAGTTCTTTAATTGGCGGTACGCCGGAGAAGACCTTTTTTCCGCCTTCGCGCAGAGAAGAGTAAAGCTTACCGGAAAGTAGCTGCGCCAGATGGTTGTTGAGCGCGCCGACGTTTTCCGAAATCGACATTTCATTGTCGTTCAGAATGACCAGCATGTCGGGCCGGATATCGCCTGCGTGATTCATTGCTTCAAACGCCATACCGGCGGTGATGGCGCCGTCGCCTATCACACAGACGGTGCGGCGATCTTTGCCTTCTTTCTCCGCCGCCACGGCAATGCCGATACCGGCGCTGATGGAGGTGGAGGAATGCCCAACGCTCAGCACATCGTATTCGCTTTCTCCGCGCCACGGGAACGGGTGCAGACCGCCTTTCTGGCGAATGGTGCCGATTTTGTCGCGACGACCGGTAAGGATTTTATGTGGATAAGCCTGGTGTCCAACATCCCAGATTAGCTGGTCAAACGGGGTGTTGTAGACATAATGCAGCGCCACGGTAAGTTCTACCGTGCCCAGCCCGGAAGCGAAGTGCCCGCTGGAACGGCTTACGCTGTCGAGTAAGTAGCGGCGTAGCTCGTCGCAGAGTTTCGGCAGACTCTCTTTCGGTAACAGTCGTAACTCCTGGGTGGAGTCGACCAATGCCAGGGTAGGGTATTTGGCTATATCAAAACTCATCGCAAGCTCATTGGATATGGGGTTTATTTATCACGCTGGATTATGTAGTTCGCTAGCGCTTCCAGTGCCGAGGTGTCCAGTGATTGCGCGGCCAGCTGATGTAACGACTGACGGGCGTCCTCTATCAGGTCCCGGGCTTTATTCCGGGCTTGCTCAAGACCCAGAAGTGCAGGGTAGGTACTTTTGCCAAGCTGCTGGTCTGCGCCCTGACGTTTACCTAACGTTGCAGTATCGCCCACCACATCCAGAATGTCATCCTGAACCTGGAAGGCAAGGCCGATACTCTCTGCATAGCGGTCAAGTATCGGCAGAGTATTCCGTCCTTTATCGCCCGCGCTCAACGCGCCAAGTCTAACGGCGGCGCGAATGAGCGCGCCGGTCTTATGGCGATGAATGCGTTCCAGCGCGTCCAGAGTGATCCGCTGGCCTTCTGCCGCCAGATCCAATGCCTGACCGCCGCACATACCGGCGATGCCGCTGGCGTTCGCCAGTTCGGCGATCATCGCGATACGATCGCGATCGGCGACTTCCGGCATCGGCGCGTCGCTGATAATGGCAAACGCCAGCGTCTGCAACGCGTCTCCCGCCAGGATTGCGTTGGCTTCGCCAAATTTAATATGGCAAGTCGGCAGGCCGCGACGCAAATCGTCATCGTCCATTGCTGGCAGGTCGTCATGGATCAGCGAATAGGCATGAATGCATTCGACCGCCGCAGCTGGCGCATCCAGCGTTGTCGTACTGACGCCAAACATTTGACCGGTGGCGTAAACCAGAAATGGCCGCAGGCGTTTACCGCCTAATAATGCGCCATACTGCATGGCTTCGACCACGGGAGTGTTCTGAAAGGGCAGTGGCGCGATAAAACGGCTCAGCGCCTGATTCGCTTGCGTTACGCAAGCCTGTAGCTGCTGCGTAAAGTCCATTTACTCATTATCCGCGATAAAAGGCTCAGGTGAAGCCTCTTCATTATCAGACAGCAAAATTTGCACGCGCTGTTCCGCCTGCTGCAGTTTTGCCTGCCCCTGACGCGCCAGTTGTACGCCGCGCTCGAATTCATTCAGCGCGTCTTCCAGCGGCAAATCGCCGCTTTCCAGGCGGGTAACAATATGTTCCAGCTCGCTCAGCGCAGTTTCAAAGCTGGCGGGCGCCTCATTTTTCTTCGGCATGATGACTGTTTGACTCTCTGTAATGGCAGCACAAGTCTATGGTAACGGACTCACACTGATAAGCAAATAACGCGCAATGGTAAGGGGAAATGCGCAAGATGTCCGTGATAGTGATATACTTCCGCGCCTGGATGCAGCCGTAGGTATGGGCTGCTGTACTATTTCTCCACGACAAGCCTTAGATAGCTTGCTAAAGAACCATTGCCGCCATGAAGTTTATCATTAAATTGTTCCCGGAAATCACTATCAAAAGCCAATCTGTGCGTTTGCGCTTTATAAAAATTTTAACCGGGAACATCCGTAACGTTTTAAAGCACTACGATGAGACCCTCGCGGTTGTCCGTCACTGGGATAACATTGAAGTTCGCGCCAAAGATGAAAACCAGCGTCTGGCGATTCGCGACGCGCTGACCCGCATTCCGGGGATTCACCATATTCTTGAAGTCGAAGATGTGCCGTTCACCGATATGCACGACATTTTCGAGAAAGCGTTGGCGCAGTATCGCGAGCAGCTTGAAGGCAAAACCTTCTGCGTGCGCGTAAAACGTCGCGGTAAGCATGAGTTTAGCTCCATTGAGGTGGAGCGCTATGTTGGCGGCGGATTAAATCAGCATATTGAATCGGCGCGCGTGAAGCTCACTAACCCGGATGTGACGGTGCATCTGGAAGTGGAAGATGATCGCCTGCTGCTGATCAAAGGGCGTTATGAAGGTATTGGCGGTTTCCCGATTGGCACCCAGGAAGATGTGCTGTCGCTGATCTCCGGCGGTTTTGACTCCGGCGTCTCCAGCTATATGCTGATGCGTCGCGGCTGCCGCGTACACTACTGCTTCTTTAACCTTGGCGGCGCGGCGCATGAAATCGGCGTTCGCCAGGTGGCGCATTACCTGTGGAACCGCTTTGGCAGCTCCCATCGCGTGCGTTTTGTGGCGATTAACTTCGAACCGGTGGTCGGCGAGATTCTGGAGAAAGTTGACGACGGCCAGATGGGCGTGGTGCTCAAACGTATGATGGTACGCGCGGCGTCGAAAGTGGCGGAACGTTACGGCGTACAGGCGCTGGTGACCGGCGAAGCGCTGGGCCAGGTGTCCAGCCAGACGCTAACCAATTTGCGCTTGATCGATAACGTGTCTGACACGCTGATCCTGCGCCCGCTGATCTCTTACGATAAAGAGCACATTATCAACCTGGCGCGCCAGATTGGTACGGAAGATTTTGCCCGTACGATGCCGGAATACTGTGGCGTGATTTCAAAAAGTCCGACGGTGAAAGCCATTAAAGCGAAAATTGAAGCCGAAGAAGAAAATTTCGACTTCAGTATTCTCGATAAGGTGGTAGAAGAAGCGAGCAACGTCGATATTCGTGAAATCGCCCAGCAGACCCAGCAGGAGGTGGTGGAAGTTGAAACTGTGAGCGGTTTTGGCGCCAACGATGTGATTCTGGATATCCGTTCTGTCGATGAGCAGGATGACAAGCCGCTGAAAGTGGAAGGCGTCGACGTCGTTTCGCTGCCTTTCTACAAGCTGAGCACTAAATTTGGCGACCTCGATCAGAGCAAAACCTGGCTGCTATGGTGCGAACGCGGCGTAATGAGTCGCCTGCAGGCGCTCTATCTACGCGAGCAGGGGTTTGCCAATGTGAAGGTGTATCGCCCGTAATTCCTTTGCCGGGTGGCGGCTATGTCCTACCCGGCCTATCGTTTTATTTCTGCCCCAACCGTTTTGCAATGCGCTCCAGCTTCATCATCAGCAGCAGCGTAATGGCCACCAGCACAATGGTCAGCGCCGCGCCGTCGGCGATATTTCCACGGTCGGTCAGGCTAAAGATAGCCACCGGCAGCGTCGTCCAGCCCGGCGGATAAATCATCATCGTCGCGCCCAACTCCCCCATGGAGAGCGATAAACTCAGCGCCAGCGCTGACATCATCCACGGCATCAATAACGGCAACGTCACGTGACGCAGACGATACCAGGGCGATGCCCCCAGACTCGACGCGACGTTTTCAATATCGGCGGAAATTCGCGCCAGTCCGGTCGACACGTTACTGAAGGTAAAGGCGGAAATCAGCACAAAGTGCGCTGTCAGCACAATCCATAGGGTGCCGTTCATTTGCAATGGCCCCTGGCTGAAAGCAACCAGAATGCCCAGGCCCACGGACACTGACGGAATCGCACTCGGCAGATAGAACACCATACTTAACCATTTCTGCGCTTTCACCCCATGTTGACGCAGCGCCAGCGCCGCCCAAACGCCGCAAAGCAGCGCAAACAGGCTGGCGCAAAAGCCAATCGTGAGGCTGGCAAGTAGGGCATCCCATGCCGCACCGTGCAGAGCGTTAACAAAGTGGTTCAGCGTGAAGCCACTCGGCAGAATACCGTTCCACTGCTGGCTAAGGCTGGACATCAGAATCACCGCCAGCGGCAGGAAAAAGAACACGATAAACAGTACGCTAGCCACAACGCCCGCCGCTGCGCGTCCTTTAGGTGACCAAATTAGCATGGCTAGCTCCTTACGCCGGTACGCGATGCCGCCAGGCGATAGAGGGAGAACAGCCCCAGCGACAAGACAATGTTAATCAACGCAATCATGCAGGCGACCGTATAGTCGGACTCCAGAATCGCTTTGCTGTAAACCATCATCGGCAGGGTGTTAACCCCTTTCGCGCCAATAAACAGTACGATGCCAAACTCGTTAGTGGTCAACAGCAGGCACAGGCTGCCACCAGCCATCAGCGCCGGTAGCGCCGCCGGGAAAATCACCTGCCCAATCACCCGTAACGGGTGCGCCCCCAGAATGCTGGCTGCCTCTAGCTGGCTTTTATCAATTTGCCGCAGCGCGGCCATCAGTGGCCGCATCACCAGCGGAGTGAACACCGTGATCTCCGCCAAAATGACGCCCTGCATCGAGTAGAGAAAATCCACCGGCGGTAGCTCAAAGGCAAACAGGCTCATCAGCGTACCGTTGAGCAGACCCGCTGACCCATAAATAAAGGTGAACGCCAGCGTAATCAGGAAGGTCGGCAGCGCAATAAAAGTATCGACGACCCGACCAATCAACTCGCTGCCGGGGAAAGGAATAAACACCAGAATCAGCGACATCACGCTGCCCAGCAGCAGGCAACCGGCGGTGGCGAAAAAGGCGATTTGCAACGTGTTCAGCAACGCGCCGACAAAGCGTTTCGAGTCGACCACCTGGCGGAAGGTCTCGAGCCCGATCTCGCCATTGGCACCGCGTAGCGCCTGTTCAACGATGAGCGACAGGGGCCAGAAAAACAGCGTCGCCAGCACCAGCAACGGGAGCAGCAGCCACAGCAGCGGGCGTAGGTTAAGCGCCGGTTTTTCCAGAGGTAAAATGAGTGACATAGTTATACCTCAATCAGGACCGCATCATCCGGTTCGAACCACAGCGCCAGCTTGTCGCCCACGCGCGGCAGCGGATTGACATGCGTCAACACCATCCGCACCGTTTCGCCAGCAACGTCACACAACAGATGGGTTAAATCGCCCTGCCAGTGCACCGATTGCAGTGTGGCGTTGAAGCGGTTGCTGTCGGCCGAACGCGGCATCAGGCTGAGGTGCTGAGGACGAATGCACAGCAGTTTGTTGTAACCGTGGTGGCTGCCCCGGCTGAACGCGCGAATCACCGCACCGCCGCAGCTGACGTCCACCAGCCCCGGAACCTCCGTTATCCCCAGCGCGATGGCGGAGAGAATATTGGCGCGACCTAAGAATTCGGCGGCAAAACGATTGGGCGGATGCTGATATAGCGCGCGGGTTTCGCCGTGAGCAATCAGCGAGCCATCCTTCATAATGCCGATTTTATCGGCCAGGGTGAGCGCTTCCGTTTGATCGTGGGTGACGTAGAGAATAGTGAGTTCCGGCAGCTCACGGTGAAGACGGGCGATTTCTTCCACCATATTATGACGAATCTGTGCGTCCAGCGCTGACAGTGGTTCATCCAGCAACAGCACGCGCGGGCGCACGGCAATCGCGCGGGCGATGGCCACGCGTTGCTGCTGGCCGCCGGAAAGTTGATGCGGATAACGGGTAGCGTAATCACTCATGCCAACCGTTTTCAGCGCCTGCGTCACACGCTCATTAATTAGCGCCTTTGGCTGCTTCTGCGCACGCAGGCCAAAAGCGACGTTGTCTTCCACTTTCAGATGCGGGAACAAGGCGTAGTTCTGCACCACCATCGCCAACCCGCGTTTATAGGGTGGCAGATGGGTTACGTCCGTATCGCCAATCAGAATACGACCGCCTGCAGGTTGCACAAAGCCCGCAACCGCACGCAGCACCGTCGTTTTTCCAGATCCTGATGGGCCAATCAGCGCCAGCACTTCGCCAGGTTCAATCGTCAAAGAGAGCGGTTTAAGCACCACGTTGCCGTGATACGCAACGCGCAGCGAGTCGAGGACTATCCCCGATGTCCCCTGCGATGCAGGGGCGTGAACGGCGGTTGTTTTCATCAGCATCAGGCTTACTCGCTTTCGGTCACTTTGTGCCAACGGCTAATATCTGCCGACAGCGAAACGGCTACGTCATCCCAATTTGGCTGCCAGCTCTGCACGCCTTCTAACGCGGCAGTGGCGGCCTTGTAATGTTCGTCGCTCGGCGTCACGTCGCTGCGTACTGGCATTCCCCAGGAGAGTTCGCTGACGCGAGTCTGCGCTTCTTTACTCAGCAGGAAGTTAATCAGCTTTTTACCATTTTCACTCTGCGGCGCCCCCTGGACCAGGCCAATGACATAAGGGATGGCCAGCGCGCTGCGCTCGCCTTTGTCGTTGGCCGGCCAGAAGATTTTCACGTTCGGGTTACGTTCCATCTGCGCGAGGTTCATTTGCAGGTCGCCGTTAGCGACGTAGATTTCACCTTTATTAACCAGCGCGGTTAGCTTGCCGGTAGAGGCAGATGGCCCGACGTTATTGGCCTGCAGCTTGCCGAGATACGCAAAACCGGCATCTTTACTGCCGAAGCTGTGGAAAGCCTGCAGCATTACCGCCGTGCCGTCAGCGGCCTGACCTGGCGTGGAATACTGGAGTTTATTTTTGAATTTACCGTCAAGCAGATCCTGCCAGCTCGCCGGGGCAGTTTTCAGCAGCTTGCTGTTGTAGATAAAGCTCAGATAGTTCTTTACCAGCGGCGAATAAAGGTTGTTGGCATCGGGGATAGCCGATGCGGCGTCGGTGTTAAAGTTCGCCAGCAGCTTTTCGGCGGCGGCGCGCTGAATGAATGGTGGCGCGGTTACCAGCACGTCGGCCTGCGGATTCGTACGCTCTTTTGCCAGACGTTCCACTACCACGCCACCACCGCCTTCAACATAGCGTACGGTAATGCCGGTCGCTTTGGTGAATGCGTCAAACTGCACCTGGTACCAGCTGTTATCGCCATCGTGCAGCCCGTCGATGGAGTACACCGTGACCACCGATTCCGCCCATGACGGGGCGCTGGCGAGAGCGAAGACAGACAGCAGAGCAAGTCGGGAAAGTTTCATCGTAATAGCCTCATAGCGTACGTTGCATTTTCTGGCCTATACCAGGTTTGCTTTTTACGCTAAACGGCTTATATGACAAAACGATGAAAGAGAAATAAATCAGTCCACGCCGGATGATGCTGCGCTTATCCGGATAGCCGTGAGACGATACGATTGACAGGCCGGATAAGTCCCGCAGCCAACATCCGGCGCACCCGCTAGTGGGTATCTACCTCAATGCGCAGGCTGTCGTGACGCCAGTATTCGATATCCAGATCCAGCACTCGCCCGTGTTGATCGTAGTTCAGACGGCGCAGCAACAGCGCCGGGCGCCCTTCCATAACTCCCAGCGCCTGTGCGGCCTGCGCAGGCATGGCGGTGGGGTAGAACGACAGATGCATGCTGGTATAGACGAGGTTGTAGTGCGACTCGTATATCTCGGTCAGGCTGCCGTTGAGATCGTACTGCAGCAGCTCAGGCACGCGGGCGGGCAAACAATGGTTTTCGCAGTAGCACACGGCGCGGCCATCGGCGTAACGCAGACGGGTCAGCAGATAGATTTGATCAAACGGCTGGAGCTGGAGGGGCTCCATGACCTCGACAGGCACGGTGGTTAACACGCCGCTCAGTAGCGCGGTTTTTGGCTCCCGCCCCTGCTCGCGGCAAAGCTTATGGAAGTTGGTATTCTGGGTCGGATCCAGCCACAGGCGTTCCGGCGTAACGAACCAACCGCGACGATCGGCGCGCCAGATAAGCCCACTGGACTCCAGCTGCGCCAGACTTTCGCGAATAGTAATGCGCGTGGTGTTGAAGATCGCGCACAGTTCGCGTTCAGACGGCAGTTTATCACCGCTTTTCAACGCACCGCTCTGAATACGCGCCTGAAGCTGCGCCTTGATCAACAGGTACTGCGGGATATCGCCCGGGATAGATTTCATGCTTACTCGCTTCCGTTTTGCCTGCCGCCATTATACAAGCAGAGATGAATTTTTTGTTGCAGCGCGATTTTCTCTTTGACCCGTCGCGGCAAAGATCGTCATGATAAATGCAATCTGGTATAGACCAAAGGTAAATAACATGACTTCGCGTAACTATCTGCTGCTGACTCCTGGCCCGCTCACCACCTCTCGTACCGTGAAAGAAGCGATGTTGTTCGATAGCTGTACTTGGGATGATGATTACAATATCGGCGTGGTAGAACAGATCCGCCAGCAGCTGACCGCACTGGCAACGGCCTCCGAAGGCTACACCTCCGTACTGCTACAAGGCAGCGGCAGCTATGCTGTGGAAGCCGTACTGGGCAGCGCATTGGGGCCGCAGGATAAGGTGCTGATCGTCAGCAACGGTGCATACGGCGCACGAATGCTCGAGATGGCCGGCCTTATGGGTATCGCCCATCACGCTTACGACTGCGGCGAAGTTGCGCGCCCGGACGTGCAGGCGATCGACGCGATCCTAAACGCCGACCCGACGATCAGCCATATCGCCATGGTGCATAGCGAAACGACCACCGGGATGCTCAACCCCATTGATGAGGTGGGCGCTCTGGCGCATCGCTATGGCAAAACCTACATCGTTGACGCCATGAGCAGCTTCGGCGGCATCCCCATGGATATTGCAACATTACACATCGACTATCTGATCAGCTCCGCCAATAAATGCATTCAGGGCGTGCCGGGTTTTGCCTTCGTGATTGCCCGCGAGCAAAAACTGGCCGCGTGCAAAGGGCGTTCCCGCTCGCTGTCGTTAGATCTCTACGCCCAGTGGCGCTGCATGGAGGATAACCACGGCAAATGGCGTTTTACTTCGCCCACACATACCGTCCTGGCGTTTGCCCAGGCGCTGAAAGAGCTGGCGGAAGAAGGTGGCGTGGCGGCACGTCATCAACGCTATCAGCAAAATCAGCGCAGCCTGGTGGCCGGAATGCGGGCGCTGGGCTTTAACACGCTGCTGGATGACGAACTTCACTCGCCCATTATCACCGCCTTTTATTCACCGGAAGACCCGCAGTATCGCTTTAGCGAATTTTATCGCCGCCTCAAAGAGCAGGGCTTTGTTATCTATCCTGGCAAAGTGTCGCAAAGCGACTGCTTTCGCATCGGCAACATTGGTGAAGTATATGCCGCCGATATCACTGCCCTGCTGACCGCCATTCGTACCGCCATGTACTGGACGAAATAAGGAACCATGATGAACCGTATTCACGCTGTTATTCTCGACTGGGCGGGCACCACCGTCGATTTTGGCTCCTTCGCGCCGACGCAAATTTTCGTCGAGGCGTTCCGTCAGGCATTTGATGTGGAGATCACCCTCGCCGAAGCACGCGTGCCAATGGGGCTGGGTAAATGGCAACACATTGAAGCGCTGGGAAAATTACCTGCTGTTGACGCGCGCTGGCAGGCAAAGTTTGGCCGCTCCATGAGCGCAGCAGATATTGATGCCATCTACGCCGCCTTCATGCCGTTACAGATTGCTAAAGTTGTCGATTTTTCTTCTCCTATTGCCGGAGTTATCGACACGATCGCGGCGCTACGAGCCGAGGGTATCAAGATAGGCTCCTGCTCCGGTTACCCACGAGCGGTGATGGAGCGCCTGGTCCCCGCCGCCGCCGGGCATGGTTATTGTCCGGATCATTGGGTGGCAACGGACGACCTGGCCGCGGGTGGTCGTCCGGGGCCGTGGATGGCGCTGCAAAACGTGATTGCGCTGGGCATTGATGCGGTCGCGCACTGTGTGAAGGTAGATGATGCCGCGCCGGGCATTAGCGAGGGGCTTAACGCGGGGATGTGGACGGTGGGGCTGGCGGTATCGGGTAACGAATTCGGCGCAACATGGGACGCCTATCAGACAATGTCGAAAGAGGACGTTGCAGTCCGTCGCGAGCACGCGGCCAGCAAGCTGTACGCCGCCGGGGCGCATTACGTGGTGGATTCACTGGCGGATTTACCTGGGGTGATTGCGCATATTAATGCGCGTCTGGCGCAGGGCGAACGCCCGTAAAATAACTGCCGGATGGCGCTGCCGCTTATTCGGCCTACAGACTGTACCGTTTTGTAGGCCGGATAAGGTGTTTACGCCGCCATCCGGCAATCATTCTTATTCGTAGTAGTTATAAATCCCCGCCGCCATCACCAGTTGCGAAGCCACTTCATGCGCTTTTTCACGACCGGCCAACAGGTCGATGATTTTCAAGCCAAAATCGATAGCGGTACCCGGTCCCTGGCTGGTTAATAATTTTACCCGCGCATCCCACACCACACGCTTATCCTGCCACTGTTCGGCGGGGATCTTATCTTTCAGCGCCGGAAAACCGGTCATATTGCCGATAGGGAAGATATCGTGCGGCACGAGCACTGTGGCGGCTGCGGCGCAAATGGCTGCGACAATGCGCCCGGAGCGGTGAAACTGTTTTACGGTTTCGACCAGCAGCGGGCTGTCGCGAAAGCACTCGGCGCCTTTAATTCCGCCGGGCAACACGATGATGTCATAATCGCCGTCGGCAACTTCAACCAGCGGCGCATCCGCCAGTAGCTTTACACCGCGCGAGCAGACAATCGTCAGGTTGCCATCGCTGGCGACGCTGGCGGTAGTGACGTGGATTCCGCCGCGAACCAGCAGATCGATAGTGGTGACCGCTTCGGTCTCTTCACTACCAGGGGCGAGGCATACCAGTGCCTGAGCGCTCATACTCACTCTCCTTTCGCTTTACCATTTCAAACAGGCGGCTATTTTCCGGAACGGCGAGACCGTGCACGCGGGCGCGCTTGAGTAAATAACCGGTAATGTAGTCAATTTCGGTATGGCGCATGGCACGCACGTCCTGCAACATGGATGAGATGTTTTCTGCCGTACTGTCAATCACTTGCTCAACATAATAGCGTAAATCGTCTGCCGATGTGTGGTAGCCTTCACGTTCAATCACGGCGGCGACCTCTTCGCAAATCGCGTTGATTTCATCAGTATGATGGCGCAGCTCGCCGTTCGGGCAGTTCCAAAGCGCGGTGAGCGGGTTGATAACACAGTTGACCGCCAGTTTGCGCCACATCTCTGCGCGGATATTGTTATGCCAGGCGACATCGGGCAGTACCCCCTGCAGGATATCGGCGAGATAACTGTAATCGCCGTCTTGCTCGCGCGCCGGGCCAATATGCGTAGTACCGTTAGCGACATGAATAATGATATTACCGTCGCGGCGCGCAGCATGGGTGATAGTCCCCATCAACATCGGCTGCTGGATATTTTGCAGTTCTTCTATGGTTCCCATTCCATTATGAATGAGCAGGATAGGCGACGTCACCGGTAAGGTTGACGCCAGAGTTCGTACTGCGTCGGAAACCTGCCACGCTTTCAGCGTGACTAATAACAGTTCGCTCTTCGCCAAAAAATCCGGATCGTTTGCCGTCAGTGATTCGTTGAAAAAGGAACCATCGGTATCGATCAGATTTACGCTGCAATAAGGTTGTGGCACCCGTAGCCAGCCCTGTACGTCATGTCCGTGTTTGCACAGTGCCGAAAGCCAAAGTTGTCCTAAGGCTCCGCATCCCAGTACAGTAATTTTCATTGTTCCTCCTCACCTGCAACAGCGCCAGGTGTTATGGCGCTAATTATAGCGTCATCAGCTAAGCTTCTCGTTAAGCCTCGTTGCAGGTATTATGCAACGCAACGAAAATGAAGGGAGAAGAAAAGATGCCATCTTTCGATATTGTTTCTGAAGTTGATCTGCAGGAAGCGCGTAACGGTGTGGATAACGCGGTTCGCGAGGTTGAGTCTCGTTTTGACTTTCGTGGCGTAGAGGCGACTATTGAACTGAACGATGCCAATAAAACCATCAAGGTGCTGAGCGAGTCCGATTTCCAGGTCAATCAGTTGCTCGATATTCTGCGCGCCAAGCTGCTTAAACGCGGTATTGAAGGCGCTTCGCTGGATGTACCGGACGAGTTCGTGCATAGCGGTAAAACCTGGTATGTGGAAGCGAAGCTGAAGCAGGGCATTGAAAGCGCCGTGCAGAAGAAAATCGTCAAGCTGATTAAAGACAGCAAACTGAAGGTGCAGGCGCAAATTCAGGGGGAAGAGATTCGCGTGACGGGCAAATCACGTGACGATCTGCAATCGGTAATGGCGCTGGTTCGCGGCGGCGATTTGGGCCAGCCGTTCCAGTTCAAAAACTTCCGCGATTAAGTTGTTATGCCGGATAGAGCCTCGCCGCCATCCGGCAATACAGCATTCATCCTTTGCTGATAAGCTGTTCAACTTCAAAGCGATTGGTCACTTTGCTGTCGATTTTGACGTAAGCGGAATGTTCTTCCGCCACGATCAGCGCTTCGCTTACGCCTTTCATTGCCAACAGTCGTTGTTTTAGCCTGTTGTCAGCAACGATATCCGCTGGAATTTCCACGCGCAGGCTGCTGACATAGGGCGGCTCTTTCATGGTACTTGCCACCGCCAGCCATACCATCGCCAGTACGGCCCCGGCAAGAAAAACGGTTTGCCCATCAAACGTGCCGTCTATCCAGCCGCCCAGCGAGCCGCCAAGCGCCACGCCAAGAAACTGACTGGTAGAATAGACGCCCATCGCCGTTCCTTTATACCCCGCGGGCGACTCTTTGCTAATAAGAGAAGGCAGCAGCGCCTCCATCAAATTAAAGGCAAGGAAAAAGAGTTGTACGCCAATCACCAGCTCCCAGAAATGCTGGCCCGCTCCCCACAACACGATTTCCGCGACGATAATGAGCCCCACGCAGAACAGGAATACCTGCTTCATCCGCCGTTTGACTTCAGCATAGATAATAAAAGGCACGACGGCGGCAAAGGCGATCACCATGGTTGCCAGATACACCTTCCAGTGTTCGGCGGCAGGAAAACCGGCATCGGCAAGCTGGCCAGGCAGGGCGACAAAGGTGGACATCAATAAAATATGCAGACACATAATGCCGAAATTAAGCTTGAGCAGCCTCGGCTCCGCCAGCACTTTACTGAAGCTGCCTTTGACCATCCCGGATTCGCGATTCAGCACATGGTTGGTACTGTTGGGAACCACCCAGATCGTCAAAATAATGCCCAGGGTGGCGAGGGCGGCGATCATCCAGAACAACGCGTTCAATCCCAGACTATGGGTAACGATCGGCCCTAATACCATTGCAATCGCGAAGGTGATACCAAAGCTGACGCCGATAAACGCCATCGCTTTGGTACGGTTTTGCTCTCGGGTGAGATCAGACAGGAGCGCCATGACGGCGGCGGCAATAGCGCCGGACCCCTGTAGTGCTCGCCCCAGAATAATGCCCCAGATTGAGTGGGAGAGCGCGGCAATGACGCTACCCGCGACAAATACCACCAGTCCGCCGACAATCAGCGGTTTACGGCCAATGCGGTCGGACAGCAGCCCAAAGGGAATTTGAAAGATAGCCTGCGCCAGCCCGTAAATGCCGATCGCAATGCCGATTAATGCTTCGCTGGCACCCTGTAGCGCCATACCGTATGTGGTCAGTACTGGTAGAACCATAAACATGCCCAGCATACGCAACGAAAAGACGGTCCCTAAACCCCATGTGGCACGCAGCTCCCCTGGCGTCATTTTATAATCGTTCATTGCCACCTCTGTATGAAATTCGCACCTAGTGTAAAGCGCCAGGTTGGTTGGGTAAATATGCGCTTTATTAACAAATGTTGTGGTGGTGAGGGTAGGCCACGAGAGACGAAAAATGCCGGATGGCGATACTCACGTCGCTTATCCGGCCTACAGGTAACGTGCTTTTGTAGGCCGGATAAGGCATAAGCCGCCATCCGGCATAGAGGAGGTGACGATGAACTTACCAGACGTAAGTCAGCAGATTCTGCGAATTCGGCACCATAAAATCAACGGACATCATGATACTCAGCGCGGTAATCGCAATGATAGAGAAGCCGAACAGCTTGCGCGCCCAGACCTTATCATCTTCCACTTTGTAACCGCGTAGCGCCATGCCGAGCCACCAAACGCTGACCGCCGCGGCGACCACCAGGTATTTGTAACCGGCATAACCGCCCAACGTGAGCATTAGCGTTGCAACGGCAAACGCAATGATGTACAGCGTGATGTGGTTTTTAGCGACTGAGATTCCTTTTACCACCGGCAGAACCGGGATATTGGCCGCCTGATAGTCCTTAAAGCGGAAAATGGCGATGGCGTAAGAGTGCGGCATCTGCCAGAGGCTGAAAATAGCCAACAGGATCGCCGCGCCGCTGTCAAAGTCGCCCGTTACGGCACAGTAGCCAATCACCGGCGGCGCTGCGCCGGAGAGAGAACCAATCAGCGTTCCGTAGACGGAGTGACGCTTCATGTACAAGCTGTACACGCCAACATAGACCACGAAGCCCATCACTCCCAGCCAGCAGGCCAGAGGATTGGCGCCAAACCACAGCAGCATAAAGCCAGCAATACCCAGCAGGGTGGCGTATACCAGCGAGACGCCAGGAGAAATCAGGCCTTTGACCAGCACCCGATTCTTGGTCCTTTCCATCTTCCTGTCGATATCCCTGTCGATGTAGTTGTTAAATACACAACCCGACGCCACAACCAGTGACACCCCGACCAGCGTATAAATGAACAGGGGATAGTCAATGCTGCCCTTTGAGGCCAGCAGAAATCCCCCGATCACCGAGATCAGGTTGCCAAAGATGATGCCTGGTTTCGTTACTTGCAGGTATTGCTTAAACATCATACTCGCCGCTCTTAGTGCATCATCATGTTGTAGTTGAGGTTCCACATAATCCAGATGGAGCCCACAACCAGGATGGCGATGATCAGCACGGTAAAGATGAAGGCCGTCATGTTCCAGCCTTCATCAGATTTGGTGTTCATGTGCAGGAAACACACCAGATGCACCAAAATCTGCACCACTGCCATTGCCAGGATAGATCCCAGAATAACGGCCGGAGAGGCAGCGCCGGTCATCACCATCCAGAATGGAATAACCGTCAGGATGACCGACAGGATAAAGCCGGTCATGTACGTTTTTACGCTGCCGTGGGATGCGCCGCCGCTCTCGGTAGAATGACTCATTACATCGCCCCCATCAGATAAACAACAGTGAATACGCAAATCCAAATCACATCCAGGAAGTGCCAGAACAGGCTCAGGCACATGATGCGGGTACGGTTAGTGCTGGTCAGACCGCGACGGGCAACTTGCACCATCAGCACCGCCATCCAGATCAAACCGGAAGTGACGTGCAGACCGTGCGTGCCGACCAGCGCGAAGAACGCAGACAGGAAGCCGCTGCGATCCGGGCCCATACCGTTAACAATCAGGTGATGGAATTCATAGAGTTCCATCCCGATAAATCCGGCACCAAACAAGAAGGTCAACGCCAGCCAGGAGATAACCTGGCTCTTGTTGTTCTTGTGCATGGCGATCGCCGCCATGCCGTAGGTAATGGAGCTAAATAACAGCAGGAAGGTTTCAACCAGAACGAACGGCAGTTCGAAAATGTCCTTACCTGTCGGGCCGCCAGCGGTGCCGTTCACCAGAACGGCATAGGTAGCAAACAGAATAGAGAACAGAATGCAGTCGCTCATCAGGTAGACCCAAAATCCGAAGATTTTGTTCTGGCCTGCGTCATGGTGCCCGTGTTCGTGCGCGTGGGCAGTCGCGTGCGTTAAAGTATCAGTTGCCATTTTTCAGCCCTGCCTTAGTAATCTCATCGAAATGCTGGTTTTCCAGTTTTTCGACTTCCGGGACCGGCACGTAGTAATCCACATCTTCATCAAAGCTTTTTACAATCCAGCTGATGATCATGCCTGCGAAACCCACTATCGCCAGCCACCAGATATGCCAGATCATGGCGAAGCCAAATACCGTCGCGAAGGCGGCGATAACAATACCGGCACCACTATTTTTCGGCATATGAATCTCTTCATACTGTCCAGGCTGTTGGTACGCTTCGCCTTTTTCTTTCATTTCCCAGAAGGCGTCACGTTCGTGAACGTGCGGCACAACGGCAAAGTTATAGAACGGCGGCGGAGACGAGGTTGACCACTCCAGCGTACGGCCACCCCATGGGTCGCCGGTCAGATCGCGGTTCTGATCGCGGTCGCGAATAGAAACGAAGATCTGAATCAGTTGGCACAGGATACCCAGCGCAATCAGCGCGGCACCGGCGGCGGCAACCATCAGCATCGTATGGAACTGCGGATCAATTTGCTGGCTGAGGCGACGGGTCATGCCCATGAAGCCCAGTACGTACAGCGGCATAAAGGCTACAAAGAAACCGATAATCCAGAACCAGAAGGCGCGTTTACCCCAGGTTTCGTTCAGCTTGAAGCCAAACGCCTTCGGCCACCAGTAGGTCATACCCGCGAAGCAGCCAAACACCACGCCGCCGATGATCACGTTATGGAAGTGCGCAATCAGGAACAGACTGTTGTGCAGGACGAAGTCCGCGCCCGGTACCGCCAGCAGCACGCCGGTCATACCGCCGACCGAGAAGGTCACGATAAAGCCGATGGTCCACATCATTGCGGAATGGAAGACGATACGGCCCTGATACATGGTGAACAACCAGTTGAAGATCTTCACCCCGGTCGGGATGGCGATAATCATGGTGGTGATACCGAAGAAGGCGTTAACGTTCGCGCCTGCGCCCATCGTGAAGAAGTGGTGCAGCCAAACGATAAACGACAGTACGGTAATACAGACGGTCGCCCAAACCAGCGAGGTATAGCCGAACAGACGTTTACGCGAGAAGGTCGCTGCGATTTCGGAGAATACCCCGAAGACCGGCAGAATCAGAATGTACACTTCCGGATGGCCCCAGGCCCAAATCAGGTTGATGTACATCATCATGTTGCCGCCCATATCGTTGGTAAAGAAATGGGTGCCCAGATAGCGATCCAGGGTCAGCAACGCGACGGTAACCGTCAGAATCGGGAAAGAGGCGATGATCAGTACGTTGGCGCACAAAGAGGCCCAGGTAAAGACCGGCATCTTGAACATCGTCATACCCGGCGCACGCATCTTCAGGATCGTCACGAAGAAGTTGATACCGGTTAACGTCGTACCAATACCCGAGAGTTGCAACGCCCATATCCAGTAATCGACCCCGACGCTGGGACTGTACTCTATTCCCGATAGCGGCGGATAAGCCAGCCAGCCGGTCTGCGCGAATTCACCCACGCCCAGCGAGAGGTTAACCAGGATAACGCCGACAACGGTGAACCAGAAGCTCAGGTTGTTCAGGAAAGGGAACGCAACGTCGCGCGCGCCGATCTGCAGCGGAACCACCAGGTTCATCAGACCGATAACGAAGGGCATCGCCACGAAGAAGATCATGATTACGCCGTGAGCGGTAAAGATCTGATCGTAGTGGTGCGGCGGTAGAAAACCCGCTTCGCCGGCGGAGGCAAGCGCCTGCTGGCTACGCATCATGATGGCATCGGCGAAACCACGTAACAGCATCACAATCGCGACGATGATATACATGATGCCGAGGCGTTTATGGTCAACTGACGTTAACCACTCTTTCCATAGGTAGGTCCACTTACCGAAGTAAGTAATCGCTGCCAGTATCGCCAGTCCCCCGACGATAATTGCAGCGATCGTTACCATGACGATAGGTTCATGGAACGGTACTGCATCCAGTGATAATTTTCCGAACATCTTATCTTCCTCAACCCTTGGAGTTGGCGGATTCCGCGTGGCTCATGTCCATACCTTCCATTCCTTCATGCGAGCTGTGCTCACCTTCAGGTTGGGTCATGTCCATGCTCTTACCGTGGTCCATGAATTTGTTAATAACGTCCTTGAACAAATCTGGTTTCACGCTGGAGAAATATTCCACCTTGTTGTACTCGCTTGGCATAGCCACTTTCTCGAACGCCGCCATATCATTCATGGTGTTCGGAGACTGCTTCGCTTTTGCGACCCATTGGTCGAATTCTGCGCGGTCTTTGGTGGCGATAGCTTTAAACTTCATACCAGAGAAGCCCGGGCCGCTATAGCTGGCGGAGATGCCATCGTAGGTTCCGGGTTCGTTGGCGATCAGATGCAAACGTGTTTGCATACCGGCCATGGCATAAATCTGGCTACCCAGACGCGGGATAAAGAAGGAGTTCATCACGGAGTTGGAGGTCACTTTGAAATAAACCGGCGTGTTCGCCGGGAAGGCGATCTCGTTGACGGTGGCGATACCCTGCTCCGGATAGATGAAGAACCATTTCCAGTCCATGGAAACCACTTCGATGGTGATCGGTTTTTCGTCATGCGCCAGCGGCTTGCTTGGTTCAAGCGCGTGCGTGGTTTTCCAGGTCAGTACGGCAAGGAAAATGATGATCAAGATAGGCACCGTCCAGACCACAGCTTCCACTTTATTGGAGTGTGACCAGTTCGGGCTATACTTCGCATCCTTATTACTCGCACGATACTTCCAGGCGAAACCAACAGCCATCAAGATGGCGGGAATAACGACGATCAACATCAGGCCAAATGCCGTCAGTATCAGCGAACGT
The DNA here is from genome assembly GCF_046558195.1 of Salmonella sp. 5800. Taxonomy (NCBI): domain Bacteria; kingdom Pseudomonadati; phylum Pseudomonadota; class Gammaproteobacteria; order Enterobacterales; family Enterobacteriaceae; genus Salmonella; species Salmonella sp. 5800. The sequence goes on along the minus strand of NZ_JBGDOX010000002.1, from coordinate 304,664 downwards.
TGCTCCAGTCCAATCTGTCCTTTGGGATCCAGCAGCGCAGAATTACAGCCACTGAGTAATGCAGTGCCTGCAATTAATGACAACCATCCCAAACTTTTATTGTATTTCCTGAGTCTCATTTAACGACCTCAATTCCACGGGACCTGGTGGCGTTTAAAGTGTAGGGGCATTTTACGGTAAGGTTACATTACTGTAAACATGATTGGTTCTGTGTTACCAAGTTCTGCCGCGCATGTCACATATGTTGCCAAGTATGTCGAAATAACTTTAAGACACTGTTGAAACTTTGCGTTATAACGGATGAGGTCTGTAAGTGGGATGTTGAGGGATAATTGGTATAACCAATGTAAAAATAAAACAATTACTTAACAATTTATTATCAATAAAAGGACAATCAACGGCAGAAATTTAAATTTAATCGGCTGAATCGTGTAAAGAAAATAGGTAGCGTAGAAATTACCAATAATTTCCAAAATTCTGTTGCGCACAAAAAGACAAATATATTTTTTATCAATTGATGGTTATTTAGCCGTTATAATTCCGGGTCGTTATTACAACGGCAAATAATGTTTTAGAGCAGGCGTGTTTTTCGTAGCGCCAGGTAGTCCAGCAACCCGCCAAAGACAATGCCGCACACGGCAACCACTACCGCGGTCTCAAGCAATCCGGGCAGGAATGAGAAGTTAGTGTAATCCACCGCGTTCATGGTCAGCAGGAGTACCCATACCGCCAGCAAAGCGACGCCCGCGAGCAGGATTGAAAGCGCGAAATTGTAGGCGCCACGGTATTGCGTGCGGGGAATGAAACGCTCGCTCTGCCAGCTATATTCCAGCGTTTGCTGACAGACCAGCAACAGTAACAGCCCGGGAACGGCGGCGACAACCGAGAAGAGGTAGAATGTCGGCCAGCCGTGCGCTTCAACGAACCAGCCCGCTACGGGACCAACATAAACGCGGCCTACTGCGGAGAGGGCCGACAGTAGGGCAAACTGTGTTGCGGAAAACGACTTATTACATAGCGTCATTAATAAGGCGACAAAGGCGGCAGTCCCCATCCCGCCGCACAGATTTTCGAAAAAGACCGCCGCGCCCATGCTGAACATGTTTTTATCGGTAATGGAGAGCAACCAGTAACCGGCGTTGGACGCGCCTTGCAAAATGCCGAAAATCAGCAGCGCGCGAAACAGCGAAAGACGCTGCATTAATATGCCGCCGTATAACGCGCCGACGATTGTCGCCAACAGGCCCAGCGTTTTATTGACCACGCCGACTTCGCCGGCGTCAAAGCCGACGCCGCGAATCAAAAAGGTGGTGGTCAGGCTCATGGCGAAGGCGTCACCCAGTTTATAAAGCACAATGAGCAGTAAAATCAGCCAGGCGTTATTACGGCCAAAGAAATCGCGTAGCGGCGCGACGACGGCCTGTTCCAGCGATTTCGGGGACGGGATACTATCGGTCGGTTCCGGCGCCAGTAAGGTGGCGATAATGCAGGGGATCAGCAATGCCGCCATCAGCCAGTACATGCCCTGCCAGCCGAGCCAGCGATCGGCCAGCCATAGCGCCAGTCCGCCGGAAACCAGCATCCCCAACCGGTAGCCAAGCACGCTGATTGCCGCGCCAGCGCCGCGTTCTTCTGCGGGTAAAACATCGGTTTTCCAGGCGTCGAACACGATATCCTGCGAGGCGGAGCAAAAAGCAATCACCACCGCCAGCGCCGCCATCCAGCGTAGCTGCGTGCCGGGTTCAAGAAAGCCCATCGCCGCAATCGCCGCCAGTAACAACAGTTGGGTGGCGAGTAACCAACCGCGACGTCGACCTAAAAAAGGCGGCGTGTAGCGGTCCATCAGCGGGGACCAGAGAAACTTAAACACATAGGCCTGACCAACCAGCGAGAAGAAGCCAATCGTTTTAAGATCGATATTCTCGACGGTCATCCACGCCTGTAGCGTACCGGAGGTGAGCGCCAGCGGGAGGCCAGAGGCAAAACCCAATATCAGCAGAATGGCTGAACGCGGTTGCTGGAAAATACGTAAATATTGACTTGACATAGGCATCTACAGACCCGGCTTCTGCCGGGTCTTGTTGTTGCTATTAACGGGCGTTTTGCTTGATAAAATCGTGAATACTGGTGTCCTGAGACATATCAGCAATGGTATCGGTCAGAACGCTGTTCACCGCGTCGGCAATATTCTGGTTAGAGGCCTGGAACGCCCCTTCAATAGAGTAGTTGGCGCGATAGTTTTTGGTCATCTTGCTGCCATTTGCCGCGGTCGCAATAATCGCGATATCCGCTTTGGTCGCGATGTTGTAGCGCACGCTGCCCTGGGAAACATCAGCATACAGTTGGTTAACAATAATCTGCAGATTAACCGCGCCGTTAGGCCCGATCATATAGCCCCGCGCCGTCATCTGTTTTTCCAGGACTTCTTGTAACAGGAAGCGTAAATCGCGGGAGGCGGTTAACGTTACCAGCTGGTTGTTACGCGTGACTTTCGCTAACGCTTGATCCTGGCGTTGGTCCGCGCCGGTAATGCTAACGGTGACGCCCATCAGGCTCGGGTCCTGCTGTGGCAAGGTGATCTTCGGCGCGACGTCAATGGTCGTCGGCGGTGTGGCGCATCCTGCCAGCATAAACAGAGCGACTAACGGAAAGAGAAGTTTTTTTAACATATTCAGGCTCTCAATGACGCTTAAAACGTGATAGGTAAAAATTCCCGCCATCATAACACCGCTAACGGCGAGGGGAAGTGGTCAACGCAGGTAAATTCGTCGTAATGTCCGATTTGGTATTGATAACGGCGCGAGCGGGGATTTTGAGCGCTAAAAGAATGATTAAGGCAGTAAACTTCATACGTTTGGCTGAAATAATCAGACGAAAGCTAAATTTTTGTTGTCATGCTGTAATGGAAACGGTAAAAGCGGCTAGTATTTAAAGGGATGGGTGACATCACAGCGTTGTCGGAGGAGATTTTCATGATGATACGTGAGCAAATAGAAGAAAAATTAAGGACAGCGTTCGACCCCGTGTTTCTCGAAGTTGTGGATGAAAGCTATCGTCACAATGTTCCTGCAGGATCGGAAAGCCATTTTAAGGTCGTGCTGGTGAGCGATCGCTTTACAGGCGAACGTTTTCTTAATCGTCATCGGATGATTTACGGTACGTTAACGGCGGAACTCTCCACAACCGTACATGCGCTGGCACTGCATACTTATACCCTCAAAGAGTGGGAAGGGTTGCAGGATACTATCTTCGCGTCGCCTCCTTGTCGCGGCGCGGGAAGCATCGCGTAGCAAAACGGATTTGCAACTACCTCCGCTTTTCCAGTATGTTGCTACAGAATTATGTGAAAACGGCCTGCGGGCCGTTTTGTTTTGTCTGAATTTTGAGCGTGTCGTACAGTATTCAGACAAAAATTAGCCGAGAATTGTGAAAACCGCCGCAGCATCGCACAATCACCGTTCTCGACTCACAAAAGTGATGCCGCTATAATGCGCCGTCTTATATATGAACGTCTTCGGGATGATTCTGACGACAGGGAATGTGATTGATTATGAGAACATCCCGGTTCCGCGAAGCAAATAGCACGTGCTTGCGGAGTAGAGTTGACCGAGCACTGTGATTTTTTGAGGTAACAAGATGCAAGTTTCAGTTGAAACCACTCAGGGCCTTGGCCGCCGTGTAACGATTACAATCGCTGCTGACAGCATCGAGACCGCTGTAAAAAGCGAGCTGGTCAACGTAGCGAAAAAAGTACGTATTGACGGCTTCCGTAAAGGCAAAGTACCGATGAATATCGTCGCTCAGCGTTATGGCGCTTCTGTTCGCCAGGACGTGCTGGGCGATCTGATGAGCCGCAACTTCGTTGACGCGATCATCAAAGAAAAAATTAACCCGGCAGGCGCGCCGAACTATGTTCCGGGCGAATACAAAGTGGGTGAAGACTTCACTTACTCCGTCGAGTTTGAAGTCTATCCGGAAGTTGAGCTGACTGGCCTCGAGTCCATCGAAGTTGAAAAACCGGTTGTTGAAGTCACCGACGCTGACGTTGATGTGATGCTGGACACCCTGCGTAAGCAGCAGGCGACCTGGAAAGAAAAAGACGGCGCTGCGGATGCGGAAGACCGCGTGACCATCGACTTCACCGGCTCTGTAGACGGCGAAGAGTTCGAAGGCGGCAAAGCGACCGATTTCGTTCTGGCGATGGGCCAGGGTCGTATGATTCCGGGCTTTGAAGACGGCGTTAAAGGCCACAAAGCTGGCGAAGAGTTCACTATCGATGTGACCTTCCCGGAAGAGTACCACGCTGAAAACCTGAAAGGTAAAGCGGCTAAGTTCGTTATCAACCTGAAGAAAGTTGAAGAACGCGAACTGCCGGAACTGACCGAAGAATTCATCAAACGTTTCGGCGTTGAAGATGGTTCCGTAGCCGGTCTGCGCGCTGAAGTACGTAAAAACATGGAGCGCGAGCTGAAAGGCGCGGTGCGTAACCGCGTTAAGTCTCAGGCGATCGAAGGTCTGGTAAAAGCTAACGACATCGACGTACCGGCTGCGCTGATCGACAGCGAAATCGACGTTCTGCGTCGTCAGGCTGCGCAGCGTTTTGGTGGTAACGAGAAACAGGCTCTGGAGCTGCCGCGCGAACTGTTCGAAGAACAGGCTAAGCGTCGTGTAGTTGTAGGTCTGCTGCTCGGCGAAGTCATTCGTACCAACGAGCTGAAAGCGGACGAAGAACGCGTTAAAGGCCTGATCGAAGAGATGGCGTCTGCTTACGAAGATCCGAAAGAAGTGATTGAGTTCTACAGCAAAAATAAAGAGCTGATGGACAATATGCGTAACGTCGCTCTGGAAGAACAGGCTGTTGAAGCGGTTCTGGCAAAAGCGAAAGTGTCTGAAAAAGCCACTTCCTTCAATGAGCTGATGAACCAGCAGGCGTAATTTTTCGCGTTAAAAGCACGAAATTTGCACAAAAACCCGTCACCTTTCAGTGACGGGTTTTTTTTGTCACGCATTTTGCATGGTAAGGGTGCGAAAACCGCGTTTCAGTGTTAGCGTTAGAGCAAAAGATTGTTATGCTTGAATTATGGCGATGCCGTACCCATTACAGAGGGACTGGCTGATAATCCGTCCATCAGGTTACAATCAGTACAGCAGGTTTTTTCAATTTTTATCCAGGAGACGGAAATGTCATACAGCGGAGAACGAGATAATTTGGCCCCTCATATGGCGCTGGTGCCGATGGTCATTGAACAGACCTCACGCGGTGAGCGCTCTTTTGATATCTATTCTCGTCTACTTAAGGAACGCGTCATATTTCTGACCGGCCAGGTCGAAGACCATATGGCTAACTTGATCGTGGCGCAGATGCTGTTCCTGGAAGCGGAAAACCCGGAAAAAGATATCTATCTGTACATTAATTCTCCTGGCGGCGTAATTACTGCGGGGATGTCCATCTATGACACCATGCAGTTTATTAAGCCAGACGTCAGCACCATTTGTATGGGACAGGCGGCCTCTATGGGGGCGTTTCTGCTGACTGCCGGGGCGAAAGGCAAACGTTTCTGCTTGCCGAACTCTCGCGTCATGATCCACCAGCCGCTGGGCGGCTACCAGGGCCAGGCGACGGATATTGAAATTCACGCCCGCGAAATTTTGAAAGTAAAAGGGCGCATGAATGAACTTATGGCGCATCATACGGGTCAATCTCTTGAGCAGATTGAACGTGATACTGAGCGCGATCGCTTCCTCTCCGCGCCTGAAGCGGTAGAGTACGGTTTGGTTGACTCAATTTTGACCCATCGTAATTGATGCCCTGGACGCAAGTGTGCCGCTATACACTTCATCCTTCACGCTACCTCGGTGTTGGTTGCCAGCGCGCCTCCCAGTGACTTACTTATGTAAGCGCCTGCGGAGTCGCCGAGTTGCCGCCTTGATGTAGCTCGAATGATTTTGTGTATATACTAATGAAGGGCGGCACAACGCTGATTAGCGGCTTGCGCCTGAGAATGGCATTTGCGTCGTCGTGTGCGGCACAAAGAACAAAGAAGAGGTTTTGACTCATGACAGATAAACGCAAAGATGGCTCGGGCAAATTGTTGTACTGCTCTTTTTGCGGCAAAAGCCAGCATGAAGTGCGCAAGCTGATTGCCGGTCCATCCGTGTATATCTGCGACGAATGCGTCGATTTATGTAACGACATTATTCGCGAAGAAATTAAAGAAGTTGCTCCGCACCGTGAACGTAGTGCGCTGCCGACGCCGCATGAAATTCGTACTCACCTGGACGATTACGTTATCGGCCAGGAGCAGGCGAAAAAAGTGCTGGCGGTGGCGGTCTATAACCACTACAAGCGTCTGCGTAACGGCGATACCAGCAATGGCGTCGAGTTAGGCAAAAGCAACATTCTGCTGATTGGACCGACCGGTTCCGGTAAAACGCTGCTGGCGGAAACGCTGGCGCGCTTGCTGGATGTGCCGTTCACTATGGCGGATGCGACCACGCTGACCGAAGCGGGTTACGTGGGTGAAGACGTCGAGAATATCATTCAGAAACTGTTGCAGAAATGCGACTACGACGTGCAAAAAGCGCAGCGTGGGATTGTCTACATTGATGAAATCGATAAGATTTCGCGTAAATCAGACAATCCGTCCATTACCCGCGATGTTTCCGGCGAAGGCGTACAGCAGGCGTTGCTGAAACTGATCGAAGGCACCGTCGCCGCGGTTCCACCGCAGGGCGGTCGCAAACATCCGCAGCAGGAGTTCTTACAGGTAGATACCTCTAAGATTCTGTTTATCTGCGGCGGCGCGTTTGCCGGTCTGGATAAAGTGATCGCTAACCGTGTTGAAACCGGCTCCGGCATTGGTTTTGGCGCGACGGTGAAAGCGAAGTCCGACAAAGCCAGCGAAGGCGAGCTGTTGTCGCAGGTTGAACCGGAAGATTTGATCAAATTTGGTCTGATTCCTGAGTTTATCGGTCGTCTGCCAGTGGTGGCGACGTTGAACGAACTCAGCGAAGAAGCGCTGATTCAAATCCTGAAAGAGCCGAAAAATGCGCTGACCAAGCAGTATCAGGCGCTGTTTAACCTGGAAGGCGTCGATCTGGAATTCCGTGACGAAGCGCTGGACGCTATCGCCAGGAAAGCAATGGCGCGTAAAACCGGTGCCCGTGGTCTGCGTTCTATCGTCGAAGCGGCGCTGCTGGATACCATGTACGATTTGCCATCTATGGAAGACGTCGAAAAAGTGGTGATCGACGAGTCCGTAATTGCCGGTCAGAGTAAGCCGTTGCTGATTTACGGCAAACCGGAAGCGCAGGCTTCTGGCGAATAATTAAACATTCATACAATCAGTTAGCCAAAAAAGGGGGGATTTTATCTCCCCTTTCGTTTTTCCTGTAAACACGCCGTTGAATGTGTGGGAAACATCCCCATATACTGACGTACATGTTATAGGTGGTATGGAGCACAGCTATACTATCTGATTACCTGGCGGACACTAAACTAAGAGAGAGCTCTATGAATCCTGAGCGTTCTGAACGCATTGAAATCCCCGTATTGCCGTTGCGCGATGTGGTGGTTTATCCGCACATGGTCATACCCTTATTTGTAGGGCGGGAAAAATCTATCCGTTGTCTGGAAGCGGCTATGGACCATGATAAAAAAATCATGCTGGTCGCCCAGAAGGAAGCATCAACGGATGAGCCGGGTGTAAACGATCTTTTCACCGTCGGGACCGTGGCCTCTATTTTGCAGATGTTGAAACTGCCTGACGGCACCGTAAAAGTGCTGGTCGAGGGGTTACAGCGCGCGCGTATTTCCGCGCTGTCTGACAACGGCGAACATTTCTCCGCGAAGGCGGAGTACCTTGATTCGCCAGCCATTGATGAGCGAGAACAAGAAGTGCTGGTGCGTACCGCTATCAGCCAGTTCGAAGGCTACATCAAGCTGAACAAAAAAATTCCGCCGGAAGTGCTGACGTCACTCAATAGCATTGACGACCCTGCACGTCTGGCTGACACCATTGCCGCGCATATGCCGCTGAAACTGGCGGATAAACAGTCCGTACTGGAGATGTCCGACGTTAACGAACGTCTGGAATATCTGATGGCGATGATGGAATCTGAAATCGATCTGCTGCAGGTTGAGAAACGCATTCGCAACCGCGTGAAAAAGCAGATGGAGAAATCCCAGCGCGAGTACTATCTGAACGAGCAAATGAAAGCGATTCAGAAAGAACTTGGCGAGATGGACGACGCGCCGGACGAAAACGAAGCGCTGAAGCGTAAAATCGACGCGGCGAAAATGCCGAAAGAGGCGAAAGAGAAAGCGGAAGCGGAACTGCAGAAGCTGAAAATGATGTCTCCGATGTCGGCGGAAGCGACCGTGGTGCGCGGCTACATCGACTGGATGGTGCAGGTGCCGTGGAATGCGCGTAGCAAGGTCAAAAAAGACCTGCGTCAGGCGCAGGAAATCCTCGATACTGACCATTATGGTCTGGAGCGCGTGAAAGACCGCATCCTTGAGTATCTCGCGGTTCAAAGCCGTGTAAATAAAATCAAGGGGCCGATCCTGTGTCTGGTGGGGCCGCCGGGGGTAGGTAAAACCTCGTTGGGCCAGTCCATCGCTAAAGCAACAGGGCGTAAATACATCCGTATGGCGCTGGGCGGCGTGCGTGATGAAGCGGAAATCCGCGGTCATCGCCGGACTTACATTGGCTCTATGCCGGGTAAACTGATCCAAAAAATGGCCAAAGTGGGGGTTAAAAACCCACTGTTCCTGCTCGATGAGATCGACAAAATGTCTTCTGACATGCGCGGCGATCCGGCTTCCGCACTGCTGGAAGTGCTGGATCCGGAGCAGAACGTGGCGTTCAGCGATCATTACCTGGAAGTGGATTACGATCTCAGCGATGTGATGTTCGTCGCCACCTCCAACTCCATGAACATTCCGGCGCCGCTGCTGGATCGTATGGAAGTGATCCGTCTGTCCGGTTATACCGAAGATGAGAAGCTGAATATTGCTAAACGTCACCTGCTGCCGAAGCAGATCGAGCGTAACGCGCTGAAGAAAGGAGAACTGACGGTCGACGATAGCGCGATTATCGGTATTATCCGCTATTACACGCGTGAAGCGGGCGTGCGTAGTCTGGAGCGTGAAATCTCCAAACTGTGCCGCAAAGCGGTTAAACAACTGTTGCTAGATAAATCGTTAAAACATATCGAAATTAACGGCGATAATCTGCACGACTACCTCGGTGTGCAGCGCTTTGATTATGGCCGCGCGGATAGCGAAAACCGCGTAGGTCAGGTGACGGGCCTGGCGTGGACGGAAGTGGGCGGCGATCTGTTGACCATCGAAACCGCCTGCGTACCGGGCAAAGGCAAGTTGACCTACACCGGTTCGCTCGGTGAAGTGATGCAGGAATCTATTCAGGCGGCGCTGACCGTGGTGCGCGCGCGCGCGGAAAAACTGGGTATTAATCCGGACTTTTACGAAAAACGCGATATCCACGTTCACGTGCCGGAAGGCGCAACGCCGAAAGACGGTCCAAGTGCCGGTATCGCGATGTGTACCGCGCTGGTTTCCTGCCTGACCGGTAATCCGGTGCGCGCAGATGTGGCAATGACCGGTGAGATCACCCTGCGCGGTCAGGTGTTGCCGATCGGCGGCCTGAAAGAAAAACTGTTGGCGGCGCATCGCGGCGGGATTAAAACGGTCTTAATTCCATTCGAAAATAAACGTGACCTGGAGGAAATTCCGGACAACGTGATTGCCGATCTGGATATTCATCCTGTGAAGCGCATTGAGGAAGTTCTGACGCTTGCTCTGCAAAACGAACCGTCTGGAATGCAGGTTGTAACCGCAAAATAGTGACCTCGCGCAAATAGCGCTAATAAAAACAGGGCTGGCAGGCTATTTCGGACTTGCCAGCCTTTTTTTGTATAGCTAATTTAGATGGTTGATTGGGTCTGCCACCATTAACGGGTGTTGTAAGGGCGTGGCAGGCCTGATATAACTGCTGCGCGGTCGTACTTCGAAGGATTCAGGTGCGATATAAATTATAAAGAGGAAGAGAAGAGTGAATAAATCTCAACTGATCGAAAAAATTGCTGCAGGGGCTGATATCTCTAAGGCTGCGGCTGGACGTGCGTTAGATGCGATTATTGCTTCTGTTACCGAATCTCTGAAAGAAGGGGATGACGTTGCACTGGTAGGCTTTGGTACTTTTGCTGTTAAAGAGCGTGCTGCCCGTACTGGTCGCAACCCGCAAACAGGTAAAGAGATCACCATCGCCGCTGCCAAAGTGCCTAGTTTCCGTGCAGGTAAAGCGCTGAAAGACGCGGTAAACTAAGCGTGATCCCCTCGGGGGATGTGACAAAGTACAAGGGCGCATCAACTGATGTGCCTTTTTTATTGACGATTCGGGACTTTCTGCGCGTTGCGGGCTGACAATTGCCCTCGTTTCTTGTCACAATAGGCTTTTGCGCGCCGCGTTCAGAAAATGCGATGCGCGTGAAGTCTATATACGCAAATCATTCAGGTTGCGTCGACGCGGCAACTGAGCGAATCACTCGGTAGCCAGCAGAGAAGCCGCCTGAAAGATAAAGTGTAAAGTCACCTACAGCGGAGTGTGGTTACACCATGATGGACAGCTTACGCACGGCTGCAAACAGTCTCGTGCTCAAGATTATTTTCGTTATCATTATCGTGTCGTTCATTTTGACCGGCGTTAGTGGTTACCTGATTGGCGGAAGCAATAACTACGCCGCAAAAGTGAATGGCCAGGAAATCAGCCGGGCACAGTTTGAGAATGCGTTTAATAACGAACGTAACCGTATGCAGCAGCAGTTGGGCGACAGGTATTCTGAACTGGCGGCCAACGAAGGTTATATGAAAAGCCTGCGCCAGCAGGTGCTGAATCGTCTGATAGACGAAGCGCTGTTGGATCAATATTCCCGCGAACTGAAACTGGGCATCAGCGATGAGCAGGTAAAGCAGGCGATTTTCGCCACTCCCGCTTTTCAGGTGGACGGTAAGTTTGACAACAACCGCTATAACGCGATTGTGAATCAGATGGGAATGACCGCCGATCAGTACGCTCAGGCGCTGCGTAACCAGCTTACCACTCAGCAACTGATCAACGGCGTGGCCGGTACTGATTTTATGCTGAAAGGGGAAACCGACGAACTGGCGGCATTAGTCTCTCAACAGCGCGTGGTGCGTGAAGCCGTTATTGATGTCAACGCGCTGGCGGCGAAGCAGCAGGTGACCGATCAGGAAGTGTCCAGCTACTACGATCAGAATAAAGCCCGCTTTATGACGCCGGAACAGTTCCGCGTAAGCTATATCAAGCTGGATGCCGCGACGATGCAGGCACCGGTCAGCGATGCGGATATTCAGGCCTATTATGACCAGCATGTAGATCAGTTTACTCAGCCGGAGCGCATTCGTTACAGCATTATTCAGACCAAAACGGAAGATGATGCGAAAGCGGTACTGGATGCGCTGAACAAGGGCGAAGATTTCGCCACGCTGGCGAAAGAGAAATCCACCGATATCATCTCTGCGCGTAATGGCGGCGATATGGGCTGGCTGGAAGAGTCTGCCACGGTGCCGGAACTGAAAAACGCCGGATTAAAAGAAAAAGGTCAGATATCTGGCGTGATTAAGTCGTCTGTCGGTTTTCTGGTGGCGCGTCTGGATGATATTCAGCCTGCCAAAGTGAAACCGTTAAGCGAGGTTCGCGACGACATTGCCGCGAAAGTGAAACAAGAAAAAGCGCTGGATGCTTACTATGCGTTGCAGCAGAAGGTGAGCGATGCGGCAAGCAACGACAATGAGTCGTTAGCAGGCGCTGAACAGGTCGCTGGCGTAAAAGCGGTTGAAACCGGCTGGTTTAGCCGTGACACCTTACCGGAAGAGCTGAACTTCAAACCGGTAGCCGATGCTATCTTTAATGGCGGTCTGGTGGGCGAAAACGGTACGCCGGGGCCGAATTCAGACATTATCACCGTGGATGGCGACCGGGCTTTTGTCGTGCGCGTGAGCGAACATAAACCTGAAGCCGTGAAGCCGTTGGCAGAAGTGAAAGAACAGGTCACTGCCCTGGTGAAGCATAACAAAGCGGAACAACAGGCGAAGCTGGATGCGGAAAAACTGCTGGTCGAGCTGAAAGCGGGCAAAGGCGCGGAAGCGATGAAAGCGGCGGGTCTGAGTTTTGGCGAGCCTAAAACGTTAAGTCGTACCAGTCAGGATCCGGTGAGTCAGGCGGCCTTTGCGTTAAGCCTTCCGACGAAAGATAAGCCAGTTTATGGCGTGGCGAACGATATGCAGGGTAACGTCGTTCTGCTGGCGTTTGACGAGGTGAAAGCGGGCGCCATGCCGGAAGCGCAGAAAAAAGCGATGGTGCAGGGCATCACGCAGAACAATGCGCAAATTGTCTTTGAGGCGCTGATGAGCAATCTGCGTAAAGAGGCGAAAATCAAAATCGGCGACGCTCTGGAACAGCAGTAATCGTCGAGGCGCTTCGCAAAAAATTGCAAAACGTTGTATCCCACAAAGGCCGCTTTCGCGGCCTTTTCCATTTCTGAGAATTGCCGTTTGTTCGTTTTTCTCCGCCCCGCTATCGTGGCTGCACTGTTAACAAACAAGGAGAAAACAGTATGAAACACGGAATTAAAGCACTGCTTATTACACTTTCTTTAACCTGCGCGGGCATGGCCCATAGCGCGCTGGCGGCGACGCCTGTCGCAAAAAATGCAGCGGTGGAAACAAAAGCGGATACGCCTTCTTCATCCTCCGCCAAAGCGGCATTACCTGCTAAAGCCAGCGATGATGAAGGTACCAGGGTGAGCATTAATACCGCGTCTGCGGAGGATCTGGCGCGGGTGATGAACGGCGTTGGGCTGAAAAAAGCGCAGGCTATTGTGAGCTATCGGGAGGAGTATGGTCCTTTTAAAACGGTGGATGATTTAAAGCAGGTGCCGGGAATGGGAAGCGCGCTGGTGGAGCGTAATCTGGCAGTTTTAACATTGTAATCACTTGCACAGTGGCCAAAATTTGCCAGACTGTAGAGGTCATACCAGTTATGACCTCTGTACTTGTCGTTTACTTATAACAACAACGTAAGGTTATTGCGCTATGCAAACACAAATCAAAGTTCGTGGATATCATCTTGATGTTTATCAACATGTTAATAATGCCCGCTATCTGGAGTTTCTGGAAGAGGCCCGTTGGGATGGGCTGGAAAACAGCGACAGCTTTCAGTGGATGACGGCCCGCAATATTGCCTTTGTGGTGGTAAACATCAATATAAATTACCGTCGTCCGGCGGTATTGAGCGATCTACTGACCGTGACCAGCCAGGTACAACAGCTTAACGGTAAAAGCGGCGTATTAAGCCAGACGATTACGCTGGAGCCAGAAGGGCAGGTGGTGGCCGATGCGCTCATCACGTTTGTTTGTATTGATTTAAAAACGCAAAAAGCGCTGCCGCTGGAAGGCGAATTGCGTGAAAAGCTGGAACAGATGGTGCAATAACGCCTCGCTGTCTGATGGCGTTGAACTTGTCCGGCCTGGCGATATTGACCATGGTGCATATCGCCAGGCCGGATAAGGCGCGTGCGCCGCCATCCGGCAAAACAATCACCTTAACCCGGTTTTTTGCTTCATTGCAGTCATCACCGCCGCTTTATTCGACAGATAATGATTCAGGCCGTTAGCGCGCAGATTACAGGCCGCGCAATGACCACAGCCATCGCCTTTAATGCCGTTATAGCAGGTCAGCGTCTCTTCGCGAACCAAATCCAGTTGGCCCCAATAATCGGCCAGCGCCCAGGTTTCAGCTTTATCAATCCACATTAAGGGCGTTTCGAAACGGATATCTTTCGCCATGCCCAGATTCACCGCGTGATTCAGCGCTTTGACGAACTCATCGCGACAGTCTGGATAGCCGGAAAAATCGGTCTCGCAAACGCCGGTGATCACCGCTTCGGCTTTGACCTGATAAGCGTAAATCGCCGCCAGCGTCAGAAAGAGAATATTGCGTCCCGGTACGAAAGTATTGGGGATACCGTCAGCGTTCGGTTCATAGTCCGGCACCGGAATGCTATCCCGCGTCAGGCTGCTGACCGCCAGTTCGTTCAGCAAAGTGACATCCAGCACTTTATGCGCGCGTGCGCCAAGTTTTAACGCCAGTGCGCGCGCGACATCAATCTCTGCGCGGTGGCGCTGACCATAATCAAACGTGACACAATGCACTTCATCATACTGATGCCGCGCTTGCGCCAGACAAGTGGTGGAGTCCTGACCTCCACTAAATACAACAACGGCGCGTTTCATAGTTATCCTGATCAATGACGAAAACCAATATGGTAACGCGTACGGATAATCCCGACCAGCTTCTTCACGGCGAAGGCGGCGGAAGCCAGGCTTCGCTAAATTCAAACCAGCCGCGAGGGGTCAGTCGAACGCCGTTAACGCCCGGTGGGGCGCTGATGCGATAGTGATAATTAAACAGCGGCGTAAGTGTGGCGTCATCCATCAGGTTGGCAAAAACTTGTTGTAGCGCGGCGCGGCGATCTTTTTCATTGGGCTGAATTTGCAGAGCGTCAAGCGTAGCCTGCAGATGGGAAAACGCAGGCGCGTCAAGGACATGCGGCCAGATCTGATCGCAACGTAGCCACTGCTCCAGCGTATATTCCGGCGCTTCGCCGATCAGCCTGTCGCCCATCATCAGATCCGCTTGCGCCAACGCAGGGCAGTTATCCCAGTTTTTGGCATTATGAAAAATCAACGTTAACTCACAGCCGAGCGTCGCCAGGTAATGTCGAAGCTGTTCCGCCATCGTATGCAGCTCTACGGGAAGGTGATACGCCAGGGTAAGTTTTTTCGGCAATGGCGTTTCATCAACGTCCTGCCATTGCGGGATTGTCCAGCCGGGTAGCAGCCCCTGACTTGGCATAATCAAGTTCTCATCTACCGGCAAGGTTTTCAGCAGCGAAGTATGATGGATAATATGTATCAGACGCCGCGCCTGCTGTACGTTGAGCCGTGAGCCCTTTTTGAGGGTTAAATAACAAAAGCCCAGGCTGATACCACTACTTACCTGACTCAGCGTCGCCAGCTCTTCCGGTTTGCCGATGGCAATCTGCACCGGATGGCGGCAACTGGTGCCCAGATCCTGGGCAAACAGTTGCGGGGTGATCCAGAATTCAATCGCTTTCAGCAGCGGATGGCTGAGGTGATAATGGTCATGACTTTCCAGACGCACCAGTTCCGGCGTGAACAACGCCAGGCGAAAAGGACCGGTGCCGATAAGCGGCAGGTCAGGATGCGCCAGACCGCTACAATAGCTCGCCAGACGATGCGCCAGCCAGTAATCAGGTCGGTGAAGGAGAAAGGTCAGGCACTGAGGATGCGTTACTTCGATCCGTGCGACGCTAATAAACAATTTGCTTAGCGCCGGTAGGGTAAGCAGCCTTTCCAGGCGTTCGTGTAGCTGCGCGGTATCCACCGCATCGCCATTATGCCAGTGCAGCGTGGAGCGAATATAAAAATCCCAGCGTAAACCGTCGGCGGAAACCTTCCAGTGATGCGCCAAATCCCCGCAAGGATATTGGCTATCGCGGTCGAAGCGCGTTAACCCGGAAAAAACTTGCCCTGCGAGATGCTGTTCCGCGCGTCCTGGCAGAAAACCCGGCTGCAGCGGATCAAGCGGACGATAGTAGGGAATACGCAATGTCGGCGTATCGTTTTGCCATTGGCCGCCCATAAAAGGCTGGAGCATCGCCCGTAACTCGCCCGGCGCCAGCTGCGCCAGTTCCAGTACGTTGAGCTGCTGCCCTTTTTCCAGCGCCTGTTCCATCATGGCGGTGCGGAGCGATTCCGGCGTGACCAGAAACTGGAGCCGTCCACGTTTCCCGCGTCCGGACTGCGCCTCCCATCTTAGCCAACCCGCCTGCTGGGCCTGACGCAGCAGCGTTCGCAGATGGCGCTCGCTACAAAAACAGCGTTCGGCCAGTTCGCTAACGGTGACATGTTGCGTTTCCCCGGCGGAAGGCTGCCAGAGGCGTTGATATTGATTAAGCCGATTCAGTAGCCTCATAGAAACCCGGAACACTTCCTTTTATCTGTTCACTATTACTTCCGTATATCTCAGGTAATACTGAACAACAAGTTAACCGCGTCACAGTGTGGAGAAAGAGATGGCCCGTCTGGCAGCATTTGATATGGATGGCACGTTATTAATGCCCGATCACCATTTGGGTAGAGAAACGATCGCCACGCTGTCGCGTCTGCGCGAACGCGATATCACCCTGACATTCGCTACGGGTCGTCATGTGCTGGAGATGCGGCATATTCTGGGGACGCTTTCACTGGATGCTTATCTTATTACCGGTAACGGGACGCGAATTCACTCGCTGGAAGGCGACGTGCTGCATCGTCAGGATCTCGATCCTCAGGTTGCCGATACGGTGATGCACCATGCCTGGGATACCCGAGCCAGTATGCATGTGTTTAATGACAACGGCTGGTTTACAGGCCAGGAGATCCCCGCGCTACTCCAGGCGCACGTCTACAGCGGCTTTCGTTATCAGGTTATCGATATAAAAAGCATTCCGGCCCATCAGGTGACGAAGATCTGTTTTTGCGGCGATCATGACGATCTGATCCGTTTGCGCATTCAGCTCAATGAGGCGCTGGAAGAACGCGCTCATCTCTGTTTCTCTGCCGTCGACTGCCTGGAAGTGCTACCGCTGGGGTGCAATAAAGGATCGGCGCTGGCGGTATTGAGCAACCATTTAGGGCTTTCACTGGCAGATTGCATGGCGTTTGGCGACGCGATGAACGATCGGGAAATGCTGGGCAGCGTCGGGCGGGGGCTCATTATGGGCAATGCCATGCCGCAGCTTATCGCCGCGCTGCCACACCTTTCGGTTATCGGACATTGTGGTAATCAAGCGGTATCACACTTTTTGACGCATTGGCTGGACAATCCGCATCTACCTTATTCCCCCGAATGAGAGATCTCTTCCAGCAAGCCAGACATTCAGTCTGGCTTTTTTTTGTTTCTAGTCGCCGGTAAGTAATTTTTCGATGGCCGCTGACCACGGCGTCAAATCGCCGATATGGTCGCTAACCCAGGACGGATGGTAATAGGTATCCAGATAGCGATCGCCGCTATCGCACAATAACGTCACGATAGCGCCGGTTTCTCCAGCCTCGCGCATCCGGGCCGCAAGCTGCAGCGCTCCCCACATATTCGTGCCGGTAGAGGCGCCGACTTTACGGCCTAGCTGCGTTTCCAGCCAGTGTGCGGTGGCAACGCTGGCGGCGTCCGGCACGCGCAGCATCTCATCCACGACATCCGGAATAAAAGAAGGCTCTACTCGCGGACGACCAATTCCTTCAATTTTACTGCCCACCGGGCTGCGTAATGAAGCGTCGCGATCCTGCCAGTAAGGTAAAAAGACGGAATTTTCCGGATCCACCACCATGAGCTGAGTATCATAGCCCTGGCAGCGAATATAGCGCCCAATCGTCGCAGAGGTTCCGCCCGTTCCGGCGCTCATGACGATAAATCGCGGTACTGGATGGGGTTCGTTGCGCATCTGGCGGAAAATACTGTCGGCAATATTATTGTTGCCCCGCCAGTCGGTAGCTCGTTCTGCGTAGGTAAACTGGTCCATATAGTGACCGTTCAGTTCATGCGCCAGCCGCTCGGAGGCGGCATAAATTTCGCAGGCGCTCTCCACAAAATGACAGTGGCCGCCGTAAAATTGAATCTGTTCGATTTTACGTTTTGCGGTACAGGCGGGCATGACGGCGATGAACGGCAGTCCCAGTAAACGCGCGAACCAGGCTTCGGAAATCGCCGTTGAGCCTGATGACGCTTCAATAATCGGAGTGCCTTCTTTAATCCAGCCATTGCACAGCCCATAAAGGAACAGCGAGCGCGCCAGACGATGCTTGAGGCTACCGGTGGGATGCGTGCTTTCATCTTTCAGGTAAAGCTGGATACCTGGAAATGCCGACAGGGGCAAACGAATAAGATGCGTATCCGCCGAGCGCTGGTGGTCAGCGTTAATTTCATTAATGGCATTTTTAACCCAATTGCTACTCATCATTAATATCCATTTATCATTTTGTGCCAAGAGTAGCGAAAAGTACGGAAAAAATTGTTGCTATTTGACCTTTAAATTACAATGTAAGGAGAAAAATATTCTCTATGGAGTGGGTATGTTAGATAAAATTGACCGTAAGCTGCTTTGCTTATTGCAGCAGGATTGTACCCTCTCTTTGCAGGCGCTGGCGGATGCCGTTAATCTGACGACAACGCCTTGCTGGAAGCGGCTTAAACGCCTGGAAGATGACGGTATCCTGCTTGGCAGGGTCGCGCTGCTGGACCCGGAAAAACTGGGTCTGGGATTAACCGCTTTTGTGTTGATAAAAACGCAGCACCACAGCAGTGAATGGTACTGTCGGTTCGTGACCGTCGTCTCTGAGATGCCGGAAGTGCTAGGCTTCTGGCGGATGGCGGGGGAATACGACTATCTGATGCGAGTTCAGGTGGCCGACATGAAGCGGTATGACGACTTCTATAAACGTCTGGTCAATAGCGTCCCAGGACTGTCAGACGTCACCTCCAGTTTTGCGATGGAACAGATTAAGTACACCACCTCTCTGCCCATTGAATAATTCTCCCGGTATTGCCGGAAATCATATCAGGAAATAACGCGTGCGATTATTTGCTCAATTAAGCTGGTACTTTCGCCGGGAATGGCGTCGCTATCTTGGCGCGGTGGCCCTGCTTATGCTTATTGCGATGCTTCAGCTGATCCCGCCCAAAGTGGTGGGGATTGTCGTGGATGGCGTAACCGCACAGCATTTTACTCCAGGCCGAATAGCGATGTGGATTGGCACCATTGCCCTGATCGCCGTAGTGGTCTATTTGTTGCGCTATGTCTGGCGCGTGCTGCTATTTGGCGCTTCTTATCAATTAGCCGTCGAACTGCGTGAAGATTATTATCGCCAGCTGAGCCGTCAGCATCCTGAATTTTATCAGCGCCATCGAACGGGCGATCTTATCGCGCGCGCGACGAATGATGTGGATCGCGTCGTATTTGCGGCGGGTGAGGGCGTTCTGACGCTGGTTGACTCGCTGGTAATGGGCTGCGCGGTACTGATTGTCATGTCGACGCAAATTAGCTGGCAGCTAACGCTATTAGCGCTGTTGCCGATGCCGATTATGGCGCTGATGATCAAACGTTACGGCGATCGGCTGCATGATTATTTCAAACTGGCGCAGGCCGCCTTCTCCAGCCTGAACGACCGCACGCAGGAGAGTCTGACCAGCATCCGCATGATCAAAGCGTTTGGTCTGGAGGACCGCCAGTCTTCGCTGTTTGCGGCGGATGCCGAAGATACCGGCAAGAAAAATATGCGCGTGGCGCGTATTGACGCGCGTTTTGATCCAACCATTTACATCGCCATTGGCATGGCGAACCTGCTCGCGATTAGCGGCGGAAGCTGGATGGTGGTTAACGGCAGTCTGACGCTGGGCGAACTCACCAGCTTTATGATGTATCTGGGGTTGATGATTTGGCCGATGCTGGCGCTGGCCTGGATGTTTAATATCGTGGAGCGGGGTAGCGCCGCATACAGCCGCATCCGCGCCATGCTGGCGGAAGCGCCGGTAGTTAAGGATGGCGAAGAGCCGGTCCCGGCGGGGCGCGGCGAACTGACGGCGGCCATTCGTGAGTTTTGCTATCCGCAAACGACGCATCCGGCGCTGGAGAATGTGAACTTTCGTCTTAAACCGGGTCAGATGCTGGGGATATGCGGTCCGACCGGCGCGGGGAAAAGCACAATATTGTCGCTTATCCAGCGCCATTTTGATGTGACGCAGGGAGAGATCCGTTTCCATGACGTGCCGTTGACGCATCTGCAACTGGATAGCTGGCGTAGCCGACTGGCGGTCGTCAGCCAGACGCCGTTTTTGTTCTCGGACTCTATTGCCAATAATATTGCGCTCGGACGCCCGGAGGCGACTCAGGAGGAGATTGAACAGGTGGCGCGTTTAGCCAGCGTACATGAGGATATTCTCCGTTTGCCTCAGGGCTACGACACGCAGGTAGGTGAACGTGGCGTCATGTTATCGGGTGGGCAAAAACAGCGTATCTCGATTGCCAGAGCGCTACTGTTGAATGCGGAAATTCTGCTTCTTGATGATGCGCTCTCAGCAGTAGATGGCCGCACGGAGCATCAGATTTTGCATAATTTGCGCCAGTGGGGCGAAGGGCGTACGGTCATCATCAGCGCGCATCGTTTATCCGCGCTGACCGACGCCAATGAAATTATCGTTATGCAACATGGTCATGTTGTTCAGCGCGGCGATCACGATCAACTGGCGCAGCAGATTGGCTGGTATCGCGATATGTATCGCTATCAGCAACTGGAGGCCGCGCTGGATGACGCGCCGGAACGCGGCGAGGAGGCGGTGAATGCGTAGTTTTGGACAGCTATGGCCGACGCTGAAACGGTTACTGGCGTATGGCTCGCCATGGCGAAAACCGCTCTCTGTCGCGGTGATGATGCTGTGGATTGCGGCGGCGGCGGAGGTTAGCGGTCCGCTGCTGATCAGCTATTTCATTGATAACATGGTGGCCCGCCACCATTTACCGTTGGGCAAGGTCGCGGGGCTGGCGGCCGCCTATGTGGGGCTACAGTTTCTGGCGGCGGGTCTGCATTACGCCCAGTCTTTATTATTTAACCGGGCGGCCGTTGGCGTGGTTCAGTCCTTGCGCACGGACGTCATGGATGCCGCCTTGCGCCAGCCGCTAAGCGCCTTCGACACGCAGCCTGTCGGACAATTAATTTCACGCGTGACCAACGATACGGAAGTCATCCGCGATCTGTACGTCACGGTCGTCGCAACGGTATTACGTAGCGCGGCGTTGATCGGTGCCATGCTGGTCGCTATGTTCAGCCTTGACTGGCGGATGGCGCTGGTGGCGATTTTGATTTTTCCGGCGGTATTGACCGTGATGATCATTTATCAGCGCTACAGCACGCCGATTGTACGCCGCGTGCGGGCATATCTGGCGGATATTAACGACGGCTTTAACGAAATCATCAACGGGATGAGCGTAATCCAGCAGTTTCGCCAGCAGGCGCGCTTCGGCGAACGCATGGGCGAGGCCAGCCGCTCGCACTACATGGCGCGGATGCAGACGCTGCGCTTGGACGGCTTTTTATTGCGTCCGCTGCTTAGCCTCTTTTCCGCGCTCATTTTATGCGGTTTGTTGATGCTTTTCAGCTTTACGTCTGCCGGCACGATTGAGGTCGGGGTGCTGTATGCGTTCATTAGCTATTTGTCACGTCTGAACGAGCCGCTCATTGAACTGACCACCCAGCAATCCATGCTACAGCAGGCGGTTGTGGCGGGAGAGCGTGTTTTTGAACTGATGGATCGCCCGCGCCAGCGCTATGGCAGCGACGACAGGCCGTTACAAAGCGGGGCGATTGATATTGATCATCTGTCGTTTGCTTACCGCGACGATAATCTTGTTTTACAGGACATTACGCTATCAGTACCGTCCCGTAGCTTTGTGGCGCTGGTGGGGCACACCGGCAGCGGGAAGAGTACGCTCGCCAGCTTATTAATGGGGTATTACCCCCTGACACAAGGCGAAATTCGGCTGGATGGGCGAGAAATCGCCTCTCTTAATCATCGCGTTTTACGCCAGGGCGTGGCGATGGTTCAACAGGACCCGGTAGTGATGGCGGATACCTTTCTGGCTAATGTGACGCTGGGGCGCGATGTCTCCGAGGCGCAGGTGTGGCAGGCGCTGGAAACAGTACAACTGGCAGACCTGGCGCGCGGCCTGAGCGACGGGCTGCATACGCATCTCGGCGAGCAGGGAAATACGCTGTCCGTCGGGCAAAAACAGCTATTGGCGCTGGCGCGCGTGCTGGTTGACGCCCCGCAAATATTAATTCTTGATGAAGCGACGGCCAGCATCGATTCCGGCACTGAGCAGGCGATACAGCAGGCGCTGGCGGCGATTCGCGAGCGCACCACGCTGGTGGTTATTGCCCATCGGCTATCGACAATCGTGGAGGCGGATACCATTCTGGTTCTCCATCGCGGCCAGGCGGTGGAGCGCGGGACGCATCAACAATTGCTGGCGGCGCAAGGGCGCTACTGGCAAATGTATCAATTACAGTTAGTTGGCGAGGAGTTAGCCGCCAGCGTACACGAAGAACCCGGCCCTGCGGCGTAAGGTTTGGCGCCACAGGGCAAAGCCTCGCCCATTATGCACCGTCGTGGTGCGTTTTTCTTTCCCTGCTTCGATTTTGGGGCGCGTCAATATAAAGACGCGCCGCTAACCGCGCTTTTCCTCGCTCGCCAGCTTCTGGCACATCCTTTGCAATATCCATTCTGAAGAGTCCATGCGCGGCGGCAGCCGTTACCTAATTCTGACTGGAGGGTTCTATGAAGCTGGTTACCGTGATTATCAAACCGTTCAAGCTGGAGGACGTGCGGGAGGCGCTTTCTTCCATTGGCATTCAGGGACTGACCGTCACCGAAGTGAAAGGGTTTGGCCGTCAGAAAGGACACGCCGAACTGTATCGCGGCGCGGAGTACAGCGTGAATTTCCTGCCGAAGGTCAAAATTGATGTGGCTATCGCCGACGACCAACTGGAAGAGGTGATCGATATCATCAGTAAAGCGGCTTACACCGGAAAAATTGGCGACGGCAAAATTTTCGTCGCGGAGCTCATGCGCGTTATTCGGATTCGTACCGGCGAAGCTGACGAAGCAGCGCTGTAAGACCCGCCACACAGCAACAGGAAATGAAAAAATGAAGATAGCGATGATAAAAACCACACTGGCTTCACTGGCGCTGCTGCCTGGGCTAACGATAGCCGCGCCGGCGGTTGCCGATAAAGCGGATAGTGCTTTTATGATGATTTGCACCGCGCTGGTGCTGTTCATGACGATACCGGGTATCGCGCTGTTTTACGGCGGATTAATTCGCGCCAAGAACGTGCTGTCAATGTTAACGCAAGTGACCGTCACCTTTGCGCTGGTCTGTATTTTATGGGTGGTGTACGGCTATTCGCTGGCTTTTGGCGAAGGGAATCATTTCTTCGGTAATGTCGATGGGGCGATGTTGAAGAATATCGCGTTGACGGCGGTAACGGGTACGATTTATCAGTATATTCATGTCGCGTTTCAGGGATCTTTCGCCTGTATTACCGTCGGGCTGATTGTCGGCGCGTTGGCGGAGCGTATTCGTTTTTCGGCGGTACTGATTTTTGTCGTGGTGTGGTTCACGCTCTCTTATATTCCGATTGCGCACATGGTGTGGGGCGGCGGCCTGCTGGCTGCTCACGGCGCGCTGGATTTTGCCGGTGGTACGGTGGTGCATATTAACGCCGCTATCGCCGGGTTGGTGGGGGCTTATTTAATTGGCAAACGCGTCGGCTTTGGGAAAGAAGCATTTAAACCCCATAACCTGCCGATGGTCTTTACCGGTACTGCGATTCTGTATATCGGCTGGTTTGGATTTAACGCGGGTTCTGCGGGGAGCGCAAACGAGATAGCAGCGCTGGCCTTTGTGAACACCGTGGTGGCGACCGCCGCCGCGATTCTGGGGTGGATTATCGGCGAGTGGACGCTACGCGGTAAGCCTTCCCTGCTGGGAGCGTGTTCCGGCGCGATTGCCGGTCTGGTCGGCGTGACGCCAGCCTGTGGCTATGTTGGCGTTGGCGGCGCGTTGGTTATCGGCGTTATTGCGGGGCTGGCGGGATTGTGGGGAGTCACCATGCTTAAACGTCTGTTACGGGTAGATGATCCGTGCGACGTATTTGGCGTTCACGGCGTTTGCGGAATAATCGGCTGTATCCTGACCGGCGTTTTTGCCGCCAGTTCGCTGGGCGGCGTTGGCTTTGTCGACGGCGTTACGATGGGACATCAGGTGATGGTACAGCTGGAAAGTATTGCTATTACGGTCGTCTGGTCCGGTATTGTCGCGTTTGTTGGTTACAAACTGGCGGATATCCTTGTTGGACTGCGTGTACCGGAAGAGCAGGAGCGCGAGGGGCTGGATGTGAACAGTCACGGCGAGAATGCGTATAACGCGTGATTGCGCAACATGCCTGATGGCGCTGCGCTTATCCAGTTTACCGTAGGCCGGATAAGCGCAGCGTCATCAGGCCATTAACGCCGCATAGCGGCATGTTTTTTAATTGTGATTACGCATTACCCCTTCCTGCACGGTTGAAGCGACCAGCGCGCCATCCTGAGTATAAAACTCGCCGCGAACAAAGCCCCGGGCGCTGGAGGCGGAAGTGCTCTCCACGCTATAAAGTAGCCATTCATTAAAATTGAACGGACGATGGAACCACATAGAGTGATCGATAGTGGCGATCTGAATACCCTTTTCCAGAAAACCGATGCCGTGAGGCTGAAGCGCGACGGGAAGGAAATTCAGATCCGAGGCATATCCCAGTAAATATTGATGGACGCGAATGTCATCCGGAACGATGCCATTGGCGCGAATCCATACCTGACGCACAGGCGCGGCGACGTGACCTTTCAACGGATTGTGAAATTCGACGGGACGAATTTCCAGCGGGCGATCGCAGAGAAACTTTTCTTTCAGAATCGGCGGCAGTAAATGCGCCAGCGATTGCGCGATTTCCGTTTCTGACGGTAGTCCTTCCGGCCCGACTGCCGTCGGCATGGTTTTTTGATGTTCAAAACCCGGTTCCGGTGCCTGGAATGAGGCGGTCATGTAAAAGATGGGTTTCCCGTTCTGAATAGCGGCAACGCGGCGGGCGCTGAAGCTATTCCCATCGCGCAGCACTTCTACGTCATAGATAATGGGTTTTTGGCTGTCGCCTGGCCGCAGAAAATAACTGTGGAATGAATGCACCAGTCGCGCTTCCGGCACCGTTTCTTTGGCGGCATAGAGCGCCTGGCCCACCACCTGACCGCCAAATACCTGGCGCAGCCCTAAGTCTTCACTTTGGCCCCGAAAGAGTCCTTCTTCAATTTTTTCCAGATTCAATAATGTCAGCAAATTATTCAGTGTCTGACTCATACATACTCTCCAGGTGACAACGATGCCGAAGCGAGGTAGGGCAGAGTATAACGCAATTTTGCAAGTGGTCCGATGGGTACAAAAGTCTGAATAACAGACCAATTCCAGGCAAAAATGAGTGACATGTGCCACACTTAATCACGTTATGTTTCTGTTAACCACTCTTCCGGCGGGGGGAAAGGCCTGCTGGTGCATTGATGATAAGGAGAATTGAATGAAACTCGTGCACATCGTAAGTGGTTTAGCGGTTGCGATATCTCTGGCGGCCTGCGCTGATAAAAGCGCTGATATCCAGACGCCTGCGCCAAACCCTAACATGTCGATTACAGCTAACCAGTCTACTATTCAGCAACCCAATGTTTCCGGTACCGTCTGGATCCGCCAGAAGGTCGCTCTGCCGCCAGATGCGGTGCTGACCGTGACGCTTTCAGATGCTTCGCTGGCTGATGCGCCGTCTAAGGTGCTGTCGCAAAAAGCGGTACGTACCGAAGGTAAACAGGCGCCTTTCAGTTTTGTGTTGCCGTTTAACCCATCAGATATTCAACCTAACGCGCGCATTCTCCTGAGCGCGGCCATCACCGTTGATAATAAGCTGGTATTTATTACCGATAGCGTGAAACCGGTGATTAACAATGGCGGCACTAAAGCGGATCTGACGCTGGTACCGGTACAGCAAACGGCGGTGCCTGTGCAGGCCAGCGGTGGTGCGACGACGACGGTTCCATCGACTTCGCCGACCCAGGTCAATCCGTCTTCTGCCGTTCCTGCGCCTACCCAGTATTAATCCTGCGCCAACCCTCTCCGTTACGGAGAGGGTTAATACACCCAGCGATAGCGTTGTAAATCGATTTGTCCGCTTCCCGACACCACCACGCCTTCCGCCAGTAATGCCTGACGTTGCCGCTGTAGATCCGGCCCGGTAAGTGATATTGCGCCGTGGCGGTTCACCACCCGATGCCATGGTAAAGTGCTGCCTTCCGGCAGACGTTTTAAAACTCCGCCGACCTGACGCGCCGCCCGAGGCGAACCGGCAAGCCGGGCGACATCGCCGTAGGTCGTGACAAATCCTTCCGGGATCGAAGCGACGATTTGCCAGACGCGTTGAGGAAATGTGTCCTGAATATCCATAATAGAATCCTGCGTTAATGCTTCAGGATAATCTGGAATAAGGGGGGGAGGAAAGCCCGGATGCGCAAGAAACCAGCATCCGATGCCTGATGGGTTGCAATTGCACGATATAGCAGTGATAATGCGCCTGCGCGTTGGTTCACAACGCTCTCAATGGGGGCTCTGTTGGTTCTCCCGCAACGCTACTCTGTTTACCAGGTCAGGTCCGGAAGGAAGCAGCCAAGGCAGATGACGCGTGTGCCGGGATGTAGCTGGCAGGGCCCCCACCCATTTGTGCCTCTCCACACTGTTCTTTTCTGCTGTGCGACGTTATAGCCGCTGTTCCGCCCAAAGAATAAATGCCGTAGCGGGTAGGGGTTTACTGTATAACCAGCCCTGACCATAATGTACGCCATGCTGGCGTAGCCACTGTTCTTGCCTGGTTGTTTCGATGCCTTCTGCGACCATCTTAAGTTTGAGCGTTTTCGCCATTTCAATAATATGCGGCGTGACGTTTTTATATTCCAGCGCATCGACAAAAGATTTATCAATTTTAAGGACATCCACATCCAGATTTTGTAAGTAGCTGAGGCTGGAATAGCCGGTGCCAAAGTCATCAATATAAATTGAATGTCCCGCGTTACGGTATCTGGCGACAATTGGCGCGCTGGTTTTCGGATCGGCGAACTCGCGCTCCGTTAATTCAAGCGCGATTTGCGACGGAGAAATTTGGCTACGGTTCAGCAGCGTGCTTAACAGCGTCGGCAACGTTTCCGACGCCAGATCGGATGCCTCAAGATTGATTGAAATATGTTGTTCGGGATGGGACTTTAACCAACTCCCCATGTCTTCAAAAACGGTTTCGATGATTAGCCGGGTTAGCGGCTCCGTGAGCCCGGTTTGTTCAGCCAGCGCGATAAAAATTTCCGGCGAAAGGAAGGTGCCGTCCGCCTGTTGCCAGCGAGCTAAGGCTTCGGCACCGACAATTTTTCCGCTGCTCAGGGAGACAATAGGCTGATAGTGTACGTTAAATTCGCGATTATCTATCGCATCCTGGAGACGGTGGCGGGGCGACTGTAGCCGACGCAAAATACGCAGAATAAAGGCCGCAGCCAGCAGACCCGTTACGATGCCCGCCGGTAGCCAGATAAATGCCTGTCGATACCAGCTCCTTTCCAGCGGAGCGGTCGGTGCCCAGCTTACGATAGTAATGCCCATTTCCGGAAAGGGGTGAATAGCATACTGAATGCCTCGGTTTTCCAGCCGCAGGGGCGTCTCATGGTGAATGAGCGGAAGAATAGCGGGGTCAAGGTTACCACTGCTGGCAACCACAGTATTGCGTTCCCGGCCAATAATAGCGACGTCAATCGGCCATGCGCCAAACGGAATCACATCGATAAAGGACGCCGGGTCGATCATCACGATATAGCTGTCGCTCCCGAGTGCCGCCATATAGCGTTTTATACCCAGATCGTTTTGCGCCGTAAACCAGGCGCGATAACCGTCGCGAGTGATTTTCATAGGCGGAGGGAAAGCGGGAATATGGCTCTCTTTTTCAAGTGAGGAGCAAACGGGAATCGAATTTTTAAGATACAGAACTTCCTGGACATACCGAAAGCTATAAGACACGCGGCGCATGGCGAGTAAATGGGCGCTGCTGCAGGGCTCGCCTTTAAAGGAGGCAATATGCGTTAACGCGGCTTTTGCCTGGTCACTGACCCTTTCTGTACGTAGCGCCACCCGGGACGAGAAGATATCCAGCTCTTCGTTAAACCTTTTTTCAACTTGACGGTGCGCCAGCCACAGGCTCAATCCTATCGGGAAAAGGACAGACAGGATAAGCACTCCCGTTACCAGGCTGACCAGATGTCGTGTTGTCACAGTGATGTCCTTATAAACACAGCGTAGAGAAAGTATATCCGATCGTAAATCGCGCCCTCGAATGATAAAGCTATTTTATCGATTTTACAGATTCAGGCGCCAGACTAACGCGTTACGCCACATTGCTTTTGCCGCCAGGAAGAGATCGTGAATGTTTACCGGTTGAAAAAGGAACGTTGATAGCGTATTTTATTGTTATGTTATAACATAATTGAGAGGGCGCAATGAAACCTGATATTCATCCTGTATACCGCACCGTCGTATTTGATGACACCAGCGTAAATGAATATGTGAAAGTGGGATCAACTATCAAAACTGAACGTGAAATCGAACTGGACGGCGTGACATATCCGTATGTCACTATTGATGTGTCATCAAAATCGCATCCTTTTTATACCGGTAGACAGAAAACGTTTGATAGCGAAAGTAGCGCCGCACGCTTCCAGAAACGTTTCGGTCATTTTATCGGCGCTAAAAGGGGTAAATGAAATGCAGGTGTTAAACTCACTTCGCAATGCAAAACAACGGCATCCGGATTGCCAGATAGTCAAACGCAAAGGACGCTTATACGTGATTTGTAAAACAAATCCGCGTTTTAAGGCGGTTCAGGGGCGTAAAAAAAGACGTTAAAAAAACCAACAGTTCAGGGAAAGCAGTGCGTACCAGGGAGGGTGCGCACTTTTTTATTACCGGCTGGCTTCTGCGCGGGCCAGCGTAAAAATATCGTAGAAGGAAAGTTCGCCCTTACGGGCAACCATTTTTTGCAGCTGGACTTTATGTTCATTATCCACCTGTGGAGACTGAAGAATCGTCTCAATGAGCGTGGGGGGAACAAAGCGGGTGTTGTACCATTCACCGTTGTAACAGACCCGGAGGTCCAGCACATCGATGTCGTTATAGTGATAACGCGGGGCGATGTCGAAAAAGAAGAAGCCATTAAATGCGATAAATAACACCACTAACAGCCACACTGACCCCACCAGCGTTTCTGATTGCAGCATGACCGCCAGCGTCGCAAACCAGGCTGCATACATCGCGATAAATAACCCAGGATGCTTGCGGATAAAACTGATACTAAAACGCGGCCTGTTATCGCGTTTTTCACGGACGTTTAAGTCATCAATAGTTTCGCTAAGCAGGCGCTGTATCTCTGTCATCTTTTGCCTTCATGATTTCTGCGACATAGGGGGTAATAACAGCCCATTTTAAAGGGAGGTGTAACGTGAAAAAAGTAACAGATTAACCACGAATAAGCATAACAGTTATCATTTTGACTACAATTTTTTAATGATTCGCGCCGGATTTCCGCCTACCACGACGTCTGACGGTACGTTTTTTATCACCACAGCGCCTGAAGCGACGACGACGTTATCGCCGATGGTTACGCCAGGATTAACGACGGCTCGTCCGCCTATCCAGACGTTATTTCCAATAGTGACGGGTTTACCGAATTCTCTGCCGCTGTTGCGTTCGACGGCGTTCAGCGGGTGCGTGGCGGTATAGATATGTACCCCTGGCGCGAGCATACAATTATCGCCAATATGAATTGGGCAAACATCAAGCATGACGCAGTCGAAGTTAGCGTAAAAGGAGTGACCAAGAAAAATATTATAGCCGTAGTCGCAACGAAAGGAAGGTTCAATATAGGCGTCTTCGCATCGACCCAACAGGTCGCGTAAAATCGCCTGACGCTTATTTATTTCATCAGGCGTAGTATAATTGTATTGATGGATGAGTTGACGCGCCCGCAGTCGATCCTGGCATAAAGTTTCATCGGTCGGGCAATACAGTGCCCCAGCGATCATTTTTTGTTTTTCGTCACTCATCGCGCGCTCCCCTTGGTGGATATTATCGCAATAGAAGCAATAATAAAGTATTAGAGGGAACGTTCCCTGTTATTGGTATGTGATCTATATCACTGTTCTATAATAGCCCGTTGTGTTATTAGCCAGAACGAGGAGGCAGATAACACCTGCGTGTTCTCTAAAAAGTAATGTAGCGTGATTAACGAATGAATTTCCATACTGAAGAGGGGATCTTGTCGTAGAGTTTGTTCATTGTCAATTCTGCAAGACGGTGATCCGCAGCTGAGTAAAATACAGCCAGCTCATTGTCGGACAATTCATATTTATTTTTCTCAATGACGCGCTCCAGAGTGTCAATTGTCTGACAGCGCCGTAAACGCATCAAATAATCAGTTTTAGTTAATGGTTTATCAGACATAAATTCTACCTATGATTGTAATAATTTTTAACAAGACAAACTAACAGGATTAGCCCTGGTGGCGTTGACGAAACAACGGAACAGGCGGTTGCCCGATTTACGCCATTTTTGCAAATCCTGCGTATTAATACCATAGCTGCTGAACAACATAAAGGTGTCGTCCAGGTATTCATCTATCTGCGCAATCAATTTATTGTCTTCATTGTACTTAATTTTATAATTAAGCGCGAAAGTTGCAATATGTTCTATCAGCTCATTGAGCTGCAGGTTGACTGCTGAGGTCGGGTCATTAACCCAGCCATGGTTGCTTTCTTCAAGGTTTGCAAGACAGTCATGATACAGGGTTTCGCAAAGAAATTTAAGCTGTGCTATATCATGTCTTTTGGGTGAGTATTCGTCCATAATGCATCCCCTTTTTAGTGGCTTAAACTAACCGAACACCTTCGGGATGGATACAACTAACTAACCTGGTACTTCCCACATCACCTTATGATTTAACTATAATCTACTCTAAAAAACTTTTCATCGTCATATTACGAAAAATTACAATTGCGTGAAAGCCGCGTGTTGCCATACTTTTTCGAATTTTAACAGTGATCGTCGGTCGCCTAAAAAGGAACCAGTTTTATTGTTTGTGTAATCATTGGGTTAACGTTTTTTAGCTTTTCAGGCTAAAACAATAGACTCTGACAGGAGAAAATAGCCAGGAATATTCTTAATATTTCTTAATTAATGGCTGAATTAAGAAATGGCCAACTTTCCTAAGAAAAGCCTTTAACGCAGTAAGGATTATACCTTTTATTAATATGGCAAAAAATAATCAATCTAACAATAAGCGTATTTTATGATTTTTGCGTAAAAAAGGCCGCTTGCGCGGCCTTATCAACAGTGAGCAAATCAGCGATGTTCTGTCGAATGACTATGCTCAATATCTTCGCTTTTACGGCTAAAGCGGCGGCGTACCACCACAAAGAAGACCGGTACGAAGAAAATAGCCAGTACGGTTGCCGTTACCATCCCGCCCAGTACGCCAGTACCTACCGCATTCTGCGCGCCGGAACCCGCGCCGGAACTGATAACCAGCGGCATAACCCCCAGCATGAACGCTAACGAGGTCATCAGAATCGGGCGCAAACGCATCCGGACGGCCTCCAGCGTCGCTTCTACCAGACCTTTCCCTTCTTTATCCATTAAGTCTTTGGCGAATTCGACGATAAGTATCGCGTTCTTCGCCGACAACCCAATGGTTGTGAGCAGGCCCACCTGAAAGTAAACGTCGTTAGTCAGTCCGCGGAAGGTCGCAGCCAGCAGCGCGCCGATAACCCCAAGCGGAACAACCAGCATTACGGAGAACGGGATAGACCAGCTCTCATACAATGCCGCCAGACACAGGAAGACGACGATCAGCGAGATAGCATACAGGGCAGGGGCCTGGTTGCCGGACAACCGTTCCTGGTAGGACATCCCGGTCCAGTCATACCCAATGCCTGACGGCAGCTTGCTGGCCAGTTCTTCCATCATCGCCATCGCTTCACCAGTACTCTTGCCTGGCGCCGCCTGACCCAGAATTTCCATCGAAGGCAGACCGTTATAGCGTTCCAGACGCGGCGAACCATATTCCCAGCGGGAAGAGGAGAATGCGGAGAACGGCACCATCTGACCATCGCTACCACGAACGTACCAGTCGTTAATATCATCCGGCAACATGCGGTATTTCGCTTCGGACATTACGTAAACTTTCTTCACACGACCGCGATCGATAAAGTCGTTTACATAGCTGCCGCCCCATGCTGCGCCCAGCGTGGTATTGATGTCGCTAATAGACACGCCCAGCGCCTGAGCTTTTTCCTGGTCGATATCGATTTTAAACTGCGGCGTATCTTCCAGGCCGTTAGGTCGAACGCCTACCAGCAGATCAGGATATTTCGCCACCTCGCCGAACAACTGATTACGCGCCTGGGTCAGTTTTTCATGACCAAGTCCCGCCTGGTCAATCAACTCGAAGTCAAACCCGGTTGCGGTGCCCAGTTCAACAATCGCCGGTAGGTTAAAGGCGAAGACCATCGCATCTTTAATTTGTGAAAACGCTGCGGTTGCCCGCTGGGTAATCGCTTCAACCTTATTTTTTTCGCCTGGACGATCGGCCCAGTCTTTCAACGACACGAATGCAATACCGGTATTCTGACCGCGCCCTGCAAAACCGAAGCCGTTGACGGCGAATACCGATTCAACGTTGGCTTTCTCTTTGTTCAGATAGTAATCCGTGACCTCATCCAGCACTTTTTGCGTGCGCTCTTGCGTCGCGCCGGCGGGGAGCTGGACCATTGTCAGGAATACGCCCTGGTCTTCATCCGGCAAGAAAGAGCTTGGCAGACGAACGAACAGATAAGCCATACCGACGACGATAATGAGATAGAGCAGCAGGTAACGCCCGGTGCTGCGCAGAATATTCCCTACGCTATCGGTGTAGTGATGCGTGCTCTTATCAAACAGGCGGTTAAACCAGCCGAAAAAGCCTTTTTTCCCTTCGCCATGATCGCCTTTGGCGACGGGTTTGAGCATCGTCGCGCACAGCGCGGGCGTCAGGATCAGCGCGACCAGCACCGACAGCGCCATCGCCGATACGATGGTGATAGAGAACTGACGATAAATTGCCCCGGTTGAGCCGCCAAAGAAGGCCATCGGAATAAATACCGCCGACAGTACCATCGCGATACCCACCAATGCGCCCTGAATCTGGCCCATGGATTTGCGCGTCGCTTCCTTCGGCGGAAGGCCTTCTTCCGTCATAACACGTTCGACGTTCTCGACCACCACGATGGCGTCATCCACCAGCAAGCCGATGGCGAGCACCATCCCGAACATCGTCAGCGTGTTTATCGAGAAACCGAATGCCGCAAGCACGGCAAAGGTTCCCAACAACACCACCGGAACCGCAATAGTCGGAATCAACGTCGCGCGGAAGTTCTGCAGGAACAGGTACATCACCAGGAACACGAGGATAATCGCTTCGACCAGCGTTTTTACCACTTCATGAATAGAGATCTTCACGAACGGCGTGGTGTCATACGGGTAGACGATTTTCATCCCTGGCGGGAAGAACGGTTCCATTTTTTTCAGTTCGGCGCGAATAGCGGTAGCGGTATCCAGCGCGTTGGCGCCGGTAGCCAGTTTGATGCCAAGACCTGACGCTGGCTGACCGTTAAATTTCGCGATGACGTCGTAGTTTTCGCCGCCAAGCTCAATTTTCGCTACATCCCGCAGACGAACCTGAGAGCCATCCTGATTCACCTTCAGCAGGATTTTGCCAAACTCATCCGTTGAGGTCAGACGCGTTTGGGCAATAATCGATGCGTTAAGCTGCTGGCCTTTTACCGGCGGCGTACCACCGAGCTGACCTGCTGCGACCTGGGCGTTCTGCGCTTTGATCGCGTTAATCACGTCGACCGGCGTCAGTTGGTATTTGGTCAGCTCTGTCGGATTCATCCAGATACGCATCGCATATTGCGAACCAAACAGCTGGACGTCGCCCACCCCAGAGGTACGGCTGATCGGATCTTTCATATTGGCGGCAACGTAATCCGAAATATCCTCCTGGGTCATGGTGCCGTCGGTGTTAATGACGCCCACTACCATCAGGAAGCTACTTGAGGACTTCTCAACGCTCACGCCCTGTTGCTGTACTTCCTGGGGAAGTAACGGCATTGCCAGTTGCAACTTGTTCTGAACCTGAACCTGCGCGATGTCCGCATCGGTACCGGATTCAAAGGTCAGCGTGATCTGCACGGTCCCCGTGGAGTCACTGTTGGAGGACATATACATCAGGTTATCGATACCGTTCATATTCTGTTCGATAACCTGCGTGACGGTATCCTGTACCGTTTTCGCATCAGCGCCAGGGTAGGTTGCGGAGATCGTCACTGCTGGTGGCGCAATCGTCGGATATTGCGCTACCGGCAATTTGAGGATCGCGAGCCCCCCTGCCAACATGATGATGATGGCGATCACCCACGCAAATATAGGGCGATCGATAAAGAAATTAGGCATGTCTTAACGGCTCCTGTTTAAGTTAAGACCTGGGCTGAGCAGGTTGATCACCGCTTGCGGCTTGCTGTTTGTTATCCGCGGTAATTTCCTGCACTTTAACCTGTGCGCCAGGACGTACTTTTTGCAGCCCGCTGACAACTACGCGGTCGCCCGCTTTCAACCCGTCAGTCACCAGCCACTTATCGCCGATCGCCTGGCTTGCGACGATTTGGCGGGTTTCCACTTTGTTATCAGCGCCAACCACCAGCACCGTGGCATCGCCGCGTGGAGTACGGGTAACGCCCTGTTGTGGAACCAGTAATGCCGTCGGTTTTGTCCCTTCCTGCAGACGTGCGCGAACGAACATTCCTGGCAATAAGGTGTGATCCGGGTTAGGGAAGATGGCGCGCAAAGTAATAGATCCGGTGGTTTGGTCAACGGTCACGTCGGAGAACTCAAGCGTACCGGACTGCGGGAATTTGATACCGTCGCTGGTCACCAGATCGACCTTCGCTTTGCCGTTTTCCTGCTTCAGCGAACCATTTGCCAGCTCCTGCTTCAGGCGCAGGAAGTCATTGCTGGACTGGGTCACATCGACATAAATAGGGTCCAGCTGCTGCACTGTCGCCAGCGCCGACGCCTGACCGTTCTGTACCAGCGCGCCTTCCGTTACGGATGACTTACCAATACGACCGCTAATCGGTGAGGTGACTTTGGTATACGCCAGGTTGATACGTGCGGTTTCAACGGCGGCTTTTGCTGCGACAACGGCGGCAGTCGCTTGTTGCGCGTCAGCCAGCGCCTGATCGTATTCCTGCTTACTGATGTACTGCGTACCCAGCAGCTTTTGATAACGCTTCACCGTCAGTTCAGCGATATTCGCGGCGGCCTGCGCTTTTGCCAGATCGCCCTTAGCGCTGTCGTAAGTCGCCTGGTAGGTCGCAGGATCAATCTGATAGAGAGAGACTCCCGCTTCGATATCACTTCCCTCAACGAAATTACGCTTCAGGATAATGCCGCTTACCTGCGGGCGAACTTCGGCGATACGGTAAGCAACGGTACGACCCGGAAGTTCAGTTGTGATTTGCAGTGGTTCCGTTTTTAGTGTGACAACCCCAACTTCTGGCATCTGCTGGCCGCCTTGCTGGTCCTGTTTGTCGTCACATCCTGTTAGCGCTAAGCTGCCTGAGAGCATCAGAACGACCGCCAGAGGCGTTAACCCTCTGTTTTTGTTCATATGTAAACCTCGAGTGTCCGATTTCAAATTGGTCAATGGTCAAAGGTCCTTAAACCCATTGCTGCGTTTATATTATCGTCGTGCTATGGTACATACATCCATAAATGTATGTAAATCTAACGCCTGTAAATTCACCGACATATGGCACGAAAAACCAAACAACAAGCGCTGGAGACACGACAACACATCCTGGATGTGGCCCTGCGTTTGTTCTCGCAGCAAGGCGTATCGGCAACCTCGCTGGCGGAGATTGCGAACGCTGCTGGCGTGACGCGCGGCGCAATCTATTGGCATTTCAAAAATAAGTCGGATTTATTCAGTGAGATCTGGGAGCTATCAGAATCCAATATTGGTGAGCTTGAGATTGAGTATCAGGCAAAATTCCCCGACGATCCACTATCTGTATTAAGAGAAATTTTAGTTCATATTCTTGAAGCTACTGTAACAGAAGAACGACGCCGCTTATTGATGGAGATTATATTCCATAAATGTGAGTTTGTCGGAGAAATGGTTGTGGTTCAACAGGCGCAACGTAGCCTTTGTCTGGAAAGTTACGATCGGATTGAACAAACGTTAAAACATTGTATTAATGCTAAAATGCTGCCTGAAAATCTGCTGACCCGTCGTGCGGCGATACTGATGCGCAGCTTTATTTCAGGGCTCATGGAAAACTGGTTATTTGCTCCGCAATCGTTTGATTTAAAAAAAGAAGCTCGCGCCTACGTCACGATCCTGCTGGAGATGTATCAATTGTGTCCGACGCTGCGCGCGTCGACGGTCACCGGCTCCCGCTGATAATATTCCAGGAAAACTCCTGGACATTTTCTGTGTCGCTATTCTGTTTGTTACAGGCGTGATATTCTTGCGACTCAATTATTTCCGGTCTGCTTGCCGGTTCAGACACTTCATTCTCATGACTATGTTGCAGCTTTATAAACGTTCACAGCATTTTGTTTTTATTACAATTAGCGTCCTTATTATCCTGCTGTCCTGTCAGTCTCTGGCATTTGCCCGGGGGCAAACGAATGGCGACCTGCCGTCAAAAGCGGATGTGCAAAACCAGCTGGATACGCTGAATAAGCAAAAAGATCTCTCCGCCCAGGATAAGCTCGTCCAGCAA
Organism: Salmonella sp. 5800; assembly: GCF_046558195.1. NCBI lineage: Bacteria > Pseudomonadati > Pseudomonadota > Gammaproteobacteria > Enterobacterales > Enterobacteriaceae > Salmonella > Salmonella sp. 5800. Next base: position 267,957 of record NZ_JBGDOX010000002.1, on the reverse strand, counting down.
GACCTTATTGATACGTTAGCTACGCTGGATAAAATCGAGCGGGTGAAAGAGGAGACCGTACAGCTACGGCAGAAGGTGGCGCAGGCGCCTGAAAAAATGCGTCAGGCGACGGCTGCGTTGAATGCGCTGAGCGATGTCGATAATGATGATGAAATGCGAAAAACGCTGAGTGCGCTTTCGCTACGTCAGCTTGAGCTGCGCGTGGCGCAGGTACTGGATGATTTGCAAAATTCGCAAAACGATCTTGCCGCTTATAACAGCCAGCTTGTTTCGCTACAGACCCAGCCTGAGCGCGTGCAAAACGCCATGTATACCGCCTCGCAGCAAATACAGCAAATCCGTAACCGTCTGGACGGCAATAACGTCGGGGAAGCCGCGCTTCGCCCCAGCCAACAGGTGTTATTACAGGCACAGCAGGCGCTGCTTAATGCGCAGATCGACCAGCAACGTAAGAGTCTTGAAGGGAATACCGTTTTGCAGGACACCCTGCAAAAACAGCGCGATTACGTGACGGCCAACAGTAATCGCCTTGAACATCAGCTTCAACTTTTACAGGAGGCGGTCAACAGTAAACGACTTACGCTAACGGAAAAAACGGCCCAGGAGGCCATTTCGCCGGACGAAACGGCGCGTATCCAGGCGAACCCGCTGGTAAAACAGGAACTGGATATTAACCATCAACTCAGCCAGCGTCTGATTGTCGCGACCGAAAACGGCAATATGTTGATGCAGCAAAACATTAAAGTGAAAAACTGGCTCGATCGCGCGCTGCAGTCGGAAAGAAATATCAAAGAACAGATTGCCGTCTTAAAAGGCAGCCTGTTGCTGTCGCGTATTCTTTATCAACAGCAGCAAACCCTGCCCTCCGCCGACGAACTCGAAGATATGACCAACCGTATTGCGGATTTGCGTCTGGAGCAGTTTGAAATCAACCAGCAGCGTGATGCCTTATTCCAAAGCGATGCCTTTGTCGACAAGCTGGAGGAGGGGCATACCAGCGAGGTAAATGATGAAGTTCATGATGCGTTGCTTCAGGTGGTGGAGATGCGCCGTGAGCTATTGGATCAGCTAAATAAACAGTTGGGTAACCAGCTGATGATGGCGATTAACCTGCAAGTTAACCAGCAGCAGTTGATGAGCGTTTCGAAAAATCTGAAAGCCATTCTGACGCAGCAGATTTTTTGGGTGAACAGTAACCGCCCTATGGACTGGGACTGGCTTAAAGCGTTCCCCCAAACGTTAAAAGAGCAATTCAGCGCCATGAAAATCACGGTGAACTGGCAAAAAGCCTGGCCCGCGGTATTTATTGCTTTTTTGGCCGGGTTGCCGCTCTTGCTCATCGCCGGTTTAATCCGCTGGCGTCTGAAATGGTTAAAAGCGTATCAACAGAAGCTGGCCGCCGCCGTGGGATCGTTGCGTAACGATAGTCAGCTCAATACGCCAAAAGCTATTCTGATCGATCTGATCCGCGCGCTGCCGGTGTGCCTGATTATCCTCGCGCTTGGACTGATCCTGCTGACCATGCAGCTAAATATCAGCGATCTGCTCTGGGCCTTTAGTAAAAAGCTCGCGATGTTCTGGCTGGTCTTTGGACTGTGCTGGAAGGTGCTGGAAAAAGAGGGCGTGGCGATACGCCATTTTGGTATGCCAGCGCAGTTGACCAGCCACTGGCGTCGCCAGATTGTACGCATTAGCCTCGCATTGCTGCCGCTGCACTTTTGGTCTGTGGTGGCGGAGTTGTCGCCGCTGAATCTGATGGATGACGTGCTGGGGCAGGCGGTTATTTTCCTCAATCTGCTGGTCATAACATTGCTGGTGTGGCCACTGTGCCGGGAAAGCTGGCGCGATAAAGAATCTCACGGCATTCGACTGGTGACCGTGACGATTCTTTCCATCATTCCGGTGGCGTTAATGGTATTAACGGCGACCGGCTATTTCTATACCACCCTGCGCCTGGCGGGACGCTGGATTGAAACCGTCTATCTGGTCATTATCTGGAACCTGCTTTATCAAACGGTGCTGCGCGGGTTAAGCGTAGCGGCACGCCGGATTGCCTGGCGACGCGCGCTGGCTCGTCGTCAGAACCTGGTAAAAGAGGGAGCGGAAGGCGCGGAGCCACAGGAAGAACCCACCATCGCGCTGGAGCAGATTAACCAGCAAACATTACGTATCACGATGCTGCTAATGCTTGCCCTGTTCGGCGTTATGTTCTGGGCGATTTGGTCCGATTTGATCACCGTATTCAGCTATCTTGATAGCATCACTCTGTGGCACTACAACGGCTCCGAAGCTGGCGCTGCGGTGGTGAAAAGCGTGACGATGGGCAGCTTGCTATTCGCCATTATTGCCGCGATGGTGGCCTGGGCGCTTATCCGCAACTTACCCGGCCTGTTGGAAGTGCTGGTGCTTTCACGTCTGAATATGCGCCAGGGGGCTTCGTATGCGATCACCACGATCCTTAACTACGTCATTATCGCTGTTGGCGCGATGACAGTATTCGGATCGCTCGGCGTCTCGTGGGATAAACTCCAGTGGCTGGCGGCGGCGTTGTCGGTAGGTCTCGGTTTTGGACTACAGGAGATCTTCGGTAACTTTGTCTCGGGTTTAATCATCCTCTTCGAACGTCCGGTACGCATTGGCGATACGGTAACGATCGGCACCTACTCCGGCACGGTCAGTAAGATTCGTATTCGCGCTACCACTATTACCGATTTTGATCGTAAAGAAGTGATCATTCCGAACAAAGCGTTCGTAACGGAGCGGCTGATTAACTGGTCCCTCTCCGATACCACGACTCGTCTGGTGATCCGGCTTGGCGTGGCCTATGGCTCGGATCTGGAAAAAGTGAAAAGAGTCCTGCTACAGGCGGCGATGGAGCATCCGAAGGTGATGCACGATCCGGAACCTGCCGTATTCTTCACCACCTTTGGCGCCAGCACTCTGGATCATGAACTGCGTCTGTACGTGCGTGAATTGCGTGATCGTAGCCATACGGTGGATGAACTGAACCGCGCGATTGATCGACTGTGCCGTGAAAATGATATCAATATCGCCTTTAACCAGCTTGAGGTGCATCTGCATAACGCGAAGGGTGACGAAGTCACTGAAGTGAAGCGCGATCTCAACGGCGGCGATCTGGCGCCGGCGGCAAGCTAAAAGGCGGTGGGCCGCGCGCTTTATGAGTGCGCGCGGCGCCGCTAATGCGAAAGCGTAGAAAGCTCTTCCGGCGTAATGCCGGTGACGCTGGCGATGAGCCCAGGTTCCAGCCCGTTGGCAAGCATTTTGCGGGCAATAGCGCGCGCTTCGGCCTCACGGCCTTGTGCTAACCCTTGCTCAAGGCCTTTTTGCAACCCTTCCGTTCGGCCTTTTTCTTCCAGCCATTCCGCTATTGTCATCAGTTGTTCCTTATACTGCGGCGCGCCCTGCGCCAGTTGACGAATTAGCGCCCCGGGTTCTGCGGCGTTTCCTGCTTTCAACATATAGTTGATTAGTACACTGAGCTGCGTGTCCGTCAAATGATCCTGCGTTAAAAGCGTGATAAGGGGGTCGAGCAGTTCGCTTAAATCGCGTTGACGAATATGTTTTTGCAGGAGCTCTAACATCGCTATCCGCCGATGCTGCAAAAGCTGATTATCCGGCATTATCGTCAGGTCGACCAGCGCAAAATCGCGGCTGTATAAGGCCTTCGCCATATCCGGTTTCACAAACATATTATGCCAGTTAAGGCTATATGGCCACGGGCTTTCCGGACCGTGATAAAAAAGGATTGGCACCACCAGCGGCAAGGTATCATGACCGGCATCCAGATGACGCTGCATGGCGGCAATGGCGTAACGCATCAGGCGAAAAGCCATCAGCCGGTCTGATTTGCTCTGATGTTCAATGAGCGCGTAAACATACCCGGGGCCGTGTTGGGTATGTAAAGAGTAGAGGATATCTGAATAGCGGCTGCGTAAATTGTCTTCAACAAAACTCCCTGACTCCAGCTTCAGTGAATCCAGATCGCAGATTGCAAGAAAGTCTTCTGGCAAGTGGATAGCCAGAAAGTCGCGGGCGACCTCTTTTTGCATCAGCATCTGTCGAAATACCGCATCGTGCGGCGTGGTGGGTAGACGTTCCATGACCCGTCCCTTGTTGCCTGACTGTAGCGACCACTCTGTCAGCGACAACGAGGACAAACCAGAGGGCAATTACTCTGTTTGCGAGTCGTCTTCCGTACTTTTTAACTTGTTTTCATAATCTCGCATAACTATTTCCAGCGCGCGTAGCACCGTTCGTGCCGGTAAGCGATTCTCTTCAAGCAGCACAATTAAATCCACGGCCAGTTTGACTTCATCAGGGGCATTTTCAAGCGACATACTTTCTCCAGGATTAACGGGTTAAACGCGCCAGTACGTTTTCTATTTTCTCCAGCGCATGTCGGCAGCGCGCCAGCCGTCCTTCATAGATCTCGACTTCCTTTTGCAGCGTTTGTTGTTCGACAAGGCCGGTCGCCTGCGCCAGACGAATTTTGCGCTCCTGTGTCATCGCCAGTAGTCGACGTTCAAACTCCTGATGCTGTATTCGTCTGCGCTGCCAACGGCCAAGCCCTGGCGCGGCGGTGTCCCACTGGCGCAGCGACCAGGCGGCGGTTTCACGCGATATCGCCTCCAGTTGCGAAGCCAGATGTTCCGCCAGCCAGGCGACTTGCGGCAGTTGCTCATGTTTTACCGCCTGACGTAACGCGGCGAGATTGGCGTCAGCCTCTTCCAGATATCCCTGCAACAGAGTACTGCGGGTACGGAAAAGGTGTCGGTCAAAGCGCGCACTTAACGTCGCATGTTGCGCCAGCGGCGCGCAGCGTTGGCGTAGCGTCGCCAGCCTCTCTTCCAGCGTCTGTAACAGCATAGCGGTTTTCAATTCAACACCCCGATGAAAATAAGACAGGCTGTGCTACAGTAGCCTTCTGTTTGATAACGATTCGCATTATGCAACGTACTATTTTAATCATCATTGGCTGGCTGGCGGTAGTATTAGGGACATTGGGCGTGGTTTTGCCCCTGTTGCCGACAACGCCGTTCATTTTACTGGCGGCCTGGTGTTTCGCCCGCTCGTCGCCGCGTTTCCATGCCTGGTTGTTATACCGCTCATGGTTTGGCGGTTATCTGCGCCACTGGCAGCGCTATCGGGCCATGCCGCCGGGAGCGAAACCGCGAGCGATCGCGTTGATATTGCTGACCTTTGGTATATCGCTGTGGCTGGTGAATATGATGTGGGTGCGGGTGCTGCTATTGGTTATTTTGGCCTGCCTGCTGATTTTTATGTGGCGGATACCGGTGATTGATGAAAAGCAACAAAAGCGCTGAAGCACACGAATCGCTGTTGCAATTGTCGTTCACAGCCAGTAAATTCGACCGTTTTCGAGCACAGGCGCAGGCGGTCAAAGAGTAACCGAGCGTTACCCCTGACTGAAAAGTATTGCGCCGTGAGTAACACCGTACTTAGCAGGCATATATCCATGACCGCGACTGCACAGCAGCTTGAGTTTCTCAAAAACAGCATCAAAAGCATTCAGGATTACCCGAAACCGGGCATTCTTTTCCGTGATGTCACCAGCTTACTGGAAGACCCGAAAGCCTACGCGCTCAGTATTGAACTGTTGGTTGAGCGTTATAAAAATGCGGGTATCACCAAAGTGGTCGGCACCGAAGCGCGTGGCTTCCTGTTTGGCGCGCCGGTTGCGCTTGGGCTGGGCGTTGGTTTTGTTCCGGTACGTAAACCGCGCAAATTACCGCGTGAAACTATTGCCGAGACCTATGAATTAGAGTACGGCACCGATCAGCTGGAAATCCATGTCGACGCGATTAAACCTGGCGACAACGTGCTGGTCGTGGACGATCTGCTGGCGACTGGCGGCACCATTGAGGCGACCGTGAAGCTGATCCGTCGTCTGGGCGGGAAAGTCACCGATGCGGCGTTCATCATTAATTTGTTCGATCTGGGCGGCGAGCAGCGTCTGGAAAAGCAGGGGATTACCTGTTATAGCCTGGTGCCGTTTCCAGGGCATTGATTCAGGCTATTCGCACTGCTATTTTAGCCAGAGAGACAACCTCGCTGTATCGGCGAGGTTGTGTTAGCATTACCCTTCTATGAATCCACCTTCCAGCGTTTCAGAGCCTGCCAATGAGTTATCAGGTCTTAGCCAGAAAATGGCGCCCACAAACCTTTGCTGACGTCGTCGGCCAGGAACATGTGCTGACCGCACTGGCGAACGGCTTGTCGTTAGGGCGCATTCATCACGCATATCTTTTTTCCGGCACGCGCGGCGTCGGTAAAACCTCTATCGCCCGACTGCTGGCGAAGGGGCTGAACTGCGAAACCGGCATTACCGCGACGCCGTGCGGCGTTTGCGATAATTGTCGGGAAATTGAGCAGGGGCGTTTTGTCGATCTCATTGAGATTGACGCCGCATCGCGTACCAAAGTCGAAGACACCCGCGACCTGCTGGATAACGTCCAGTACGCGCCTGCGCGCGGTCGCTTTAAAGTCTATCTGATCGATGAAGTCCACATGCTGTCGCGCCACAGCTTTAATGCGCTACTTAAAACGCTTGAAGAGCCGCCAGCGCATGTGAAATTTTTACTGGCGACCACCGATCCGCAGAAGCTGCCGGTGACCATTTTGTCGCGCTGCCTACAGTTTCATCTCAAAGCGCTGGATGTTGAACAGATTCGCCATCAGCTTGAGCATATTCTCAATGAGGAACATATCGCTCACGAACCCCGCGCGTTGCAGTTGTTATCACGTGCGGCTGACGGCAGCCTGCGCGATGCATTAAGTCTGACTGACCAGGCGATCGCCAGCGGCGACGGGCAGGTTTCGACGCAGGCGGTAAGCGCCATGCTCGGTACGCTGGACGACGACCAGGCTTTGTCATTAGTCGAGGCAGTGGTTGACGCTAACGGCGAACGCGTCATGTCGCTTATCAACGAGGCGGCGGCGCGCGGTATTGAATGGGAAGCGCTGCTGGTCGAAATGCTTAGCCTGCTGCACCGTATTGCGATGGTGCAACTTTCGCCTGCCGCGTTAGGCAGCGATATGGCGGCTATCGAGCAACGGATGCGCGAACTTGCCCGGACGGTGCCTCCCGGCGATCTTCAGCTCTACTATCAGACGTTGTTGATTGGTCGCAAAGAATTGCCCTGGGCGCCGGACCGGCGGATGGGCGTTGAAATGACGTTACTGCGTGCGCTGGCGTTTCACCCGCGTATGCCCTTGCCGGAGCCTGAAACGCCGCGGCAGTCTTTTGCGCCCGTGGCCCCAACGGCGGTAATGACGCCGCCACAGGTGCAGCAGCAGTCGGCGCCCGCGCCGCAGACATCGCCAGCGCCGCTGCCGGCGTCTACCAGTCAGGTGCTGGCGGCGCGCAATCAGCTACAGCGCGCGCAGGGAGTAACCAAAACAAAAAAGAGTGAACCGGCAGCCGCATCCCGCGCGCGGCCGGTGAATAACTCTGCGCTGGAGCGGCTGGCCTCGGTTTCGGAGCGCGTACAGGCGCGCCCGGCGCCGTCTGCGCTGGAAACGGCGCCAGTAAAGAAAGAGGCTTATCGCTGGAAGGCCACCACGCCGGTAGTACAAACCAAAGAAGTGGTGGCTACGCCAAAAGCGCTTAAGAAAGCTCTGGAGCATGAAAAAACGCCGGAGCTGGCGGCTAAACTGGCGGCGGAAGCGATTGAGCGCGATCCGTGGGCGGCGCAGGTAAGCCAGCTTTCTTTGCCAAAGCTGGTGGAGCAGGTGGCGCTCAATGCCTGGAAGGAGCAGAACGGCAACGCGGTTTGTCTGCATCTGCGCTCGACGCAGCGGCACCTCAATTCCAGCGGCGCGCAGCAAAAGCTGGCGCAAGCGCTCAGCGATCTGACGGGAACGACGGTTGAACTGACCATCGTTGAAGATGATAATCCCGCGGTGCGTACGCCGCTGGAATGGCGTCAGGCCATTTATGAAGAGAAACTCGCGCAAGCGCGTGAGTCAATTATTGCGGATAATAACATTCAGACGCTGCGTCGATTCTTCGACGCCGAGCTGGATGAAGAGAGTATCCGCCCCATTTGATCGTAAGCCTGGCTTGCGATTGTGAACCATCAAGAGAGAGAGCTTATGTTTGGAAAAGGCGGTCTGGGCAATCTGATGAAGCAGGCCCAGCAGATGCAGGAAAAAATGCAGAAAATGCAGGAAGAGATTGCGCAGCTGGAAGTGACCGGCGAATCCGGCGCGGGTCTGGTGAAGGTTACCATCAACGGCGCGCATAACTGCCGCCGCGTGGAAATTGACCCAAGCCTGCTGGAAGATGACAAAGAGATGCTGGAAGATCTGGTCGCTGCGGCCTTTAACGATGCGGCGCGCCGCATTGAAGAGACGCAAAAAGAGAAGATGGCCTCCGTCTCTTCCGGTATGCAACTGCCGCCAGGCTTTAAGATGCCATTCTGATGCAAACCAGTCCGCTGTTAACTCAGCTTATGGAAGCGTTGCGCTGCCTTCCGGGCGTTGGCCCTAAGTCGGCGCAGCGGATGGCGTTTACCCTGTTGCAGCGCGATCGCAGCGGCGGAATGCGCCTGGCGCAGGCGCTGACCCGGGCGATGTCGGAAATCGGCCACTGCGCCGACTGCCGCACCTTTACCGAGCAGGATGTCTGTAATATCTGCTCGAACCCGCGGCGTCAGGAAAACGGCCAGATTTGTGTGGTGGAGAGTCCTGCGGATATCTACGCCATTGAGCAGACCGGGCAATTTTCCGGGCGGTATTTCGTGCTGATGGGCCACCTGTCGCCGCTGGACGGCATCGGGCCGGATGATATCGGTCTCGATCGTCTGGAACAGCGGCTGGCGTCAGAAAAAATCAGTGAGCTGATCCTCGCGACCAACCCGACGGTTGAAGGAGAGGCTACCGCGAACTATATTGCCGAGCTGTGCGCGGAGGCCGGCGTCGAAGCCAGTCGTATCGCCCACGGCGTGCCGGTTGGCGGCGAACTGGAGATGGTCGACGGTACGACGCTGTCCCACTCGCTGGCGGGACGCCATAAGATTATTTTCTGAACAAACGGAGGCGGCATTCGCGGCCTCCGCTTGAAATCACACCCGCTTGTCCCCATCTCACCCTCAACGTATTTTTACCATTAAAAATGGCATTGTTGAGGTCTATCCACATGAAAGGACAAGAAACGCGTGGTTTTCAGTCAGAAGTTAAACAGCTTCTGCACCTGATGATCCATTCTCTTTATTCCAATAAAGAAATCTTCCTGCGTGAACTCATCTCTAACGCCTCAGATGCGGCGGACAAGCTGCGTTTCCGCGCTCTGTCAAACCCGGACCTGTATGAAGGAGATGGCGAGCTGCGTGTGCGCGTCTCTTTCGATAAAGATAAGCGTACGTTGACCATTGCCGATAACGGCGTGGGGATGAATCGTGATGAGGTGATTGACCACTTAGGCACCATTGCCAAGTCCGGCACCAAATCTTTCCTCGAATCAATGGGGTCCGATCAGGCGAAAGATAGCCAGCTCATCGGTCAGTTTGGCGTAGGCTTCTATTCCGCGTTTATTGTGGCCGATAAAGTGACCGTACGTACCCGTGCGGCAGGCGACAAGCCGGAAAATGGCGTATTCTGGGAATCGGCAGGCGAAGGCGAATACACCGTTGCCGATATCACCAAAAATGACCGTGGTACGGAAATCACCTTACACCTGCGTGAAGGCGAAGATGAATTCCTCGATGACTGGCGCGTACGCTCGATTATCAGCAAATATTCCGATCACATCGCATTGCCGGTAGAGATTGAAAAACGGGAAGAAAAAGACGGCGAAACCGTGATTTCCTGGGAGAAAATTAACAAGGCCCAGGCGTTGTGGACCCGCAACAAGTCGGAAATTAAAGACGACGAGTACAACGAGTTTTACAAGCACATCGCGCATGATTTCACCGATCCGCTGACCTGGAGCCACAACCGCGTGGAAGGTAAGCAGGAGTACACCAGCCTGCTGTATATCCCGTCGCAGGCGCCGTGGGATCTGTGGAACCGCGATCACAAACATGGTCTGAAGCTGTACGTACAGCGCGTGTTCATTATGGACGATGCCGAGCAGTTCATGCCGAACTATCTGCGTTTCGTGCGCGGCCTGATTGATTCTAATGACCTGCCGTTGAACGTCTCCCGTGAAATCCTGCAGGACAGCACGGTAACGCGTAATCTGCGCAGCGCCCTGACCAAACGCGTTCTGCAAATGCTGGAAAAACTGGCGAAAGACGACGCGGAAAAATATCAAACCTTCTGGAAACAGTTCGGTCTGGTGCTGAAAGAAGGCCCGGCGGAAGATCACGCCAACCAGGAAGCGATCGCTAAACTGTTGCGCTTTGCCTCCACCCATACCGACTCTTCCGCCCAGACCGTGTCGCTGGAAGATTACGTCTCCCGGATGAAAGAAGGGCAGGAAAAAATCTACTACATCACCGCAGACAGCTATGCGGCGGCGAAAAACAGCCCACACCTGGAGCTGCTGCGTAAGAAAGGCATCGAAGTGCTGCTGCTCTCCGATCGCATCGACGAGTGGATGATGAACTACCTGACCGAGTTTGACGGTAAAGCATTCCAGTCGGTCGCTAAAGCCGATGAGTCCATCGAAAAACTGGCGGATGAAGTCGACGAAAACGCGAAAGAAGCGGAAAAGGCGCTTGAGCCATTCGTGGAGCGTGTCAAAACCCTGCTGGGCGATCGCGTGAAAGAGGTGCGTCTGACGCATCGTTTAACCGACACGCCGGCGATTGTCACCACCGATGCGGATGAAATGAGCACCCAGATGGCGAAACTGTTCGCCGCGGCCGGTCAGTCCGTGCCGGAAGTGAAATACATCTTTGAGCTCAACCCGGATCATGTGCTGGTCAAGCGCACTGCCGATACCGAGGATGAAGCGCAGTTTAAAGAGTGGGTCGAGCTGCTGCTGGATCAGGCGCTGTTCGCTGAACGCGGTACGCTGGAAGATCCGAACCAGTTTATCCGCCGTATGAACCAGTTGCTGGTGTCCTGATCACGCTCATCTGATTGCCGGATAGCGACGCGAAGCGTCTTATCCGGCCTACGGGCGAGTACTGTTTTGTGACTGCCGGATGGCGACGTGAAACGTCTTATCCGGCCTACGGACGGGTACTGTTTTGTGACTGCCGGATGGCGACGTGAAACGTCTTATCCGGCCTACGGACGGGTACTGTTTTGTGACTGCCGG